>DASUAR010000205.1:0-39256 GCA_035763685.1 Actinocrinis sp. | reverse complement strand
CGGCCGCACGCCCAGGCTCGTCGCGCAGTGAACCATCTGCGCCTGGCGGCGCGTGGCGATTCGCCATCACGATCCCCGACAAAGCGGCGGCCGGATCGTTGCCTTGATACATTCCCCAACACCGCCTAGCTCACCGCGGATTCGGCCGCCGGAAAACGTGTAGGCGAGATGTAGGCGGCCCCTAGCAAACTGTGTCCGGGGCGTCGGTGTGGCGTGAGCACGGGGCATGCCACACCGACGCAGGCGGCGTAACATTCCTGCATGGCCGCTGTAGACGGGGTATCCAGCGACGACGACCAGACAACCGCCACCACCGACATCGACAACGCGAGCAAGACCGACGGGCTCACCGGAACCGAGCAGAACGCGCCGACGAACGAGGCGCGCGCCGCCATGGACGTGCTCGTACTCGGTCCGGTCGGCGTCGGTCATCCGTTCCGCACGCCTTCCTCCAACATTCTGCGCGCGGTGCTCGCCGCGCTCGCGCTGGCCGGTCCGGGCGGGCTCTCCAGCGGGGAGCTGTTCGAGACGGTCTGGGGCTCGCGAGACGCGCGCTCCATGGATTCCACGCTCACCGTGAGCATTCACCGCCTGCGTCAATGGCTGCGCACCTTCGCGCACAGTCACGTGTCGGTAACCCGCACGACGACGGGTTACGCCCTCGACCTCTCCACCGGTGAAGTAGACGCCGACCGATTCCTGCGCCTCGTCGAGGCCGCCGAGCCGCTGGAACCTGCCGCAAAGGCCGAGGCGCTCGGCGCCGCGCTCGCCCTGTGGCGAGGACCGGCCCTCGCGGACGTGCCGGACGGCAGCGCGGATCAGGCCGCGGTGATACGGCTGGAACTGCGGCGGGTAACCGTCGTGGTCGATTACGCACGCGCTCTGCTGGCGATCGGACAACCGGAGCAGGCGGTGCAGGCACTCAGCCCGCTCGTCGAGAGCCACCCGCTCGATGAACGCGTTATCGGCGCCTGGATCGAGGCCCTTGCGGCCACCGGCCGGCAAGCGGACGCACTCGACGCCTACGAGCGGCTTCGGCTGCGGTTGCGCGACGAGATGGGCGCCGATCCAGGCCGCGCGCTGAGCCAGGCGCTCACCCGAGTGTTGCGGCAGGAGGTGGCGGAGCAGTCCTTCGATGAGGAATTCGAAGAGTCCGAGGCGGCTGTGGCGAGCCGCGATGTGCTGACACCGGCTCAGCTCCCGGCAGACACGTATGCGTTCACCGGACGCACCGCGGTTCTTGCGCGCTTGGATGCGTTAACGCGCGAAGCTGAATCTCCGGGCCATCGTTACCGCATCGCCACGCTCACTGGTGCCGGCGGTGTCGGCAAGACCGCGCTGGCCGTCCACTGGGCGCACCGCGTCGCTTCGCTGTTTCCCGACGGCCAGCTATACGCGAACCTGCACGGCTTTTCCACGGCAACGCCGGAGCGGCCGATCGACGTACTCGGCCGGTTCCTGCGCGCCCTCGGCGTCACCGGCGGCAGCGTGCCCGTGGACCCCGAGGAAGCCAGTGCGCTGTTCCGCTCGCTGCTGGCGAATCGCCGGGTGCTCCTCCTTCTCGACAACGCCGCCGACGCCGCGCAGGTACGCCCGCTATTGCCCGGCGCGGAGACCTGCCGGGTGCTGATCACCAGCCGCGACCGCCTGGACGGCCTCGTCGCGCTGGACGGCGCGCAACCGATCAGCTTGGACGTGCTGACCGAGCGTGAGTCCGTCGACCTGCTCGTCCGCATCCTCGGCGAGACCCGCGCCGCGGCCGAGTCCGAGGCGGTCCTCGAACTGGCCCGCGCCTGCGCCGGTCTTCCGCTCGCGTTGCGCATCGCCGCGGCCCAGTTGGTCGTCCAGCCCGACCGGTCGATCGCCGAACTGGTCGGGCAGCTCGCCGCGGCCCGGCTGGACGCGCTCGTGCTCGGCGGCGACGAGTCCAGCCAGGTGCGCGCCGTGTTCGACCTCTCCTACGTCCGGCTGGATCCGGAGGCCCGGCGGCTGTTGCGGATGATCGGCGCGATTCCGGAAGTGGACTTGACCGCCGGGTCGGCCGCGGCGCTGCTCGGTTGTACTCCCGAGGAGGCGGAGCGAGTCCTGGACAGGCTCGCCGCCGCGCACCTCCTGAGCGCACACCTGCCGGGCCGCTACGACTGCCACGACCTGCTGCGCGATTACGCGGTCGAGCGGGCCGGCGTCGAGGATGCCCCGCAGGAGCGGGCGGCCGCCGCGGGCCGGCTGGCCGGCTGGTTCGAAGCCGGAGTCGACGCCGCCGTCGACGTGGTCTATCCGGACCGGGACCGGCTCCCGCCGTTCGACCAACCGGACCACAAGCTCGACAGCCGGCCGAGCGCGGCGCTCGGGAGCGGCGTCGAGCTGCGGTTCGACGAGGTCGCCGACGCGCTGGCCTGGTTGCGCACAGAGCACCGCAACCTGCTCGCCGTCATCGCGCACGCGGCCGATCACGGTCCGCGCTCCAGCGCCTGGCGGATGGCCTTCGAGCTGCGGGCGCATTTCTACGGCACGGAACTGCACACGGACTGGTTCGCGGTGGTGGCCTCGGCGCAACGCGCCTTGGCGGGTGAGACGGACCCGCTCGGCGTCGCGGCGCTGGACACCATGCTCGGCGACACGGCGCAGCTGCGCAGCGATCTTCCGGTGGCCAGGGATTACTTCGTGCGGGCGGCCGAGGCGGCGGACGAGGCCGGCTGGCTCTCCGGCGCCGCCACCGCCACCATGCGGCTCGGCCTGAACTACTTCGACGCCGGCGAGGTCGAATCGGCGAAGGCCTGCTTCACCCGCAGCCTGGAGTGGTACCGCCGCAGCGGTTCGAAGTCCGGGGCGAGCCGCGCGCTGGGCAATCTCGGCCTTGTGCACTGCGAGACCGGACCGCTGAGCGTCGCGATCGAGCTGCTGTCGCAGTACCAATCCGAGGCGGCCGGACCGGACAGTGATTCCGCGCGGATCCGGGCCCAGAAGCTGTGCGTCCTCGGGTTCGCGCACTCGCTGGCGGGTGACTTCGCCGAATCACGCCGGCTGCTGGACAGCGCGCTCGACCTCGCCGAGGCCAACGGGGAGACCCGCAGCGCCAGGCTCGCGCACTGCGACCTGGTCGCCGTGCACTGCATCCTGGGCGACTTCGCGCAGGCCCGCTATCACGCGACGCGCGCGGAATCGCTTGGTGAGCAAGCGGGAACGCCGCGGGCGATGACGCAGACCGACTATGCGTGGGGTCTGATTCACGAGGGCGAGCGCGATTTCCCGCGAGCGCTCGAGTACTACGACGAGGTGCTTCGCAAGGCCCTGAGCTTCGGCGACTCGGACCACGAACTGCTGGCGCTCTACAGCGGCGCCTCGGTTCGCCGAGCGCTCGGCGCGCTGGAGGAGTCACTGCACGAGGCGCAGCAGGCGCTCGCGCTGAGCCATGAGCGCGGCTGCCGGGTGTACGAGACGCGGGCACTGAACGAGCTCGCGGAGACGCATCTGGCGCTGGGCAACCTGGATCGCGCGCGGCAGCACGCGGAGCGTTCGACGGCCCTCAGCGCCGAGGTGGGCTGCCGGCTCGAGCAGGCGAAAGCGCTGCGCGTGCTCGGCGACGTCTTTCGGCAGCAGGAAGGCGAGCAGGCCGCGTTGCCGCATTGGCGAGAAGCGCACGCGTTGTTCGCCGAACTGGGCTCGCCCGAGGCGCGGCGTTTGGCGGTCCGCGGCGTCTGACGCGCCGTTGACGTGCGGCGCGTCGCGTTGACCGATGGGTCGGGTTGCGCGGTGTCGGATGAGGAGCTGCGAGGTCAGGCGGCGCCGAGGTCGAGGCGGTCGCCCATCGCGGCGAGGTCCGCGCTGATCCGCGCCGCGGTCCGGGCGAGTGCGGGAAGGACGGTTTCCCGCGCGTGCTCGGCGTCGACGCGGCCGGCGTGCATGGAGACGTTGACCGCGGCCACCACCCGGCCGCGATGGTCGCGGATCGGCGCCGCCATCGACCGCAGCCCTTCCTCAAGCTCCTGATCCACCAGCGCGTATCCGTCCGCTGCTACCCGCTGGAGGAGCGCGGCCAAGGCCGCCGGGTCGGTGATCGTGAAGCGGGTCAGTGGTTCGAGATCGGTGGCCGCGAGCCGTGCGCCGCGTTCGGCCTCGGGCAGGGCGGCGAGCAGTACCCGCCCCATGGACGTGGCATACGCGGGCAATCGCGTGCCCACGGTGATGGCGGCTTGCATGATTCGGCTGGTGGCGACGCGTGCGACGTACGAGATCTCCGGTCCACGCAACACCGCGACCGACGCCGACTCGTGCACCTGCGTGCTCAGCTCCAGCAGGTGCGGCCGGACCAACTCCTCGATGCCGCGGCCGCACAGCCTGGCATATCCGAGTTCGAGTACCGCGGGCAGCGGCGCGAAAAGCCGGCCCTCGGGATCGAGGCAGTCGGCGTAGCCTTCCGCGCGCAAGGTGATCAGGGCTCTGCGAGCGGTCGCCCGCGGCAGGCCGGTGGCGTCCGCGACCGCGCTGAGCGTCATCCCGCCGCGCCGCGAGCCGAGTGCGACCAGTACCGTCAGCCCGCGGGCCAGGGAACGAAGATAGTGCGCGCCGAGGTCTCGTTTCGGCTCGTCGATCGGCGGGGGAGCGGGCAACCCGCGCGGATCCTCGCCGGAACCGGTGGCTGAGCCGGAAGCCGGGCTGGACGCGCGACGCAGCGTGGCCGGCTCTCGCGAGCCGGCCAGTTCGTCCTGCATCTGCCGTGCCGCTTCGCGCAGGCGGCCGAGTGCGTGATCCCGCAGCGACTCGGCCGAGTGCCTGCTGGTGTGGCTCACCACGCTCACGGCGGCGACGACGCGGCTGTCCGTTCCGTCACGTATCGGCACCGCGATCGCGATCAGTCCCGGCTCGATGAGCTGATCGTCCAACGCCCAACCCGCCGTCGCGGCGGTGGCCACACGTTCATCGAAGGCTGATTCAATCTCCTGCGGGCGGGGACTGCCTGGAACAGCGGGAAGCGGCGAAAAGGTCGTGGACGCGCCGCTTTCGGTGAATCGCCGCGACCCCAGCCGTTGTGACCAAAGCGCGCGCTGTCGCGCGGACCAGTGCGGGGCGAACAGGGCGCCGGGGGCGCACCGCTCGGCCGGCAGCAGATCGCCGACCCGGAACGCCAGCGTCATGGTCCGGCGCCGCGGAATCTGCACGACGAAACGCACGCCGTCCCGGTCCGGCACCGCCACGGAAACCGACTCGTCCAACTCGTCGGTGAGCCGAACGGCGAATGATTCGAGGGCGTCCGGCAGGCCGCAGGCAGTCAGATAGGCATTGCCGAACTGCATCGCGCGCGGAGCCAGCGAAAACGCGCGTGCGTCGGTGCGTAGATAGTCGAGGTGGGTCAACGTACTGAGTACCCGGTCGACCGTAGAGCGGGCCAGGCCGGTCTCGCGCACGAGATCGCCGGGCCGCACCGCGTCCTCGCGGCTCGCGCACAGCGCGCGTAGCACAGCGAGCCCGCGCTCCAGCGGCGCGACGGAGTCGTTGGCAGCCACCGACGCCTCCCTTCACCCGAGCCGTGCGCAGCCCCATCGATCAGCCACGAGCGGCCAACGGCCGACCGTTGACAACCGGCCCACCTGAGACGGAAACTCGGGGCAGCCGATTATGAACTTTAGTTCACCAGGCGAACAGACTCAAGGGCAGGCAGGAGCGCGGATGGACAAGGTGGCGGTCTCGGCCGCGGCGGCGGTGGCCGATATCCCCGACGGCGCCTCGCTCGCGGTCGGCGGCTTCGGTCTCAGCGGCGTCCCGAACGTCCTGATCGAGGCGCTGTACGCGGCCGGAGCAAGCGGGCTTCGCGTCGTGTCCAACAACTGCGGCGTGGACGGCGGCGGCCTCGGCGTGCTGCTCGCGGCGCGCCGGATCGCGCGGGTCACCGGCTCTTACGTGGGCGAGAACAAGGAATTCGCGCGGCAGTACCTGGCCGGTGAGGTCGAGGTCGAACTGATCCCGCAGGGCACGCTCGCCGAGCGGCTGCGGGCCGGCGGTTGCGGCATTCCCGCCTTCTTCACCCCCGCCGGCGTCGGGACGCAAGTCGCCGAGGGCGGCCTGCCGTGGCGCTACGCCCCGGACGGCTCGGTCGCGCTCGCCTCGCCGCCGAAGGAGGTGCGCGAGTTCGACGGCGCGCAGTACGTCCTGGAGCGCGGCATCGTGACCGACTACGCGCTGGTGCACGCGGCAAAGGGCGATCGGCACGGGAACCTGCTGTTCGCGAAGTCCTCCCGCAACTTCAACCCGCTGGCGGCGATGGCGGGCCGGGTCACCATCGCGCAGGTCGAGGAGCTGGTGGAGCCGGGGGAGCTGGACCCCGACGAGGTGCACCTGCCGGGGGTGTTCGTGCAGCGGATCGTCGTGCTCAGCCCCGAGCAGGCGGCGGACAAGCGGATCGAGCGGCGCACGGTTACGCCGCGAAGCGCGACGGAGCCGAGCGCGGACGTGCCGGGCGCGGCCGCGTATGCGACCCCTGCGACCGGAACGGCAGGCTCCTGATGGCTTGGACCCGTGAGCAGATGGCCGCACGAGCGGCCGCCGAGCTGACCGACGGCGAGTACGTCAACCTCGGCATCGGCCTGCCGACGCTCATCCCGAACCACCTGCCGGCCGGCGTGCACGTGACGCTCCAGTCGGAGAACGGGATCCTCGGCGTAGGACCGTATCCGGCCGATCAGGACGTGGACCCGGACCTGATCAACGCGGGCAAGGAAACGGTGACCGTGCTGCCCGGCGCGGCCTTCTTCGACTCGGCCCTCTCCTTCGGCATGATCCGCGGCGGCCACATCGACACCGCGGTGCTCGGCGCGATGCAGGTGAGCGAGCAGGGCGACCTGGCCAACTGGATGATCCCGGGCAAGATGGTCAAGGGCATGGGCGGGGCGATGGACCTGGTGCACGGTGCGCGCCGTGTCATCGTCCTGATGGAACATACGACCCGCGACGGCGCGCCCAAGCTGCTGGAGCGCTGCGCCCTTCCCCTCACCGGACGGGCCTGCGTGCACCGCGTCATCACCGACCTCGGCGTGCTCGACGTCACCGAAAAGGGCTTCGTCCTGGTCGAGACGGCGCCCGGAACCACCGCCGACGATCTGGCCGCGCGCACGGCCGCCACCGTCATCGTCCCCTGATGCCTTCGCAGGAGGTGCCCGCGTTGCTCAATCCGGACGTCGAGAAGCAGTCCGACATAGATGCCGAGATCGAGGCGCTGCACGCAGCGGCGCCGCAATCGGCCTCTCCCCGATCGCCGGCTTCGCGCGACGGCGCGCAGCCTGACTCGGCCACGTCGCAACATCCGCGCCGCGACTACCCCCCGTACCGCAGCAGTGCACTGCGACACCCGAAGCAGAGTCCGATCGCGATTACGGATCCCGAGGCGGCCGAGCGGTACGGGCCGGTTTTCGGGGTCGGCGACGTCGCCGCGTTCGACGCGGACCTCACCCGGCAGCACCGCGGCGAACCGCTCGGCGAGCGGATCACCGTGACCGGCCGGATCCTGGACCGCACCGGCCGGCCCATCCGCGGCCAGCTGGTCGAGATCTGGCAGGCCAACGCCTCGGGGCGGTACGCGCATCAGCGCGATCAGCATCCGGCGCCGCTCGACCCGAACTTCACCGGCGTCGGCCGCTGCCTGACCGGCGACGACGGCCGGTATCAGTTCACGACGATCAAGCCGGGCGCGTACCCCTGGCGCAACCACCTCAACGCCTGGCGCCCGGCGCACATCCACTTCTCGCTGTTCGGTACCGCGTTCACCCAGCGGTTGATCACGCAGATGTACTTCCCCGGCGACCCGCTGTTCCGGTACGACCCGATCTTCCAGTCGGTCACCGACGACGCGGCGCGCGAGCGGCTGATCGCCGCATACGACCACGATCTCTCCAGCCCGCAATGGTCGCTCGGCTACCGCTGGGACATCGTGCTCGACGGCCCGGCCGCGACGCTGTTCGAAACCGGCGAGCCCGACGACACCGAGGGAGCAGCGCGCTGATGACCGTCGAACCGAACTCGCCGGCGACCCTCCCGATCACGCCTTCGCAGACCGTCGGCCCCTTCTATGGCTACGCGCTGCCGTTCGCGCTCGGCGGCGAAATGGCGCCCGCCGCGCACCCCGACGCGATCACCGTGCACGGATACGTGCTCGACGGCGCGGGCCTGCCGATCCCCGACGCGCTGCTGGAGTTCTGGCAGGCCGGCCCCGACGGCTCGCTCACCGGCGCCGCCGGCTCGCTGCGCAGCGACCAGACCACGGGCGCGCTGCTCGGCCGGGACCACACCCGGTTCACCGGCTTCGGCCGCATCGCCACCGACGCCGACGGCCACTACGCGATACGAACCCTGATGCCGCCTGGGCTCGGCGCATCAGCCCCCTATCTCAGTGTCTGCCTGTTCGCCCGAGGGCTGCTGCATCACCTCTACAGCCGGGTCTACTTCGCCGATTTCGAGACCGCCAACGAGGCCGATCCACTGCTCGCGGCGCTCGAACCACGCCGCCGCGCGACGCTGATCTCCCGCTTGGAGGCGGCGCGGACGTACCGCTTCGACGTGCGCATCCAGGGAGGTGACGGCGATGAGGCCGATGCCGAGACGGTATATCTCACCTTCCCCGTGGGATGACGATCCGCTGGGCACGCTCCTGGAAACCGAGGCGGCGCTGGCGAAGGCCAAGGCCCGGCTCGGCCGCATTCCGCAGGCCGCCGCCGACGCGATCGTGCACGCGACGCAGCAGGGATACGACTACGACGAGATGCGCGACGCCGGCGAGGAGCACGCGACCATCGTCGTGCCCTTACTCGAGCGGCTGCGGTGGCGGCTGCCCGAGGAGTACCACGAGCACCTGCACAAGCCGGCCACGAGCCAGGACATCATCGACACGGCTCTGATGCTCCAAGCGTCGCGGAACATCGGCTTGACGATCCCGCTGCTCGATCGTTGCGTCGCGGCGGTCGGCGCTCTGGCGGCCGAGTTCGGCGAAACGCCGCAGCGGGCCCGCACCCTGCTCCAGCCCGCGCTGCCCAGCACCTTCGGCAACCTGCTGACCGCCTGGCGATCAGCCGTCGAAGATGCCCGCACTCGCCTGGCCGCGGTCCACGACCACGCGCTCGCGGTGCAGCTCGGCGGCCCGGTCGGCGACCTCGACGCTCCCGAACTGGTTCGCGCGTTCGCCGCCGAACTCGGGCTCGCGGTACCGGAGCGTCCCTGGCACACCGTGCGAACACGCGTCATCGACTTGGCCACCGCGCTCGGCTTGACCATCGGCGCGCTCGGCAAGATCGGCGTGGACGTGGTCGTGTTGTCGCAGCCCGAGATCGGTGAGTTGGCGGAAGGCGCCGCGGGCTCGTCGTCCTCGATGCCTGACAAGCGCAACGCGGCCCGTTCCGTGCAGCTCGTCGCGCTCGCTCAGCGCAGCCCCGGCCTCGTCGCGACGGTCTTCTCCGCGCTGCCGCAGGAACTGCACCGCGCCGCCGGACGCTGGCAGTGCGAGGACGCGGTCATCAGGGAGCTGCTGGTGCTCACCGGGAAGGCCGCACATCACGCGGTCACGGTGCTCGAAGGCCTCAAAGTCTTTCCGGACCGGATGAAGGCGAACCTCGATGGCTGATCGACCTCTGCTTCACTACCGCCGCGACGGTCGCGATGAGAGCGACGGCACGCGGCCGCCACTGATCCTCGGGCCGTCCATCGGAACGTCGATGCGGCTCTGGGACGAGGTTGTTCCCGCGCTCGCGGCCGACCGCACCGTGATCCGGTACGACCTGCCCGGCCATGGCGGCACGCCCTCGAGCGTGCTGCCCAGCCTCCAGCCCGGCGCGATGACGATCGCCGACCTCGCTCAGGCGGTCCTCAACCTCGCCAACGCCCTCGGTATCAAGCGGTTCGACTACGCCGGCGTCTCGTTGGGCGGCGCGGTCGGTACCTGGCTCGCGATCCACCGGCCCGAGCGGATCGCCGCATTGGCCATCGTGTGCTCCTCGGCCCGCTTCGCAGATCCGCGGTACTGGCAGGCGCGCGCGAAGCTGGTCCGCGCCGAGGGCACCGGCCCCGTCGCCGACGCCGCGTCAGCGCGCTGGTTCACCGAAGCCTTCGCCGCTTCCGGCGCACCTGTCGCCAAGGCGTTGCTCGACGATCTGCGCGCTGCGGATCCGTCCGGCTACGCGGCGTGCTGCGACGTGCTCGCCGGGATCGACTTGCGCGAACAGCTCGGCGCCATCACCGCGCCCACACTCGTGATCGCGGGCCGCGAGGACGTCTCGACCCCGCTCGCGCACGCACGTGAACTCGCCGAGGCGATCCCGGCCGCGGCGTTGCTCGAAGTGGCCGACGCGGCCCACCTCGCCTGCGCCGAGCAGCCGCGCGTCATCGCCGACGCGCTGCGCGCCCACTTCGCCGCCGAGCCGAAGGCGAACCCTGATACCAGCCGCCACGAGGCGGGGATGGCGGTGCGCCGCGCCGTGCTCGGCGACGCGCACGTGGACCGGGCGATCGCGAACACCACCGCCTTCACCGCCGACTTCCAGGCCCTCATCACGCGCTACGCCTGGGGCGAGATCTGGACCAGGCCCGGCCTCGACCGGCGCATCCGCAGCGCGGTGACGCTCACCGCGCTGGTCGCGCACGGGCATCTCAATGAACTGGCGATGCACCTGCGCGGCGCGCTGAACAACGGCCTCAGCCGCGAGGAGATCGGCGAAATCCTGCTCCAGACCGCCGTCTACTGCGGCGTCCCGGCAGCAAACTCGGCCTTCGCCGTCGCACAGCAGCTCTTCGCGGACCTCGACGGCGGCACCGGCCACGGCGAATCAGAGACCTGAAAGAAGAGGGGGAGGACGACGTGCGTACCAGCGTCGGGATCATAGGCGCCGGACCGGCCGGCCTGCTGCTCGCACACCTGCTGCGCCAGGCCGGGATCGAGAACGTGGTGCTGGAGAACCGGACCCGCGACTACGTCGAGCACCGGCAGCGCGCCGGCGTGCTGGAACAGAACACCGTCGACGCGCTGCGTTCCGCGGGCGCCGGCGAGCGCATGAACCGCCTCGGCCTGCGGCATGACGGAATCGAGCTGCGCTTCGCCCGCGAAGCGCACCGGGTCGACTTCCCCTCGCACACCGGCGGCCGCAGCGTCATGGTCTATGCGCAGACCGAGGTCGTCAAAGATCTGATAGCGCTCGGCGAGCGGCAGGGCGGCCCGATCCTGTTCGAAGCCGAAGCGCTCGCGATCGAGAAGGCCGACACCGCGGCCCCGCTGATCCGCTACCGGCACCAGGGCGTCGAGCACACGCTCGACTGCGACATCGTCGTGGCCTGCGACGGCTTCCACGGCATCGGCCGCGACTCGATCCCGGCCAGCGTGTTGCGCACCTGGTCACGCGAGTATCCCTTCGCCTGGCTGGGAATCCTCGCCGACGTACCGCCGTCCTGCGACGAGCTGATCTACGCCAACCACGAACGCGGATTCGCGCTGCACAGCATGCGTTCACCGCGGGTGAGCCGGCTGTATCTCCAGGTCGCTCCGGACGAGGACCTGACGGCCTGGCCGGGCGAGCGGATCTGGGCCGAACTCGACGCGCGCTTCGAGCTGCCCGGCTGGCAGCTTGAGCACGGCCCGATCACCGAGAAGGGGATCACGCCGATGCGCAGCTTCGTCGCCGAGCCGCTGCGCTACGGCCGCCTCTTCCTCGCCGGAGACGCCGCGCACATCGTTCCGCCGACCGGGGCGAAGGGCCTCAACCTGGCGACCGCCGACGCGACATTGCTTGCCGCCGCGATCATCCAGGCGCGGGACAAGGGCGACGAGAGCCTGCTCGACGCCTACTCGGAAACGGCGCTGCGCCGGGTGTGGCGCGCCGAGCACTTCTCGTACTTCATGACGACGATGCTGCACCGCGATCCGCACGCCGACGAGTTCGCGTACCGGCTGCAACTGTCGAACCTGCGCTACATAGCTTCGTCCGAAGCGGCGGCGGCCTCGCTCGCCGAGAACTACGTCGGGCTTCCGGTCGTGTGAGCGGCGGCTCGTCCCGTTTCGCCGGACCCAAAACCCTGATATTCCTTGGCGATGCCGACCTGGATGAAGGCAACCGCGCTGCGGATCACCGCCGGGTCGCGCAGGATCCGGTTGTGCCCGAGGCCGTTCGTGCTCAGCAACTCGGCCCCCTGCCACGCGGCGGCGATCGCCTTACCCATTCCGAACGGGATCTGCTTGTCCTCGCGATCGTGGATGACCAGCAGCGACGGCAGTTGAGCCTCGTCGAGCGGCGGTTCGGCCCGCGCCACCGCCGTCGCCCGGCCGACCGCGTCGAACTCTGCCATCGGCCGCCCGGTCCGCAGTTCCAGTCGCCGCATCAAGCCGGTCCGAATGCGGTCGCCGAAGCCGAGCATCGCGGCGAATCCCCGCATGAACTGGGTCGGGTCAGTCATCGGCGAGATGAGCACGAGGCGCCTCGTGGGCAAGCCGTCGAGTACCGCGAGTGCCGCGGACCCGCCGCCGAGCGAGTGGCCGATGACGGCGTGCGCGGGCCCGAACGCCCGCGCGGCGGCCGACAACGCGGCGGTGAACTCGGTGATCAGACTGCGGTTGGGGCCGAACGAGCCGGGACCGGAGTCGCCGTGGCTCGGCGTGTCGATCGCGACGACCCGGAACCCGGCGGCGGTCAGCGGCGCGACGAACGCACCGAACTGACTTCGATGACCGCCCCAGCCGTGCAGGAGATAGACGACGGGACCGCAGGTACCCCAGACCTCTGCGACGAATGTCGGACCCGCGCCTTCATGCAGCGGGATGGTGACGAGGTCGCCGGGCGCGGCTCGCTCCGAACGGGACCGGTCCGCGTGCCGTACCGTGCACCAGACCCGTTCGGCCCAGCGCGCGCCCAGTCGTGGTGCTCGGCGCTCCAGCGCCCGGAAGGCGGTGCGGCTGAGGCGCTGCTGCAACGAGAGAGAAGAACGAACGATCGTGCTTTTGCTGGCAACCGACTCGGTCATTGCGAACTCCGATAAGTAGCGATGGGGCTGCGTAGGTCAGGCAGGTAGTCAGTCAGTGAGACAGGCAGTCAGTCGGTCAGTGGCTACGTAACGCGTGGCGTCAGGCGTACCGCATCGATCAGCGCTTCGAAGGCGTGCCGGGCGCGGCTTTCCGCCTTCGGGTCGTTGAGCAGCCGGCAGGCATGGAAGAACCCGAGCATGACGGCGTGCAGGTCGTGCGCGAATTGTTCCGCGTCGGCGTCCGGCCGGAACTCGCCCTCCGCGATGCCGGTGCGGAACATCTGCGCCACCGAGTCGGCGAAGTCCCGATGGTCGCGCACCAGCTGGTCACGCACGGTTCCCGGCTGGTCGTCGAACTCCGCGGAGGCGGAGACGAACAGGCACTCGGCGCCGCCGTCGATGATCGTGCGCAGCCAGTGCTCGAACAGCGCACGCACCCGCCGCTCGCCGCGCGGCGCCTTGAGCGCGGGCCGCACGACCTCCTCGCTGAACAGGTCGCGGGCCCGCTCGAGCACCTGAAGCTGAAGCGATTCCTTCGACTTGAAGTGCGCGAAAAGCCCGCTCTTGGACAGTTCGAGCCGGGCGGCCAGCGAGCCGATGGTCAGGCCGGCGAGCCCCAGCCGCGCGGCAGTCGCGACGGCCTCGTCGAGAACCGCCTGCCGAGTCGCCGCACCTTTGCTCACTCGGACATTCATAGCACGATCGTTCGTTCTGCGGAAGATCCGTTCGGCGCCACCGCTATCGCGGTGAACAGCAATCCGTCCCGCACCAGCCAATGCCCGGTGAAGCCGAGCAGGGTGACCCCCGCCACCACCGGTCCCGGCACCAGCAAACGCGCGTAGAACGAACCCGATTCGCGCTCCGGCGTCCCGAAGTCGACGCTCGCCTCCGCGAAGTCGAGCCACCGGCCGGTCAGCGGAAACCACGCCTTGTAGACCGACTCCTTCGCGCTGAACAGCAGCCGATCCCAGTGCACCGCCGGCTCTCGCGCCGCGAGCCGTTCCAGCCGCTCGCGTTCCTCCGGGACCGTGACCGTGCTCAGCACCTCCGGCGGCAACGCCTCGTGCG
The DNA here is from genome assembly GCA_035763685.1 of Actinocrinis sp. Lineage (GTDB taxonomy): Bacteria > Actinomycetota > Actinomycetes > Streptomycetales > Catenulisporaceae > Actinocrinis. The sequence continues at coordinate 25,204 of DASUAR010000205.1, read as the reverse complement.
GTTCCGCGTCCACGCCGATGGTCGCCAGCTCGTCGCTGCGCGCGACCACGGCCGCCCGGTACCCGGCGCAGTGCGTCATGCTGCCCACGATGCCCGCCGGCCATTGTGGCGCGCCGCGATGGCCGGGCAGGATCGCGACGGGTGCGACGCCGAGCCGGACCAGCGCGGTGCGAGCGCAGTGCCTGACGGTGGTGAACTCCAGCCGCCGCTTCTCCACCGCCAGCGCTAGCTCCGCCTCCTCCTCGGGAAACAGCACGGCGTCCGGGGGATCGGTCCGCGTCTCGACGGCAATCGCGCCGGGCGGCAGCAGCTCCTCGATCACACCCGCTCCTCGATCATGCTCGCAGTGTGTCAGGCACAGTACAGCCGCACCAAACAGCCGCACCAAACCCCGGAGCGCGGCGGGACCAGGCGGGAGAGTGCAGCCGACCCAAACGTTCGTATCCTTCGTTGAGGAGTGATCGCGCCGCGGCCTACGATCAGGCTGCGACCCGGCGAACAAACCGGTGGAGACAACGCGTAGAGACGAGGTGCGGTCGTCGTGGACACGGATGTCATCGTCGTCGGAGGCGGGCTGGCCGGGCTGGTGGCGACCGCCGAACTGGCCGACGCCGGCCGGCGGGTGATCCTCGTCGAGCAGGAGCCGGAGGCCTCGCTCGGGGGCCAGGCGTTCTGGTCCTTCGGCGGGCTGTTCTTCGTCGACTCCCCGGAGCAGCGCCGGATGGGCATCCGCGACTCGCCCGAGCTGGCCTGGCAGGACTGGCTGGGCAGCGCCGGCTTCGACCGCGAAGAGGACTACTGGCCGCGGCGCTGGGCCGAGGCGTACGTGGACTTCGCGGCAACCGAGAAGCGCTCCTGGCTGCACGCCCAGGGCGTGCGCCTCTTCCCGATCGTGGGCTGGGCCGAACGCGGCGGCTACCTCGCCGACGGCCACGGCAACTCGGTCCCGCGCTTCCACATCACCTGGGGCACCGGACCCGGAGTCGTCGAACCCTTCGAGCGACGGGTGCGCGCGGCGGCCGCCGAGGGCAAGGTGCGATTCGCGTTCCGGCACCGCGTCGACGGCCTTATCGTCACCGACGGCGCGGTCACCGGCGTGCGCGGCACCGTGCTCGAGCCCAGCGACGCCCGGCGCGGCGCGCCGAGTTCGCGGACCGCGGCCGGTGAGTTCTCCTTCACCGCACAGGCGGTCGTGGTCACCTCGGGCGGCATCGGCGGCAACCACGAGCTGGTGCGCCGCAACTGGCCGGCCCGGCTCGGCCGGCCGCCGCGCAACCTGCTTTCCGGCGTACCCGCGCACGTGGACGGGCGCATGCTGGAGATCGCCGACGCGGCCGGCGGCCGGCTGATCAACGGCGACCGGATGTGGCATTACACCGAGGGCGTGACCAACTGGAACCCGATCTGGCCGCTGCACGGAATCAGGATTCTGCCGGGTCCGTCCGCACTCTGGCTGGACGCCACGGGACGCAGGCTGCCGGTGCCGCTGTTCCCCGGCTTCGACACGCTCGGCACGCTGGAACACATCATGCGTACCGGGCACGAGTACACCTGGTTCCTGCTCACCCAGAAGATCATCGAGAAGGAGTTCGCGCTCTCCGGCTCGGAGCAGAACCCTGACTTGACCGGTAAGAGCATCAGGCAGCTGCTCGGCCGGATCGGTCCGGGCGCCCCGGCCCCGGTCGAGGCGTTCAAGCGGCACGGCGTCGACTTCGTGGTCGCCGACTCGCTGCCGCGGCTGGTGGACGGGATGAACGCGCTGACCGACAAGCCGCTGCTGGACCTGGGCGAGGTGACCAGGCAGGTGGAGGCGCGCGACCGGGAGATCGGCAACAAGTTCACCAAGGACCTGCAAGTTACCGCGATCCGCGGCGCCCGGGCCTACCGCGGCGACCGGCTGATCCGGGTAGCCGCCCCGCACCGGTTGCTCGACGAGAAGGCGGGACCGCTCATCGCCGTGAAACTCAATATCCTGACCCGCAAGTCGCTCGGTGGCCTGGAGACCGACTTGTCCGGCCGAGTGCTGCGCGCGGACGGGCAGCCGCTACCTGGCCTTTACGCGGCGGGCGAGGTGGCCGGCTTCGGCGGCGGCGGCATGCACGGCTACCGGTCGCTGGAGGGAACCTTCCTCGGCGGCTGCTTGTTCTCCGGCCGTATCGCGGGACACGAGGCCGCCAAGGCGGTCTCCTGACCGCGGCGCGTCAGGGATCTGATGCCACGGCGGGAGACTGCCACAGCGCTCTGATTATGCCCGTGCCGTGAAAGTTTCACGTGAGTCGGCGCTGGGGAGGTCTCAAGGGGCGACGACGCGGCGGCCGGGTCGCTGCCTCGATGCTCCCCGACACCGCCTAGAAGCCGCCCTGCGCGCCCCAGGAAGCCGCGCCGTGCGCCGGGTCGGTCGTCACACTCAGCGAGTACGTGTCACCGCTCGTGTCATGCGGGCTGCTGTCATGCTGGAACTGGGCGGCGATGGTGACCGGGCCGGCCTGGATGGAGTTGCCCTGCTTCAGGGTGAATGTGTAAATGAGTCCGCCCGCGTTCGGGTTCACCGACACGTCGAACTCCCCGATGGCGTGGTCCGACCAGAAGTTCTCTTTCGAGTAGCCGGCATTCGGCGTGATCCGGATGGTCAGTTGGAGCGCGGTGACCGGGGCCTGGAGGGTGATGTGCACGTCCTCCTCGGTCCATTGCGCGTTGCTGGACGGCCCGATCGCGCCGACCGCGCTGACCGGCGACGGGCCCGACTGCGAGGGCGGCGCTGACGCGGACGCCGGTGGGCTCTGACTCGGACCGGCCGGCTTCGTGGCCGTCTGCGCGCCCTGGCCGGAGGCGCCGCTGTGCGTAGCCGAAACGGCCGGACCGACCTGTGAGTGGTCGTTCGCGCCGGAGGGGACCCCACCGGCGGCGGGCAGGCCGCCGTGGCCCGTGGCGGCTTCCGGTGCCGAGTGCGGCTGATCCTTGGTGACCGTCGCCGTCACCGCGACAGCCACGGTCGCGCACAGCGCCGCCGCCGCGATGCCTGCGGGAATGCCGGCCAGCCGCATTCCCAGGACCGGAACGCGCACCCGGCCGCCGACGCCCCGCGCCCTGCCGCCGCCGTCCTCGAGCCGCTCGTCGAGCAGCGTGCGGATCCGGTGCGTGTCCGGCTCGTACCCGGCGAACTCGGAGTCGAGGACCTCGGTCAGCCACACGCCGCCGAGCTCGGAGCTTCTGCGCACGGCGAGCGCGGCTTCCTCCCGGGCGCCGCCACCCGCGCCGTTCCCGTCCGCCTCGCCACGAACCCCATCAGTCATCGGTGGGCCGCCCCATCCTTGGCCGCCCCGTTCTTTACCGCGCGCCCGTTCGGACGCGCGCCCAGCAGTGTGGCCAGTTCGGCCACGCCCCGCGAGGTCTGGCTCTTGACCGTCCCGACCGATATCCCCAGCGTCGTGGCGGTTTCCTGCTCGCTGAGCCCGTAGTAGTGCCGCAGCACGACGCAGGCGCGCTTACGCACCGGAAGCCGCCGCAGCGCCTCGCGCACGTCCGCGCTCGCGGCCAGGTCGGGCCCGTCCACCCGATCGGTCCACGCCGCGCCGAGCAGCCGCCAGCCGCGCCGCTCGCGCACCAGCCGGCGCACCCGGCTGGCCGCCAGGTTCACCACGATCCGGCGCACGTAGGCCAGTGGCACGTCCGAGCCGGTGACCTGCTCCCAGCGCTTCCAGGCCTGGGTGAACGCCTCCGCGGTCAGGTCCTCGGCCGCGTCCGGGTCGCCGGACAACAGGAAGGCGAGCCTGGCCAGGTCGCGGTGATGCGCGTCGAAGAACGCGTCGAAGCTGGCCCGGGCCTCCGCGTCGAAGGCCCGCGCCGAGCGCACGTGAGTCACCGTGGTCGCCGCCACGGTAGTGGACCGTAGCAGCCGGATTCAGATCGCGACAGGGTACGTGACCTTATCTCGCTATGTTCGGACACTGATCCACCGCTCGGCGGCCGGTGAATTCGATAGCTGATTTCAGTCGGCGGCCCGTGCGCCGGCGGGCGCGCGAGTCGTGCGGATCACGCCGTCCGCATCGTTTACCGGTCACATCTTCCCGTTCGCGCCCGGTTTCACTCAGGGTTCGCAGATTCTTTCTCGCGGACCCCGCAGATTGACTCAGATCCGTTTCGGTACCGTGACTGCGACCAGTTCGGTGCCGTCCCCGTTCAGCGACAGGTTGGTGGTCAGCGAGGCGAGTTCGCCGAGCCTGGACAGGTGGGTGCCGCCGCAGTCGATCGAGGCGGCGCCCTCGGGCAGCGCGCAGGTCCACCGCCGGCGCGCGGTCAGCTCCGGGCCCGGCGCCTCGACCCGAACCGGTGCGTCGGCCGAGATCCACCCGGCCAGTCGCGCGTTGACCCGCGCCGTGATCGCGCCGAGCGCGTCGGCCAGGCCGTCGGCGTCGAAACCCTTTCTGCGCAACGACTTGCCGATCCGGTACCGGTCGGTGCTCGCGTGCGCGTCCATCCGCGAACCGTCCATCGCCAGCGCGTCGAAGTCCGGCGAGCCGAGCGCGTCGAGCCGGGCCTGCTTGCGCCAGCGCTCGGCCAGCGCCTCGTTGAGCGCCAGGGCGAGCAGGTGGCAGCCGGTGTGCGCGGCGGAAAGCGCCGCCCGGCGTGCCGAGTCGGCGCGCAGCACCACCGCGCGGCCGAGCAGCGCCTCGGGCTCGGCGGGCGCGCAGGCGAACTCGACCAGGTGAACGGCGAGCCAGGTCCACTGCGGATCGCCCCGGCGCACCGGGATCTGCTCGCCGAGCGCGAAGTCGCCGTCCGGCCCGACCGCGCCGGTCACGCAATCCACGATCGGGCGGCGCGCGCCGCCGAAGTCGGTCGAGTCGACGAACTCCAGCGTGCCGGTGTCACCCGGCTGGTCTGGCCAACTGTGGTCGAGCGGATGGAAGGGCGTGGTGTCCGTCACGACGCCGATGACGCCTCCAGGTAAGGGCACTGCGGCGACGATGGTCGAGCTGCCCTCCGTGGTGCCGCTGGGAAATGTCACCAGCGTCGTGGTGTGCGGAAACGCCATGGCCCCAGTGTCGCATCTACGGCGCGCCGAGGTCAGGCGTTCGCGCAGACCGCAGGCTTGGCGTGGGCCGGGCAGGATGGGTCAGAAGGGCGACCAGTCGGCTACCATTTCGGGCGATTGTCGGGATATGTCGCACTCTTGGCCGGGCTATGATCGGAACGTGGCTGATGGGACGCGAGGGGAGACCAAGGCGGGTAAGGCGGGCCTCCCGGTGCGGCACACGGCGCGCATCATTCTCGCGGACGGCCACGACAGGATCCTGCTGTTCCACTTCATCGACCCGGAATCGCTGACGCCCGGCGGCGTTTGGTGGGGCACACCCGGCGGCGGTGTTGACGAAGGCGAGTCCCTGCCGCAGGCCGCCGCGCGCGAGTTGTTCGAGGAGACCGGTCTGCGCGTCCCGCCGGAGCGCTTCGACCGGATCGTCGCGGTCAACAGCGGCGTGGCCCGATTCGCCGGCCTGGAACGTTGGTTCGAGAACCACTACTACTTCCTGCGCGCCGAAGGCTTCGAGCTGAACCCTGCCGGCTGGCAGGAGATCGAGCGCGGCCTCATCGCCGGGCACCGCTGGTGGGCGGCCGACGAGGTCGCCGCAACGGACGCGATTATCCATCCGCCCGGTCTCGCCCGCCTCCTGCCGGATCTGCTCGCCGGGCGGCTGCCGGCCGAGCCCGTCGCGGTCGGCTGAGCCTGACCTCCCCGTTTTCCGGCCGATCGCCCGATATCGTTCCGTCATGGCGCACGGCACGTTGTCCATCGATCTCAACGCGGACCTCGGCGAGGGCTTCGGCCGCTGGGAGCTGACCGACGATGAGGCGCTGCTGTCCGTCGTGACCAGCGCGAACGTCGCCTGCGGCTTCCATGCCGGCGACCCGTCCACGATGCGCCGCGTGTGCGCGCTCGCCGCCGCGCACGGTGTCCGGATCGGCGCCCAGGTCTCCTACCGCGACCTGGCCGGATTCGGCCGCCGCCCGATGGAGGTCCCGCCGCGCGAACTGGCCGACGAGGTCGCCTACCAGATCGGCGCGCTACGGGTTTTCGCACGCGCGGCCGGCGCGGACGTGGCCTACGTGAAGCCGCACGGCGCGCTCTACAACCGGATCGTGTGGGACGAGGGCCAGGCCGACGCCGTGGTCGACGGGATCCTGCTGTCCGGCGGCGAACTGCCGGTCCTCGGCCTCCCGGGATCGGCGGTGCATCGGGCGGCGGGCGCGGCGCGGCTGCCGCTCGTCAACGAGGCGTTCGCCGATCGCGCGTACCGGCCGGACGGCACTCTCGTGCCGCGCGCCGAACCGGGGGCGGTCGTGCACGACCCGGAGCAAGTGGTGAAACGGTCGGTAGCCATCGTGACGGAGCGCTTGGCGATCGCGGCGGATTCGCTGTGCCTGCACGGCGATACGCCGGGGGCCGTCGACCTCGCCGTGCGGGTGCGCGAAGCACTGATCGCGGCCGGTGTCAGTATTCGGCCATTTGTCTAGCCGGCAGGCGTCATGATTCCGCTGCGGTACGGACCGCACGCGCTGCTCGTCGAGTGCGCGGATCTCGCCGAAGTCGCGGCCCTGCACGCCGATCTGCTGCGCCGCCAGGCTGAGGGCACGTTGCCACCGGTGCGCGACATCGTCCCGGCCGAGCGTACGGTCCTCATTGACGGCCTCGCCGATCCGGCGCCGCTCGCCGTGATGCTCGCGAACTGGAAACCGGCCACCGCCCGAGCCGCGTTCGGCTCCACAATCCGCATCCCGGTCCGGTATGACGGCCCGGATCTCGCCGAGGTCGCCAAGGCGTGGGGTGGGTCAGTCGACGACGTGGCGGCGATCCATTCAGCCCACGAATATCGCGTTGCGTTCTGCGGATTCTCCCCAGGCTTCGCGTATCTGACCGGCCTGCCGGAGCGCTACCGGCTACCGCGCCTGGCCACCCCGCGTGCGAGCGTGCCGCCTGGCGCGGTCGCCGTGGCGGGGCCCTACACCGGGGTCTATCCCAGCGCGTCACCCGGGGGTTGGAACCTGATCGGCACGACGGACGCAGACCTCTGGGACCTCGGCCGTGCGGAGCCGGCGCTGCTCGTCCCCGGCAGCGTCGTGCGATTCGTCCCGGTCAGCAGCGTAAGCCGTTCGCCCGCCGCGCCTCGCGACCAAGCCACTCTCGCCGCGTCCGCACCGCCCGCCGCCGCACCAGCCATCGAAGTCATCCGGGCCGGCGCGCTCACCACAATCCAAGACCGAGGTCGTCCCGGATACGCGCACCTGGGAGTCCCGCACAGCGGCGCGCTCGACCAGGCCGCGCACCGCCTCGCCAATCACCTCGTCGGCAACGATCCGGACGCCGCGACGCTCGAGAGCACCCTCAGTGGCCTGACGTTAAGAGCGCTTTCCCCAGTCGTCGTCGCGGTTTGCGGCGCGGTCGCCCCGGTCCGAGTCGACGGCCGCCCGGCGCCGTGGTCCGCCCCGATCGCGTTGCGGGCTGGCCAGACACTCGATGTCGGGATGGCAACCCAAGGCGTGCGTAGCTACATCGCGATCGCTGGCGGCATCACCGTTCCACGGGTACTCGGCAGCCGCTCCACCGATCTGCTTTCCGGTCTCGGCAGCGCGGACCGCCTTCGCGACGATGACCGCATCCCGATCGGCGATACTGCCGGACCGCCACAGCACGCTGACACGTACCCGATCACCGTCACCGCACCGACGAAAGCCGGATCAGTCATCGAACTCCCGATCGTCCCCGGTCCTCGCCCCGACGCGTTCCCGGAGTCCGCCCGGCTGTTGCTCGCCGCCGCCGAGTTCACGGTCTCGCCCACCTCGAACCGGATCGCGCTGCGCCTCGACGGCCCGGCCCTTTTGCGCACCGGGCCCGACACGATCGCGAGCGAGGGCGCGGTCCTCGGCGCGATTCAGGTCCCCGCAGACGGCCGCCCGATCATGTTCCTGGCCGATCGCCCACCGACCGGCGGCTACCCGGTGATCGCGGTCGTGCCGCCCGACGCGCTCGGCCCGGCGGTCCAAGCTCCGCCGGGCACGCGCGTCCGCTTCCGCCACACCGGGGCATGAGCCGAACCCTGAACTAACCCTAGGCGTCCGACCCGTGCAGATGAATCGCAGACGCCTGTGTCCCGTTCAACTGGACAACCATCCGACCGCAGCCGCCATCCCGCCCTGCCCACAAAAACCTTTGCGATGACGGCTCCGCGACGCGACCGGGCCACCCACCCGAGGTTTCGTTCGCAACGATCCTCGCCCACAGACGATCTTGTGCGCTGGGCGTCTCGCGATGGCTTTGCCGACGGCGGCTGAGGCAAGACCGGGACACGCGGGGACAGATTTTCTACCTGACTCTGTGCGCACCCCGCGCCGGGATCGCCCGGAAGATCTCCGCCTGCGGCAGCGCCGCCAGCACGCTCTCGCTCACCCGCTCCGCGTCGCCGACCGACACCAGCGCGATCGCGCTGCCGCCGAAGCCGCCGCCGGTCATCCGCGCTCCGTGAGCGCCCGCACGCAGCGCCGCATCGACGACCGCGTCCAATTCCGCGCAGGAGACTTCGAAATCATCACGCAGGGATACGTGCGACGCCGTCATCAGCTCGCCGGCCGCGCGCAGCCGCTCGCCGGCCAGCTCGCCCGCCGTCAGCAGGCTGACGAACTGCTCGACCCGCTCGTCCTCGGTCACCACGTGCCGCACTCGGCGCGCGGTGACCTCGTCGAGTTCCCGTTCCGCCCGCTCGAGATCGGCCGGCGTCAGGTCGCGCAGCGCCCGCACGCCGAGCGCCGCCGCCGCCTTCTCGCAGCTCGCGCGGCGCGCCGGATACCCGGACTCGCCGTGGTCGTGGCTGACCTTCGTGTCGATCACCAGCAAGGTGAGGCCGGCCGCGGCCAGGTCGAAGGGATGCGGCGCGATCTCGAACGAGCGGGTGTCGATGAACAGGACCCTGCCATCCTCGCCGAACGCCGAGGCGAGCTGGTCCAGCGGGCCGCACGGGACGTTCGCGTACGCGTTCTCAGCGTACTGCGAAAGTCGCGCGAGGTCCGCGGTGCTCAGCTGCGCCTCGGTTCCGGCCAGCCCGACGAGAGCCAGGCCGGTCGAGCACTCCAGCGCCGCCGACGAGGAAAGGCCCGCGCCGACCGGGACTGTGGATACGAACGCCAGGTCAGCGCCGGTGAAGTTCTCCTTCAGCAGGCCGGCGCCGCGCAACGCCCAGGCGACGCCCGCCGGGTACTCGGTCCAACCCTGCGGGAACCCCGGAGTGAGCGCCGCCAGGTCCACCTCGATCACCCGCTGGTCGCCCGCCGAAGACACCACGCGCAGCCGGCCGTCCGCCCGCTTCGCCGCCGCGACCACCGTGTACCGGTCGATCGCCATCGGCAGCACGAAACCCTCGTTGTAGTCGGTGTGCTCGCCAATGACGTTCACCCGGCCGGGTGCGGCCCACAGGCCCTCCGGCGGCCCGCCGTATACGGACTCGAACAGCTTGGTCGCCTCGGCGGCGATCGGGTCGACGACGTTGTTCACTGACTGCCTGCTTCCCAAGGACTGAACCGGGCGGGCGGGAGGAGGAGAGGAGGAGAGCGAGGAAAACGGCGAGCTACTGAGCTCGTGTGGTCTGTTACCGGCCTTCGGCGCGAACGGCCTGCGCGAAGCTCCAGGCGTCGGCGACCATCGTGTCGAGGTCCACGTGCTGCGGGCGCCAGCCGAGTTCCGCCTCCGCCCGCTGCGCTCCGGCCACGAGCGTGGCGGGGTCGCCGGCCCGGCGCTCCGCCTCCACCTGCGGGATGTCCCGGCCGGTGACCCGGCGCGCGGCGTCGATCACTTCGCGCACCGTGAAACCGCGGCCGTTGCCGAGGTTGCAGATCAGGTGCTCGCCCTCGTGCGCGCGGTGCAGCGCGCGCAGGTGCGCGTCGGCGAGGTCTGCGACGTGGATGTAGTCGCGGATGCAGGTGCCGTCCGGGGTCGGATAGTCGGTCCCGAACAGCGTGATCGCGGGCCGCTCGCCCAGGGCGGCCTTCAGGACCAGCGGAATCAGGTGCGACTCGGGATCGTGCCGCTCGCCGAACCCGTTGTAAGACCCTGCGACGTTGAAGTACCGCAGCGAAACGGCGGCCAGGCCGTGCGCGGTCGCCTCGGCGGAGATCATGTGGTCCACGGCCAGCTTCGTCGCGCCGTACGGGCTCGTCGGAGCGGTGCGCGCGGTCTCCAGGATCGGCACCGTCTCCGGCTCGCCGTACACCGCGGCCGTCGAGGAGAACACCAGCTTGCGCACCCCGGCCTCGCGCATCGCGTCGAGCAGCAGGTGCGTGCCGACGACGTTGTTCGCCCAGTACTTCTCCGGCTTCGCGACCGACTCGCCGACCTGTGAGAACGCCGCGAAGTGCAGCACAGCCGCGAATGACGAATCCAGCACCTTGACCGCGGTGTCGTGGATCCGGCCCTCGACGAACTCCGCGCCCTGCGGAACACCGACCCGATGCCCGGTGGACAGGTCATCGAGCACTGTCACGCGGTATCCGGATTCGAGCAGCCGCGCGGCCACCACCGAGCCGATATAGCCCGCGCCACCCGTCACCAGAACCCGCGCGCCGTCCGCCGGACCGGGCGTCAGAGTCATCCCGCAACCTCTCGCAGTCTCGCGGCCGCCCGCTCGGGCGACACATCGTTCATGAAGGCACCCATCCCGGATTCCGTGCCGGCCAGGTACTTGAGCTTGTCCGCGGTGCGCAGCACGGTGAACAGCTCAAGGTGCAGGGCCAGCTCTGGCCGGGTCCCGGTCGGGGCGACCGGGGCCTGGTGCCACGCCGCAATGTACGGGGTCGGGGCTGAGCGTCCGGTGAACAGCCGGTCAAAACGTCCCAAGAGTTCCAGGTACACGCCAGGGAACGCCGCGCGCTGCGCGTCGTCGAGCTTGGTGAAGTCGCCGACCCGCCGGTTCGGGTACAGGTGCACCTCGTACGGCCAGCGCGCGGCGAACGGCACGAACGCCGTCCACTCCTCGTTCTCCAGCACCACCCGGCTGCCGGCCCGCTCCGCCGCGAGCACGTCGTCGAAGAGGTTGCGGCCGGTGCGCTCCCGGTGCGCGGCGGCGCTGTCCACCGCGCGCGCGGTCTTCGGGGTCAGATATGGGAAGGCATAAACCTGGCCGTGCGGGTGCGTCAGCGTGACGCCGATCTCGTTGCCCCGGTTCTCGAAGCAGTACACCTGGCGCGTGCCGGGCAGCGCCGAAAGCTCGGCGGTGCGGTCGGTCCACGCCTCCAGCACCAGCAGCACCCGAGCTTCATCGAGGCTTGCGAAGGTGGCGTTGTGATCCGAGGTGAAGCAGACCACTTCGCAGCGCCCCCCGCCCACGTGCGCGCGATGCGGCAGCGGACCGGTGAGCGTGTCCTGCTGCGCCGGGATCCCGCTGAGCGAAGGGAACCGGTTCTCGAAGACGACGACCTCGTAGTCCGGGGCGGGGATCTCGCTGTGCCACTGCGGCGTGGAGGGGCACAGCGGGCAGCTGTTGGTCGGCGGAAGATATGGCCGGCCCTGCCGATGCGCGGCCACCGCGACCCACTCGCCCAGCACCGGGTCGAAGCGGGTTTCGCTGGTGGTGTCGACCGGCTCAAGCGGCCGCTGATCGGCGAATGCGCCCCGTGTCTCGGCGTCGCCGGCGTCGTAATAGATCAGCTCACGGCCGTCCGCCAGCTGCGTGACTGTCTTCTTCACCGGTAGCTCCTTCATCGAACATATTCAAACACGGTTGAACGTTAACTCACAAGGGCTAGCATGGTTTCGAACGTTCGACACAGTCGCTCGTCGCGGACGAGAATTGGGCGCAGCCGCACCGCGAACGAGCCGGAATGCGGGGGGTCGCGAAGGCGAGAAGGAGCAGCGATGGCTCAGGTCGAGACGGACGACGGCCGCGGGCTGCTCGCCGAGCAACGCCGCGCCGCGATCGCGGCCGAAGTGCGTGCCCGCGGCGGAGTGCGGGTGACCGACCTGGTGCTGCGCTTCGGTGTCTCCGACATGACGGTCCGCCGCGACCTCGACGCGCTGGCCCGCGACGGGCTGCTTGAGAAGGTGCACGGCGGCGCGGTCGCGCTCGGCGAGTCCAGCGCGCACGAGCCGGGTTTCGAGGCCAAGCGCACCCTGGAGACCGCGGCCAAGGAGGCGATCGCCGAGGCGGCCGCGGCCCTCGTCCCACGCGGCGGCGCGGTCGCGCTGTCGGCCGGAACGACCACCTTCGCCCTCGCGCGCCGGCTCACCGACGTCTCCGACCTGACCGTGGTCACCAACTCGATGCGCATCGCCGAACTCTTCGCGCAGCGGTTGCGCCCGCCGGGTGCCCGGCATGGCGCGACCGTCGTGCTGACCGGCGGGATGCGCACCCCGTCTGACGCGCTGGTCGGCCCGGTCGCGGACCAGGCGATCCGCTCGCTGAACTTCGACCTGGCGTTCGTGGGCTGCCACGGCATCTCGATCAGCGCCGGCCTCTCCACGCCGAACCTGGCCGAGGCGGAGACCAACCGGGCACTGATCGCGGCCGCGCGCCGGGTCGTCGCCGTCGCCGATCACAGCAAGTGGGGGCTGGCCGGGCTGGCCACCTTCGCCCCGCTGTCCGCCGTGGATACCTGGGTGACCGATGGCGGCCTGCCGGAGGTAGCCCGCGCCGAGGCCACCGAACACATCCGCCACCTCCTCATCGCTTAACCGACCCGGTCACCCGGGCGCGTCGCGCTTGTCACTCGCGACACGCCCGAGCGCCGTTCGCGGCCAGGGCCTAACGCTGTCTTGCCGGTCCGTTGACGCTGCCTGTCCCGCTCAGCGAGACACAGAGTCCTTACATTCGTATCGGCTATCCGGCCGCGTGGTCCAGCGTGAACGGATGCACCGTGCCATCCGCGCCGACCCGCCGCACCGACTCCAGCGTGTCAGGCGTCTGCGTGTCGAACTCGATGCCCGCGTCAGCCGCCGCACGCCGCAAGACCTCCCGCAGTGTCGCCGGATCCAGTCGCGTCGAGACGTACCAGGCGTGGCCCTCGCCGAGCTGATGCCGCGTCACCGCCGGATGCCCGGCCGCCGGACCGTCCGCATACGTCAGCACCGCCGCGGCGCCGCGCAGCTCGACCGGCTCGCTCCACACGGTCCCGGTGCCCGCCACCTCGGCTTCGCTGTCGCCGGTGTCCGCCGCGCTGCGCACCGCCACCGACTCTCCCGCCGCCAGCGGCAGAAACTCATCCACGCGCACGCCCAGCACATCGCGCAACGCGCCGGGATAGCCGCCGAGGTGCACCGCGTCGTTCTCGTCCACGATGCCCGAGAAGTACGAGACGACCAGCGTCCCGCCACCCTCGACGTAACACCGCAGGTTCGCCGCCTCCTCGGCGCGCAGGACATACGACTGTGGCACCACGACCAGCCGGTAGCGTGACAGATCCATGCTCTGATGGGCGAAGTCCGCCGTCACGTGCGCCCGCCACAGCTGCTCGTAGTAGGCGAACTGCATGTCGAGGAACCGCACGTCCACCGAGGGCCGCGAGTCCAGCTCCAGCGCCCACCACGACTCCCAGTCGAACAGGACCGCCGTGTCCGCCTCGACCCGCGCGCCGCGCACCGCGCGCAGTTCGCGCAGCTGCCGGCCCAGCTCGACGACGTCCCGCCAGATCCGCGAGTCGGTGCCGGCGTGCGGCACCATCGCCGAGTGGTACTTCTCGGTGCCGGCCCGCGAGGCCCGCCACTGGAAGTACAGGATGCCGTCCGCGCCGCGCGCCAGGTGCGCCAGCGAGTTGCGGATCATCTCGCCGGGCAGCTTGGCGACGTTGCGCGGCTGCCAGTTCACCGCGCCGGTCGAGTGCTCCATCAGCAGCCACGGCGCGCCGCCGGCCAGCGACCGGCACAGGTCGGCGGCCATCGACAGCTCGATGTGCCGCACCGGCGAGCCTGCGGTGGTGTAGTGGTCGTCCGAGACCAGGTCCACCTCGCGCGCCCACGACCACAGGTCCATCGGCTTGTTGAGCAGCGCCATGAAGTTCGTGGTGACCGGGATGGCCGGGTTGTGCGCCTTCACGATGTCCCGCTGCGCCTTGAACAGCTCGAGCATCGAAGCCGAGCTGAAGCGCGCGAAGTCGAGCCGCTGCGCGTGGTTCACGTCAGCCGGGGCCTCGCGCGGCGCGTCGATCTCGTCCCAAGCGGTGATCGTCTGGCCCCAGAACGCGGTACCCCACGCCTCGTTGAGCGCATCGAGCGTGCGGTACTTTGCCTGCGCCCACTCCTGGAACGCGGTAACAGAAGCCGGGCAGTAGCACTCGGCCACGTGGCAGCCGTACTCGTTGTGGATGTGCCAAAGCACGACCGCAGGGTGGTCGGCGTACCGCGCGGCCAGCTGCTCAGCGATCCGGTTGCAGGCGGCGATGTACTCGGGCGCGTGCGGGCAGTACGTCTGCCGCGACGCACCGCCGAGCACCTTGCCGTCACGCGTCACCGGCCGGATGTCCGGATGTGCCTTGAGGAACCACGCTGGGGGAGCGGCGGTCGGCGTCGCCAGGTCGACCGCGATGCCGCCTTCGTGCAGCAGGTCGATGATCCGATCCAGCCAGCCGAACTCGAACTTGCCCGGCTCAGGCTCGAGCTTGACCCAGGAGAAGATGCCGAGGCTGACCAGGTTCACCCCGGCCTCGCGCATCAGCGCGACGTCCTCGGTCCACACCTCCTCGGGCCACTGCTCCGGGTTGTAGTCCCCGCCATACGCGATCCCGTCGAGCCGCGGCCAAGCCGCCCGCTCGGAGCCATACCGGATCTGCGCGCCATACCCCGCTGTCACCCCACCCGTGCCAGCCATTGCGATCTCCTCTCAGCTGATCTTCCGCGCCGTTCGTATCACGCTTCACGAACGATGCGCACGCTCCCAGCCGCTATATGGACGGATCCGACGAACGCCTCGCCGGTCAACAGGTCAACGCCGGACGTCGCTACCTCGGCCTCTTGCTGTCCGTGATTGATCGCGAACAGGTATGACGTGTCATCCGATGCCTTACGCCGCACCAGTTCCAGCGTGTCAGGTGTTTCCGTATCGAAAGCGACGCCCGCATCAGCCGCCGCGCGCCGCAAGATCTCACGCAGAGTCTCCGCGTCCGGCCTGGTCGAGACATACCAAGCGTGCCCATCCCCGTACGCATGCCTCGTTACCGCAGGCTTACCCTCCGCTGGACCGTCGGTGTACGTCAGGACCGCCTCGGCGCCGCGCAACTCGACGTCCTCGGCCCATACCGTCGCCGTGCCGGTCGTTTCCCCGCCTTCCAGACCGATCGTCCAGTCCGCCCGCAGCGGCAGGAACTCCTCGACCAGCACACCGAGCAGGTCACGCAGCGCTCCCGGATAGCCGCCGAGGTGAACCGAGTCATCCTCGTCCACGATCCCGGAGAAGTATGAGACGACAAGCGTGCCGCCGCCGCGCACGTACTGCCGCAGATTCTCGGCCCACTCCTCCCGGCACAGATACATCTGCGGCACGACCACCATCCGGTATCGCGACAGGTCAGCGCTCGGATGCGCGAAGTCGACGCCTACATGCGCGCGCCACAGCGCCTCGTAGTAGGCGAGCTGCCGCTCCTTGAACTCCAGGTCGACCGAAGGCCGGAACGCGTGCTCAAGCGCCCACCAGGACTCCCAGTCCCACAGCAGCGCGGCTTGCGTGACCGTGGTCGAGCCCTGGAGCGGACGCAGCGCGGCCAGGTCCGCGCCGAGGCCGACTACCTCCCGCCAGATCCGTGAGCCGGTGCCGCCGTGCGGAACCATCGCCGAGTGGAACTTCTCTCCGCCGCCGCGCGAGGCCCGCCACTGGAAGAACAGCGCGCCGTCCGCGCCCCGCGCCACGTGCGCCAGCGAGTTGCGCCGCATCTCTCCGGGCCGCTTGGCCAGATTGCGCGGCTGCCAGCTGACCGCGCTGGTCGAGTGCTCCATCAGCAGCCAGGGACCGCCACCGCCGACCGAGCGGGTGAAGTCCGCGCACAAAGCCAGTTCGATGTGATTGTCCGGCCGCTCCGCCGAGAGGTAGTGGTCGTTCGCGGCGACGTCGGTCTGCGCGGCCCAGGCCCAGAAATCCAGCGACTTGCAGTTGATCAGCTGCAGGTTGGTCGTGATCGGCACCTCGGCGCGCCCGGCGGCCGTCGTCTGTGCCCTGATCACATCGCGCTCGGCCGTGTACAGCTCCAGCAGCGAATCCGACGTGAAGCGCTGGAAGTCGAGCCGGTGCGTCGGGTTCACGTCTGCCATTGGCGCGCGGCGCGGGGCATCGATCTGCTCCCAATCCGAGTACTGCTGGCCCCAGAACGACGTGGTCCACGCGGCATTGAGCGCGTCAAGGCTGCCGTAACGAGCACGCAGCCAGTCGCGGAACGCGGCCGCGGACACCGCGCAGTAGCACTCCGCGGTCGGTGCGCCGTATTCGTTGTGCACGTGCCACATGACGACAGCCGGATGTGCGGCGTACCGCACCGCAAGCTGCTCAGCGATCTGCCGGCACGCCGCGCGGTACTCCGGCGCGTGCGGACAGTAGGTCTGCCGGGCCGAACCGCCGAGCACGACGCCCTCACGCGTCACCGGCCGCACGTGCGGGTACCGCGCGAGGAACCAGGCCGGTGCGGCCGCGGTCGGCGTCGCCAGATCCACCGCGATGCCGGCCTCGTGCAACAGGCCGATGATCCGGTCCAGCCAGCCGAACTCGAACCTGCCCGGCTCGGGTTCCAGCAGCGCCCAGGAGAAGATGCCGAGGCTGATCAGGTTCACCCCGGCTTCGCGCATCAGCGCGACATCCTCGACCCACACCTCCTGCGGCCACTGCTCCGGGTTGTAGTCCGCTCCATAGGCGAGCGAGTCGAGCCGCGGCCACCGCGCGGCGGAAGACCGCAGCGAGGCCGCCGGACCCGTCGCGACGTCCGCCGCGCGACCGGCCGCGGCCGCCCGCTCTACCTGGAGAGTCATCGAAATACCTCTTGCTTCTACACGCGGGACGAGGTGCCGATTGGGAGCGCTCACGGAACGGTAACGGAGTAGTCTCGCTCTGTTCCAGCCCTTGGCGACCTCTTGACAGGAGAAGATCCTGTCATGAATCTGGGAGCGTTCACAACGCCGTAGCGGGAAAAGTTACCGCTCACCGTCTGGCTCATCCACCCGCCCACCATCTTTCCCCTTGGAGTGGCAATGAAGCTCTCCCGCGCCGCCACCTCGGCCGCGTGCGCCGTCGCCGCGGTCGCCCTCGCGGCAGGCTGCTCGTCGTCCAGCGGCTCGTCCCACCCGAACGCCGCGGACACGAATCAGAAGGTGAACCTGACCTTCTGGTCCTGGGTGCCGAACATGGACAAGATCGTGGCCGCCTGGAACAAGACACATCCCAACATCCAGGTGACCTTCACCAAGGCGGCCGGCGGAGACCCTGAGCTGACCAAGCTGCTCACCTCGGGCAAGGCGCACACCATGCCGGACCTCGCGCAGGTCGAGTACCAGTCGCTGCCGACCATGGTGTCCAACAACTACCTGGCCGACATCTCGCAGTACGTCAACAACATCAAGAGCGACTACCCGGAAGGGCTGTGGAACCAGGTCACCCTCGGTACCGGCGCCGTGTACGGCGTACCGCAGGACGCTGCTCCGCTCGCGTACTTCTACCGCACCGACCTGTTCAAGCAGTACGGGCTGACGCCGCCGACCACCTGGGCCCAGTACCAGACCGAGGCCGAGCAGGTGCACAAGGCCCACCCGAACGTCTACCTCGGCGACACCGCCACCACCGACGGCGGCCTGTTCTCCGGGCTGACCCAGCAGGCCGGGGCCAAGTGGTGGTCCGCATCCGGCAACTCGTGGACGGTCGGCATCGACTCCCCGGCCTCGCAGAAGGTCGCCTCGTACTGGGGAAGCCTGGTGAAGGAAGGCGCGGTCGACAACAAGACCGCGTGGACCGCCGACTGGAGCAAGGCGCTGGACAACGGCACCTACCTGTCGTGGGTCGCGGCCGTGTGGGCGCCGGGCACGCTGGCCTCCGAGGCGGCGGACACCTCGGGCAAGTGGGCGATGGCCCCGCTGCCGCAGTGGAACGCGGGCGACCAGGTGACCGGCAACTGGGGCGGCTCGGCCACGTCCGTGACCTCGGACTCCAAGCACCCGCAGCAGGCCGCTGAGTTCATCACCTGGCTCAACCACCAGAGCGATGGCGTCAACCTGCTTGTCTCGCAGGGCAACGTGTACCCCGCCTCGCTCGCCGCTGAGGGCAGTTCCGCGCTGACCGTGCCGGCCTTCGTCGGCGGCCAGAGCGACTTCTACACGCTGGCGAAGCAGTACTCGCAGCAGGCCGCCACGGCGACCTGGGGTCCGGATGTGAACGTCGCCTACAGTGCATTCTCCGACGCATTCGGTGCGGCCGCGACGAACAAGGGGGACTTCCTGGCAGCGCTGTCCACCGTGCAGCAGAAGGTGGTCGCGGACATGAAGACCAACGGCTTCACCGTCAGCGGAAGCTGACCGGACGGTAATCCGGCTCCTCGATACCGTTTAGATTCCGCCTAGAACCACCGGGTCCTGCGATCCGCCGCACCGGTCGCAGGGCCCGGTTTCAACCGCCCTGAACATACGCAGTACCCAGATCCGAGGAGACGCAACATGACGGCGACCGCAGTCGTCGACGCGCCCGGCAAGTCCGGGACAGCGCCGCGCCGGGCGCGCTGGAACCCGGCTCCGCGCCGTACCCCGTACGCCTTCCTGGTACCGGCGGTCGTGCTTTTCACCGCGGTGTTCCTCGTGCCACTGGGCTACACGGTGTACCTGTCCACCCAGAAGACCCAGATCCAGGGGCTCGGCTTGGGCCGCAACGCGCGCAAGCAGGTCTTCACCGGATTCGGCAACTACACGGCCGTATTCCATGACTCAGAGTTCTGGCACAGCATCCTGCGCGCGCTGCTCTACGGCTGCATCCTGATCCCGCTGATGCTCGGGCTGGCCACGGTTTTCGCGCTGATCCTGGACGCGCAGCGGGTCCGGTTCCAGCGCTTCGGCCGGATCGCGATCTTCCTGCCGTACGCGGTGCCGACGATCATCGGATCGATGCTCTGGGGCATGATGTATCTGCCCTCTGTCTCGCCGTTCGTGTCCGTCCTGCACACGCTGTTCGGGGTCACGAGCGTCAACTTCTTCGGCTCGCGCGCCGTCTACCTGTCCATCGCGAACATCGGTATCTGGGGCGGCACCGGCTTCAACATGATGGTGCTCTACACCTCGCTGCGTTCGCTGCCGCAGGAGGTCTACGAGGCCGCGCGGCTGGACGGCTCAAGCGAGCTGCAGATCGCGCTGCGCATCAAGCTGCCGATGATCCGGCCCTCCGTCATCATGACCGCGATCTTCTCGACCATCGCCACGCTTCAGGTCTTCAACGAACCCAACACCCTGCGACAGGTGTCCTACGGAGTGGTCTCCGCGACCTGGACCCCGCTGATGAAGGTTTATCACGACACGTATACCGGTGACGACGTGTTCGCCGGGTCCGCCGAGTCGATCATCATCGCGGTGCTGATGTTCGCCGTATCGATCGCCGTGCTGCGCCTGACGAACCGCCACACCTTCGGAGGCGAATCCAAGTGACCACCCTCACCGCCTCGTCCCGCGGCTACGCTCCTCGGCGCCCCCGCCGCACGGCCCTCATCCCGACCGGAATCCTCCTCCTGGGCACGCTCTACGCGCTCCTCCCGGTCGCCTGGGTCGTCATAGCCTCCACCAAGAACAACACCGAGCTGTTCAACCTCTCCGCGTTCAAGCCCGGCTCGGCGCTCTTCCAAAATCTCAGCACCTTGACCTCCTATCGCGGCGGCATCTTCTGGAGCTGGATGTGGAACACCGCGATCTACGCCGGCGGCGGTGCGATCCTGTCCGCCGCGCTCTCCGCGCTGACCGGCTACACCTTCGCCAAGTACCGGTTTCGCGGTAAATCAGTCCTCTTCAACCTCATCCTGGTCGGCGTGCTCGTCCCCGCGGTGGTGCTCGCGGTGCCGCAGTACCTGCTCGTCGCCAAGCTCAACCTCGCCGACACCTACTGGTCGGTGCTCATCCCGTCCATCGTGTCGCCATACGGCATCTACCTCGCCCGGATCTACGCGGGCGCGTCCGTGCCCGACGAGGTGATCGAGGCGGCGCGGATGGACGGCTCGAGCGAATGGCGCACGTTCCTGCGGATCGGCGTGCCGATGATGGCGCCAGGTCTGGTCACCATCTTCCTGTTCCAGTTCGTGGCCATCTGGAACAACTTCCTGCTGCCTTGGTTGATGCTCAGCAGTGACACCAAATACCCGCTTACCGTCGGTCTCTACACGTTGCTGAGCCAGGGCACCCAGCAGCCCGCGCTTTACACGGTCGTGATCACCGGCTCGCTGCTGTCGATCGTGCCTTTGGTCGTGCTGTTCTTCCTGCTTCAGCGGTTCTGGCGGGTCGATCTGTCAGCGGGGTCGGTCAAGTGACAGACTGCTGGCACCAGGCCAGGGCGCGGATGAGGACAGGTGGAGTGCGGTGAGCGGCAACGGGGTCGGAAACGGCGCGCCACCGCGGCGCGTTCGGCCCACGATCGAGGACGTGGCGGCCGAGGCGGGAGTCTCGCGCGGCACGGTGTCCCGAGTCCTCAACGGCGGCGTGAACGTCTCGCCGACCGCACTGGCCGCGGTGAACAAGGCGATCAAGCAGACCGGCTACGTGGTCAACCACCACGCCCGCTCGCTCGTCACCCAGCGCTCGCGATCGGTCGCGTTCATCCTGTCCGAGCCGCAGGAGAAGTTCTTCGAGGACCCGAACTTCCCGATCCTGCTGCGCGGCTGCACGCAGGCGCTGGCCGAGCACGACATGCCGCTGCTGCTCTCGATCGCGGGCACGGAGGAGGACCGCGAGCGGGTGGTGCGCTTCATCGCGGCCGGCCACATCGACGGCGCGCTGCTGGTCTCGACGCACGCGGGCAACCCGGTGGTCGACCGGCTCACCGGCCTCGGCGTCCCGGCGGTCGCGTGCGGCCTGCCCATCGGCCATGAGCGCGACCTGGCGTACGTCGCGGTCAACGAGGCCGAGGGTGCGCGTCAGGCGACCGCGCACCTCGCCGCCCGCGCAAGGACGAGGATCGGAACGGTCACCGGCCCGATGGACACCCCGGGCGGCCGCGACCGGCTCAAGGGCTACCAGGACGCGCTGCGCACGGCGGGCCTGCCCGAGGACGACGCGCTCATCGCGCACGGCGACTACACGCAGGCGTCCGGCGACGCGGCGATGACCAAGCTGCTGGAGGCGAACCCGGATCTGGACGCGGTCTTCGTCGCATCGGACCTGATGGCGGTCGGCGCGATCGACGCGCTCACGAGAGCCGGAAAGCGGGTCCCCGACGACGTGGCGATCGTGGGCTTCGACGACTCTCCGGCGGCCCTGACCGCCCGCCCGCAGCTCACCACGGTCCGCCAGCCGTTCCGCCGGATCTCCCAGGAAATGGTCCGCCTGCTGCTCGCCCGGCTCGACGGCCAGGACCCGGCCGCCGTGATCCTCCCGACCGAGTTGGTCGTGCGCGCCTCGACCTGAGCACTCTCGGTCGAGTTGAAGGCGCTGCCTGGTGCTGCTGTCGTGTCTGACCGGGAAGCGGATACCTCGGCCGACACGCAAGAGGTGCGGCCGAACCTGGCACAACGGCTGCGCTGAACACGAGAGTGGAGCGGACCGCGTGCGCGGCAGCGCCCTGATTCGCTTAGCGGCCGAGCGTCAGCGAGGAAGCGGAGCAGGGTGGGCGGGCGGGGGAACTTCCGCGCGGAGCGCGCCGACATCATGTCCCGAGCACGTGCTTACGCGCCTGGCTTGAACTCCTCACCCGGCTTGAGCGCGCGGAAGCGCAGCGCGGACCAGATGTCGTCGATCGCGACCTGGCTGATGGGGCGCATGCCGTGCTCGGCGAGGATCGGCCAGAGCGTGTCGCGGTTGATGTCGGCCTTGTTCGCCTTCGGATACGCGACCCAGAACGCCGCGGGCACCGCCAGGTCTTCGTCGGCGTGTTCGCCGAGGAGCTGACGCAGGTCTGACGCGCTGTCGGCGAACATGACCGCCGCGCTCGCCCCGCTGATGGCCGGGACGATCGCTACGGCATCCGGCAGCGGCGCGATGAGCGCGAGCCTGTCCTCGTGGGAGAGCCAGAGCGTCGTCCTCGGCTTGACGAGCAGTTTTGCGGCGACCGACTTTTCGGGCATGCGTGCTTCCTGCTCCCGTTCGTCTTCTCACGTCTTGCTTACTTGCCGCATTGAACTGCGCCAAGTGACAGGGCGCCGGTCGGGGTTACCGAACCGACGCCCAGTCAGTCATGCCATCTGCCCGCGTGCCGCCCCGCGATCAGCCCTTCACCGAGCCGGCCAGCAGGCCGCGCACGAAGTAGCGCTGGAGCGAGAAGAACACTGCGAGCGGGACGACGATGGCCACGAACGCGCCCGCGGTCAGCAGCTCCCAGCGCCCGCCGAACGACCCCACCATCTGGGAGAGCCGCACGGTGAGCGGTTCGACCTGGGGTGTGCCTCCCGCAAAGGTCAGGCCGACCAGCAGGTCGTTCCACACCCACAGGAACTGGAAGATGGCGAACGCGGCCAGGGCCGGGGTCGCCAGCGGCAGGACGATCGTGCGGAACACCCGGAAGTGGTTCGCTCCGTCGACCAGAGCCGCCTCGATCAGGTCACGCGGCAGCTGCGCGATGAAGTTGTGCAGCAGATACACCGCCAGCGGCAGCGCGAACATGGTGTGCGCCGACCACAGCGACACGTAGGTCCCGCTGACGTTCAGCGCCGGGATGAGCGCCACGGTGCCGATGTGCGCCCCGCCGGAGAACAGCTGAAGCAGCGGTACCAGCGCCAGCTGAAGCGGCACGACCTGCAGCGCGAAGATGAAGAAGAACAGCGTGTCGCTGCCCCGGAACTTCACCCACGCCAGCACGTACGCCGCCATCGCCGCGATCGTCAGCGGGAACAGCGTGCCCGGGATGGTGATCGCCAGCGAGTTGACCAGGAACGGCATGATGCCGCTCGACCCGCCGAAGTTGGCGCTCTGGAACAGCACCGTGTTGTAGTTCGAGACGGTCAGGTGCAGATGCGCGAACGCCGTCCACCAGCCGGAGGTGGCCGAGGCCCCGGACGGCCGGAACGAGGCGACGAACAGTCCGAAGGTCGGTACGGTCCACAGGAACGTCAGGAGCAGGACGAGCATGGTGGCCAGCGGGGAGGAGAACGAGCGGCGCACCGCCTTCGTCGCCGGCCTGCTCCGCGCCGTCTTGACCGGGGAAACGACTTCGGCAGGCGTACTCATGAGATCATCTGCCTCACCGGATCTGCCTTTCCCTGCGCAACAGCATGATGTTGTACGCGACCAGCGGCAAAACCCCGACGAACAGGATGACCGCGAGCGCGCTGCCCTTACCGGTGTCGAAATTCACGAAGGTCTGCGAGTACATGTCGTTGGCCAGCACCTCCGTCCCGAAGTTGCCGCCGGTCATCGTGCGGATGATGTCGAACAGCTTCAGGGTGATGATCATGACCGTGGTCAGTACCACGATCATGGTGCTGCGGATCATCGGGAACGTGATCCGGAATGCCATCGCCAGGCCCTTGGCGCCGTCCACCTTCGCCGCGTCGATGATGTCGTCCGGGATCGCCTTGATCGCGGCCGAGAGCACCACCATGGCGAAACCGGTCTGCGACCAGATCATGATCACCATGAGCAGGAAGTTGTTCAGCGGGTGGCTCAGGATCCAGTTCGGCGGGTTGCTCCAGCCCAGCTTGATCACGATCTGGCTGAGCAGCCCGGTCTGTGGCTGTCCCGGTGCCCGGTAGTCGTAGACGAACTTCCAGATGATCGACGCGCCGACGAACGAGATCGCCATCGGCATGAAGATCAGCGACTTGTACAACGACTGGAACCTGATCCGGTCCACCAGGATGGCGAGCAGCAACCCGAGCGCGGTGGCCACGATCGGCGCGATCAGGATCCACAACAGGGTATTGAGAAGAGCCTGTTGCGCCGAGCCGTTGGTGAACACCCAGCCGTAGTTCTTGCCGCCGATGAACGCGGAGGAGTCGTCGTTGTAGAAGCTGAGGTAGATCGTCCGGATCGCCGGGATGACCAGTCCGACCGCCACCAGGATCAGCGCGGGCCCGAGCAGCACCGCGATGGTCAGCGGCCGGTGCAGCCGGCCGGTCGCCCGGCCGGCCGCGACGAAGATGATCAGCCCGACGCCGAAGAAGATCAGCAGTGCCTCGCCGGTCTGCCCCAGCTTCGAGAAAGCGTCGCTCGCCGTGCTGGCGAGGATCTCTTGCGTCTGCGCGGCCATCATCCGGCCCCCGGGATACGGAGGCCGGACGAGGCGTCAAGCGTGGTGGAACCGTACGTCACGAGCTGGGCCAAGCGCCGTCGATGTCGGATGCGACCTGCGTGGTGCTCTGGCCCTGGCCGAACCAGGCGGTGAACGACTTCCACTCCTGTCCCGCACCGACCGCGGCGGGCATCAGGTCCGAGGCGTCGAACCGGAACGTCGCGTTCGGGTCGGTCAGGTACTTCGCGGACAGCTGGTCGATCGGGTCGGTGTACAGGGCCTGGTCGACCTTCTCGTTGGCCGACACCCATCCGGGAGCGACCTTGATCCGCGAGTCCGCCCACTGCGGAGTGGACAGGTAGTTCTGCACCGCCTGAACCTCGGGCTTCGAGGAGAACGCGGTCACGAACTCGCCGCCGCCCTCCACCGGGGTCTGCGTGCTGCCGGCGGCCGGCAGGTAGAACGCGAACACGTCGCCGTCCGGGGCGACCTTGGTGCCCGTCGGCCACTGCGCCTCGTAGAAGGAGGCCTGCTGCAGCATCGAGCACTTGCCCTTGAGGATCGGCGCGCCCGCGTCCTGGAAGGTGGTCGAGGCGATGGACTTGACGTCGCCGATGCCGCCGTTGACGTAGGCCGGGTTGTGCATCCAGTTCTGCACCACGTTCATCGCGTCGATGATCTGCTGGTCGCTGAACTTGATCTGGTGGCTGATCCACTTGTCGTAGACGTCGCCGCCGTACTTGCCGAGGACGACCTCCTCCAGCCAGTCGGTGGCCGGCCAGCCGGTGGCCGTGCCGGAGCCGATGCCGCCGCACCAGGGCTTGTTCTTGCCCGACTTGGCGATGGTGTCGCTCAGC
>DASUAR010000204.1:0-22222 GCA_035763685.1 Actinocrinis sp. | reverse complement strand
GTCTCGCGTTACCCTCATCCGCCGTCGGCGAAGCTATCGCGAGACATCCAGCGGGCAAGGACGTCTGTGGTCGAGCGAATCAGAGAACGAGACTCGCCGCTGCACGAAAGCCGCGTCGCGGAGATGTCATCGCGGCGGTTTTATTAGGGAAAAGCGGGATGGCGGCCGGCGTTAAGCGGGAGGGAAAACACCTTGTCCAGTTGAACGGGACAGAGCTGGCTAGCGCAGGACGAGGGCGATCATCCGCTCCCAGCGGTCCACGATTCGGTCCGGTGCGTAGGCGGCAACGCTTTCCAGTGCGGCCTTACCCATCGTCGCGCGCTCCCCCGCGTCGTCCATGAGACGGCCGAGGGCGGCGGCGAGGGCGTCGGTGTTGCCGGGCGGTGCCAGCAGTCCGTTCACGCCGTCGTGGACGATTTCGCGGACGCCGGGGGCGCAGTCGAAGGCGACACAGGGCAGCGCGCAGGCCATCGCTTCGAGCAGCGACATGGGGAAGCCTTCGGCGCGCGAGCCGCTCGCGAAGATCGAGCCCTCGACCAGCGCGGCCGCGATATCGCCGGTTTGGCCGGCGAAGTCGACGCTGGAAGCGAGACCGAGGGTCCGCGCCTGTTCGAAGATTCCCTCTTGATCCGGACCCGAGCCGTAGATGCGCAGGGTCCAACCGGGCCTGCTGAGGACCGCCTCGTGCCAGGCGTCGAGGAGGAGGTCGAAGCCTTTTTCCTGGGAGAGGCGCCCCGCGGCGACGACGATGCGGGCGGCCGGGTCTGCGCCGCCGAGAGCGGGGATCGGTAGCGGGTTCGGGATCGCGGCGGCGTTGTTCATCCCGGCGCGGGTCCACTCGTGCGCGTCCGCGTCGGTGAGGGAGACGAAGCGCGCGGCGGTGCGGTACAGCGTGCGGACGCGTCGGCCGCGGCTTGACGCGTTGGCCGCGGCGTACGACTCGTGGCTCATCGCGATAACCGGCACGCCGCGCGGCGTAGCCTGGGCGACCCACTCCATCGCGTGCACCTGGGCACAGATGACGACGGTGTCTGCGGGGTCTGACGCGGCGGCGATGAGAGCGCGCAGGCGAGCGGCGCCGGCGCGCTGCACGGCTTGCCAGCGCTTGTATCGCGCATAGGCGAGAGGGTTGGCGATGCGGGAGAGCAGCGCGGGTTTCGGCTTGCCGCCGTACAGGTCCGGGTGGATGACTGAAGCCTGATATGCCGGTTCGACGCGCTCGCCGTCCGGACCGGTGACGGTCAATTCGTGCGGCTGCCGAACGGCGAAGACGCCGACGAGGTGCACGTTGTGCCCGCGCTGCGCGAGCAGCTCACCGACCCGGTGCGCCCAGCGCTGCACGCCGCCGAGTTCGTGGATCGTGTTGCAGACGATGAAGACGTCTGTCATCGCGCGCCGCCTTTGCCGCCGAAGAACCGCGCGACGACCTGATCGGCGGCGGTGCCGGTCTCGTATTCGCCGAATTCGTGCGCGAAGTGCTTGCGCGCGTCGGAGTAGGGATCGGGGGTGCTGTCGTCTCGGGCGGCGAAGGCGGCGATCGCGGTGAAGAGTTCGTCCTGGGTGGTGGTGAACGGTCCGGGAGCGCGCTGCGCGAGATCGAAGTAGGTGCCGCGATCGTGCGCGTAGGTTGCCGCGTCGGGCGCGAAGAACAGCAGCGGCCGGTCGAGCAGCGCGTAGTCGAACATCACCGAGGAGTAGTCGGTCAGCAGTCCGTCAGAGGCCAGCATCAGTTCCGTGACGTCAGGGTACGTCGACACGTCGCGGATCACGTCGCCGGCATCCTGCGGGACCTGCACGCTGTTGAGGTAGTGCGCGCGGACGAGGAGGAGGACCTGGTCGCCGAAGCGGCGGGCGAACTCGGCGAGGTCGAATCCGGGGGCGAAGGCGCCGGTGGTGTTCCGGAAGGTCGGCGCGTACAGCAGAACCCTGCGGCCGGTCGGAATGTCGAGCTTCTGGCGCAGTTGCGCGGTGTGCGCGTCCCGGTCGGCGGCAAGGAGCGCGTCGTTGCGCGGGTAGCCGACGCGAAGCGGCTCGGCGCGCAGTTGGAAGGCTTCGAGCAGGGTCCTGATGTCGTACTCGGAGCGGACCAGGAAGTGATCGAATCGGCTGACCGCCTTGACCAGCTTCTTGCGGTCGGCGGCCAGCATCGCGCGGACCTGCGGCGTGTTCATGCCCATCCGCTTGAGCGCGGTGCCGTGCCAGGTCTGCAGGTAGGTGGTGCCGCGCCGCTTGCTGATCCACTGCGGGAAGCCCTGGTTGTCGATCCAGAACTCGGCGCGGGCCAGGGCGCGGAGATAGGCCCAGGAGTTGCGTTTGACGAGGGTGGCGTCTTTGGGGAAGCCGGCGGTGGTGTTGGCGTAGGACCAGAAGACCTTGCCGCGGTGATTGGAGCGGCGCAGCGCCTCGTAGATGTACTTCGGGCTGTCGCTGTACGAGCCGCCCATGTGCGACTCGAACACGACCGAGCCGCGACGCACCGGCAGGCGGGTCAGTACACGTGCATACAGTTCGCGCTTGATCCGCGGGTCGTTGACGATCTGTGCTCGCTTGTAGAGCCGTTGGGCGAGGCGGAGAACTCGCGCGCTGCGCCGGCTCGCGCCGGGCTGGGTGAAGGGAGCGGTGACGGCGCGCGCGATCGGGTTGTGGGCGGTCAGGTTCAGCGTGAACAGGCCGCGATGGTTGATTCCCGCGATCCAGGTGTCGCCGGCGGCACGCGTGAGCAGGGGGCGGGCCGGGAGGGTGAGTGGCGCGCCGTGATCGTCCTGCGCCGCGCCGGGCAGCTTCAGCGCCGTGACCTTCGACTCGGTCGTGCCGAGCGCCCCGGCGGTCAAGCGCAGCCGGACCTCCCAGACCTGATCGACGATGCCGACCGGCTTGATGGTCTTGGTTGGGTTGAGTTCGACGGACCAGCGGATGCGGTCGCCTTCGTGGCTGATCTCCTTGGCCTTGACCCGGTACTTGCGGATCGCGCGGGCGACCGGCCGGAATTCGAAGGCTGCGGACAGCTCGGCGTCGTGTGGGACCCGGTCGAGCGGATTGACCGTCTCGCCTTCGATGCGAATCCGGCCGTTGCCGAGCGCGCGCAGCCCGGTCAGCCGGGACGCGAGGTTTGTCCGGCCGAACGGGACACGCGACCATCCGAGCCCTGTCATGTCGAGCGCGGCGCGGCCGACCTCGGTGTCCAGGTGCGCCTCGCACCAGTACACTCGCCCGCCGCGCTCGACGAGATCGGAAGTGATCCTGGTGCGCTCCAAGGCTTTCGCGCTCTCGCGGGTGCGGTCGAGCAGGTGCTCGCAGACCGTGACCAGGTTCGGCCAGTCGTCCTCGATCAGCAGGTACGCGCCCGCGACGGCGACCCGGTGCGGACAGCGGTCGAACGCTTCGGGACGAAGCGTACGCAGATAGTCGCGGAGCATGGCGGTGAACTCGGCGACGTATTCAGGCTCCTGATAGGGCAGGTCGCGCAGGTAGAGGACGAGGTCGTGCTCGATGAACTTGGCGTCCTTGGCGATCTTCACCTCGGGATCGCCGCCGGCCGCGAGCCAGCCGGTGATCGCCTCGTCGATCATCCGATGGATCGCGATCCGGTCACGCACATTGGAGATCTCGTCGCGCCGGTTGGAGATGGACTTCTGCGCCGCCCGGACGATGACGTTCCAGTGGTACACCGTCTCCGGGATCAGCACCATGCGACGAGCCGCGAGGTAAGCCTTCGCCGAGAAAAGCAGGTCCTCGTAGTGATAGCCGACCGGGAAGCGCAGCGCATGCTCGTTCAGGAAGGAACGCCGGTAGCACTTGTTGGTGGAGAGCGTGTCGCGCAGGAGATCAGGCATCTGCGACACGCCGTCGACAACGCGGCGTTCGGCGTACATCTCGGGCCACCACGGCACGTTCTCGGTCAGCCCGGAGCGGTTGTGGTGCACGCGTACGCACACGCCGGAGACCAAGTCCGCATCGTGCTCCTGCGCCGCCTCGAGCATGTTGAGGCAGGCGTGCATGTCCAGCGTGTCATCGGAGTCGAGGAACATCACGTAGGTGCCGAGCGCGGCCTCGATCCCAGCGTTGCGGGGAGCGGAGCAACCGCCGCTGTTCTGCTCGAGCCGCAGGTATCGCACCTTCGCATGCTCGGCGGCGAGACGTGTGGCGACCTGCGGCGTCGCGTCGGTCGAGCAGTCGTCGACGATGATGATCTCGAGGTTGCGCAGGGTCTGCCGCAGGACGGAGTCGACGGCTGTGGGCAGCCGGGCCGCGTCGTTGTACACGATGACGACCACGCTGATGTCCGGGGCCACAGCGGCCACATCCGACGCGGAAGTCTCACTCGGCACGACGCGTCCTCACTACTTGCTCGGTCTCGACCCCCGCACCGGTCGCCCATTCACGCCCGACGATCGCTGCACGATGGTAGCCGAACACGGTGAGGGACTACGGTTGCCGGGACTATGGTTGCCGCCGGGCCGGTGGTAGCGAACGGCCTGAGTACGAGCGGGCCAATGAGTGTGAAGAGGAAGGCCGCCGAGTGCGCATTCCCACGATCGCGGTGCTTACCGGACCCCAGCCAGTGGATGGGGACGGGCTGCTGCGCGCGGAGTTGTCCGCCCTAGGGGCGACTGTCGTGGACGCGGACGGTCCAGCGGCGGCGGCGCGAGCGGTAGCCAGCGCCTCGACAGTCGGCCGGGTGGCGCTGGTGGACCGGCGGCTGATCGCGCACCGGCACGCGCTGCGGCTGGCGATCGAGGACCCGCGCTGGGCGGCCGCGCACTCGGTCGGCGTGCTCACCGTCTCCGGCCAGGCGCGCGAGCTGCTGGCGACTCAGCTGCGGACGCTGCCGGACCTCACGGCGCACCGCGTCGCGGGCGTGTCCCCGGCGGCGAGGCTCACGGCTCCGCGTCCGCTGGTCCCGGACGTGCTGGCCACCCAGTTGGCGCAGTCGCTGCCGATTCACGAGGTGGTCCTGCCGGCCGGTCTGATCGCGACGCTGGTCGATGCGCCCCTGGCCGCCCGGAAGGACGCGTACGACCGGGTGGCGCACATCGACGGCGAGGCGATCCGGCTGCGCAAGGCGGTGAAGGGCGACGACGGCCTGTTCGCGACGATCTTCGTTTCTTCGTACTCGCGGTTCCTGGCGCGTTGGTGCGCGGGTCGCGGGCTGAGCCCCAACCTGGTCACGACGCTGTCGCTGCTGGTCGCCATCGTGGGCGCGATCACGGCGGCCACCGGCACGAGGGCCGGGTACGTCGTCGCGGCCGTGGCGCTGTACCTCTCGTTCGTCCTGGACTGCACTGACGGACAGTTGGCCCGCTACGCGCTGAACTTCTCGCGTGTCGGCTCGTGGCTCGACGCGACGTTCGACCGCGCGAAGGAGTACGCGGTCTACGCCGGCCTGGCCCTCGGCTCGGCGCACAACGGCGACAACGTGTGGTTGCTGGCGGCGCTCGCGATGGCGCTGCAAACGGCGCGGCACCATGTCGACTTCGCCTTCCATGAAGCGAAGCGCAGTACATCGACACAGCACGAAGGCAACAGAGATCAGGGTGCAGAGGTCTCGAACGACGGCAGCACGCAGCCGCTGCCGGTCGCGCCGAGCAGGACGCTCAGCTACTGGGCGCGCAAGATCATCGTCCTGCCCATCGGCGAACGCTGGGCGCTGATCGCGCTGCTCACCGCACTCACCAAGCCGCGCACGACGTTCACGGTGCTGCTTATCTGGGGTCTGATCGCCGCCGCGTACACGACGGCCGGCCGCGTCCAGCGCTCGCTCGCCCCGCAATCCGCGCCGCGCACCAGCGAAGCGACCGACGCGCTCTACTCGATGTCTGACATCGTTGCCCGCCCGCTGGCCGAGGCCCGCAGGCTGGGCTCGAAGCTGGGCTGGCTGGTCCCGCCGGTGTACCACGCGTTCGAATACGCCCTCGCGATCGCGCTGGCGGCGGAGGTCCACGGTGCGATGCCGGTCGCGTTCCTGTACCTCGCGGCGGTGATCTACCACCACTACGACATCGTGTACCGCATCCGTGCGTCGGCCAGCGTGCCCCGGTGGCTGACGGTCGCGGGCGCGCTCGGTTTCGAGGGCCGCGTCGTAATCCTTGTGCTCGCGAGTTTCATCCCGACGAAGCCGGCACACCACGGACTCACGTACGCGTTCGTCGCACTCGCGGTGTACCTCTGGACGCTGTTCCTCGCCGAATCAGTGCACTTCTGGCTTCGCCCGACCGCGACCGCCCTGCTGCCGGCCGACGCCGTGTGACGTCGCGATCGGGCAGAGCATCGCGAACGCCACGATCCTCAAGGTCGGGCCGCGGGGTGGTGCTGGCACCACCCCGAAGACTGCCTCTGCTACCCGTGAAGGTTTGAACGAGGTTCGGAAGACTCCTCGGTGTCCAGTTCAGCGAGACAAAGGGCAACGGGGAGTTTTTCGTGGAAGCGAAGTACATGCGGGCTTTCGCTCGCGCGGGGCACACGCGGGTCGGCGCGGTAGTCGGGGTGGCCGGTGCGGTGGCGCTGGTATGCGGGGCACTGGCGCCGGTCGCTCAGGCGGCGGCCCCGGCGGGCGCGGCGGCTCCGGCGGGCGCGGCGGCTCCGGGCGCGGCCGCCCCGGCGGTGCTCGCGGGTGTCGGCACGCCGACGCCGCAGCTGCCGCCGCTGGATCCGGCGGCTTTGCAGGCAGCTATCAGTGGCCTGCCGAATGCCGATATCACCGGGTCGCTGTT
Organism: Actinocrinis sp.; assembly: GCA_035763685.1. Lineage (GTDB taxonomy): Bacteria > Actinomycetota > Actinomycetes > Streptomycetales > Catenulisporaceae > Actinocrinis. The sequence goes on along the minus strand of DASUAR010000204.1, from coordinate 15,512 downwards.
GCAGGTGAACGACCTTCAGACCGGTGACGCGTGGCGGGGCGTGTCAGGGCTCGGCGACGTGGCCACGGGGCAGGCGCCGTCGGCCGCCGACCGGTTCCGGATCGGCAGCGTGACGAAGGTCTTCACGGCCACCGTGACGCTGCAACTGGTCGCGGCGCATCAGGTCTCGCTCGCCGAGAGCATCCAGCACTACCTGCCTGGCGAGCTGCCCGCCTCCTATCCGCCGATCACGGTCGCGGAGTTGCTGAACCACACGAGCGGGCTGCCCGGCGTAAACGTCGGCGATGACGAGGGCGATCCTGCCGGATTCGTCGCGCACCGCTTCGAGCATCCGACGCCGCAACAGATCGTCGGGGCGCTGGCCGGCGAGCCGATGGCCTTCGCGCCGGGGACCGCACAGCGGTACAACGGCGTGAACTATTTCCTGCTCGGCATGCTGATCGAGCGCGTCACCGGGCACAGCTACGCCACCGAAGTGAAGGCGCGGATCATCAGGCCACTGCGGTTGCACGACACGTCGGTGCCGGGCGCGACCTCGTTCCGGATCGCGGGCCCGCACCTGCACGGGTACCTTGCGGTTCCGGCGGCTGACGGCGCCGGCGGCGGCGCCACGACGCTCGTCGACGTTTCGGAGCAGAGCCCTTATCCGTGGGCGGAGGGCGGCATGATCTCCTCGGCGCGGGATCTGCGGACCCTGATGGTCGCGCTGTTCACGGGGCGCCTGTTGCCGCGCGCGGAGTTGACCGACATGTTCACGGTGCCGGATGTGCCGTACGTCGCCGCGGATCAGTGCCAGGTCGGGAACCCCGGGCACGCCTGCTTCGGCATGGGCCTGATGAGCGCGACGCTCGACGGCGTGACGGTTTGGGGGAAGACCGGCTCGCGGCCGGGATACACCGACGGCGTCTTCGCTACGCAGGACTTGCAGCGCGTGCTCGTGTACGCGTTCAGCCCGACCAGCGAGTCGGTGAACTCGAGCCCGTTCATTCTGGCCATAGCTCAAGCAACACTGCGCTAGCGCGACGCTCTCGCGCGGGCCGCCAACCGGGCTTGATGCCTGATTTCTCCGACACGGGGCGGAGAAATCAGGCGTCGGCGTTTCACCGGTCCAGGTAGGCGAGAACGGCCAGCACCCTGCGGTTGTCGTCATCGGACGGCGGCAAGTCCAGCTTGGTGAAGATATTCGAGGTGTGTTTCGTGACGGCGCGCTCGGTGACGACGAGGCGCTGCGCGATCGCCGCATTGGACCGGCCCTCGGCCATCAGCGCCAGCACCTCGACCTCGCGGGCGGTGAGCCGGCCCAGCGGTTCCCGGCTGCTGCCGCGCGCGAGCAGCTTGGCGATCACCTCCGGATCCATCGCGGTGCCGCCGGCCGCCACCCGCTGGACCGCGTCGACGAACTGCGCCGCGTCGAAGACCCGGTCCTTGAGCAGATAGCCGACCGCGCCGGTGCCGTCCGCGAGCAGTTCGCGGGCGTAGAGCTGTTCGACGTACTGAGACAGGACGAGCACCGGCAGCCCCGGGACCTGACGGCGCGCGGCGAGGACGGCTTGCAAGCCCTCATCGGTAAAGGTCGGGGGCATACGCACATCGACCACCGCCACATCCGGGCGGTGGTCGATCAGTGCTTTGAGCAGGCTCGGTCCGTCATCGACGGCCGCGACGATCTCGAAGCCGTGGGCTTGCAGCAGCCGGGACAGACCCTCTCTCAGGAGGAAGAGGTCTTCGGCGAGGACAACGCGCACGGAATCTCCAGGGCGACTACGGTCGGCCCGCCGGGCGGGCTCGTCACGGTCAGCAACCCGTCGAATGTACCGATCCGGCGCTCCACTCCGCGCAATCCCGTGCCGCCGGCCGGATCCGCCCCGCCTCGGCCGTCGTCGGCCACGGTCATCCGCAGCAGCCCGTTCTCATAGGAGAGGTCGATCCACGCCCGGCTCGCGCCCGCGTGCTTGGCGACGTTGGTCAGCAGCTCGCTGGCGGCGAAGTACGCCGCGGATTCCACCGGCGGCAGGGCGCGGCCGGGCAGGTCCGCGGTCACCTCGACGTTCAACGCGCTGTCCAGGGCGAGGGCGCGCACCGCGTCGGCGAGCCCGCGGTCCGCCAGCACCGGCGGGTGGATGCCGCGCACCAGGCCGCGCAGTTCGGTGAGGGCCTTGATGGACGCATCGCGGGCTTCCAGCAGCAGGGCGCGCGCCTCGTCCGGGTGACCTTCCAGCAGGGCCTCCGCCGCGCTCAGGTTCATGCCCATCGCCACCAGCCGGGCCTGCGCGCCGTCGTGCAGGTCGCGCTCGATGCGGCGCAGCTCGGCGGCCGAGGCGTCCACGGCGTCCGCGCGGGTCTCGGTCAGGTGCTGCACGCGCAGGGCCAGCTCGGCGGAGCGGGTCGGCTTGAGCAGAACCCGGGTCCACAGCGCGTGTGCCCGCAGCAGGCCCGGCGCGGCGTAGAAGCCGAGGACCATGAGGAACACGCCCATCCCGGCCGGCACCCAGCGCCACTTCTCGTTGCCCTGCTGGATGTGCACGAAGGTGTACCAGTCGTTGTAACCGTGCCGCGCGAGGAGCGGCCACAGCGCGGACAGCACGATGCCCTCGATGCCGTAGAGGAGCAGCGCGGCGGCGAACAGGCCGAGCACGAAGCCGACGACCATGTCCAGGAAGCTCCACGACAGGTCGCGCCACGTCGCCGGGTCCCGCAGGATCCACCGGCAGCGCTCGGCGATGCCCATCACGCCGCGCTGGAACTGCGGCCTCGGCCGGTATGGGCGCTGGATCTCCACGCCCTGCCAGCGCCACGCGAGATGCCGGGCCAGGTTCGCCACCTGCCGGCAGATCGCTGTAGAGACGGGCAGCAACAGCAGGCCGACGCCGAGGCCGATGAATCCGAGGACGTCGACCTGCAGGACGACGACGCCGATGTTCAGGCCCGCGACGAAGGTCAGTACGAGCCCTTGCCACGGGGCGAGCAGCGCGCGCTTGAACCGCGACGTCGGCGGCCGGCTAACCGCGACCGTGTCGGCCGGACCGGTGATCGTCATCTTCCCGTACCTCCTGCTGTTCGACCCTGTCGCCAGACAGTCTGTGCGCACTGGCGGTGGCGCGCACGGGACCTACACAGCCGATTCGGGGGTGTACCTAAGTACACCCTAATTGGGGGCTCAACCGCATGTCAGAGGCATGGTCCCGGTTCATAGGTTTGAGGTGGAGGTCGGTGAACCGCACCCACCCGCACAGCCCACAAGGGAGATTCCCGTGCAGACATCGGCACGACAAGAGGGCAAACGCAATCTCGCCGCCGCGCTAGGCGGCTGGAGCGCTCGGCATCGCAAGACCGCCGTCTTCGGCTGGCTGCTGTTCGTGGTGCTCGCGACCGTGATCGGCGGCGCGGCCGGGCAGCGGCACCTGACCGACGCGCAGCAGGGCACCGGCGACTCGGCGCGGGCGCTGCAGATCTTGCAGGACGCGCACATCACCCAGCCCGCCGGTGAGATGGCGCTGGTGCACAGCGCGACGCAGACCGCTGACAGTGCGCAGTTCCGCGCCACCGTGCAGAACGTCATCACCGCGGTGCAGGGCACGAAGCAGACGCAGAACCTGCGCGACCCGTACTCGGCCGGCCTGATCTCGGCAGACAAGCACAGTGCCCTGATCGAGTTCGACATGACCGGCGACGCCACTTCCGCGTCGGATCGGGTACAGCCGGTCGTGGACGCGGTCACCAAGGCCGGGGCGGTGAATCCGGGAATCACCGCGAGCGAGTTCGGTGAGGCCTCGGCGAGCCACTGGTTCAACAACACGCTCGGCAAGGACTTCAAGCACGCCGAGTGGACGGCCGTACCGCTCGCGCTCGGCATCCTGCTGGTCGCCTTCGGCGCGCTGCTCGCGGCGATCCTGCCGGTGCTGCTGGCGCTGACCGCCTTCATGGCCGCGATCGGGCTGCTCGGCCTGGCCAGTCACTTCAGCGCGGTGGACTCCTCCGCCAGCTCGGTGATGCTGCTGATGGGCCTGGCCGTGGGCGTCGACTACTGCCTGTTCTACCTGCGCCGGGAGCGGGAGGAGCGCGCCGCCGGGAAGGACAAGGAGAGCGCGCTGCGGATCGCGGCGGCGACCTCGGGCCGCTCGGTGCTGGTCTCCGGGCTCACCGTGATGGTCGCGATGGCCGGGATGTTCCTGTCCGGCATGCACATCTTCGAGGGTTTCGCCATGGCGACGATCCTGGTGGTCGCGATCGCGATGCTCGGTTCGGTGACCGTGCTGCCCGCGCTGCTCTCGATGCTCGGCGACAAGGTCGAGTTCGGCCGGCTGCCCGGGGCGAAGCGGCGCGCCGCGCGGCGGGTCAGCAGGAACGCGGCCGGCGGCGGCCGGGTCTGGAACGCGACGCTGGGCAAGGTCGCGGCGCATCCGCGGGCGACGCTGCTGGGCGCCACCGGCTTCCTGGTCCTGCTGGCCGGTCCGGCGTTCGGCATGCACACCGAGAAGCTGACGGTCGATCAGCAGGTGCCGCAGAACATTGCGATCGTGCAGACCTATCAGCAGATCGCCAGGACTTTCCCCGGCGGTCCGGCGCCCGCGGTCGTGGTGATCAAGAGTTCCGACATCAAGGGAGCCGCGGCGCAGAACGCGATCCACCAGTTCGAGCAGGCCGCGCTGCGCACCGGTGAGCTCGGCGATCCGAAGACCGGCAACCCGATCCGGGTGCAGCTCTACCCGTCGGCGAACGTGGCGCAGATCCAGGTTCCGTTGGAGGGGAACGGAACCGACGCCACCTCGCTGCACGCGCTGGACATCCTGCGCAACCAGGTCGTGCCGCAGACCCTGGACAAGCTGCCGGGCGCACAGGTAGCGGTCGGCGGGCAGCTGGCCTTCGGCGTGGACTTCAACGCACAGCTGCACCACTCCATCGTGCCGGTGTTCGCGTTCGTACTCGCCATCACCTTCCTGCTGATGCTGTTCGCGTTCCGCTCGCCGGTGATCGCGCTCACGGCGATCCTGCTCAACCTGCTCTCGGTCGGCGCGGCGTACGGCGTGATGACGGCGATCTTCCAGCACGGCTGGGGCGCGGGCCTGGTGCACTCGCAGGTGCCCGGAGCGATCGAGTCCTGGCTGCCGCTGTTCGTGTTCGTGGTCTTGTTCGGCCTTTCCATGGACTACCACGTGTTCGTGGTCTCCCGGATCAAGGAGGCCCGCGAGCGCGGGATGAGCACCGAGCGCGCGGTGATGCACGGGCTGCGGTCCGCGGCCGGCGCGGTCACCAGCGCGGCGGTCATCATGGTGGCGGTGTTCGGGGTCTTCGGAACGCTGTCGATGCAGGACTTCAAGCAGCTGGGAGTCGGCCTCGCGGTCGCCGTCGCGCTGGACGCCACCGTGATCAGGGTGCTGTTGCTCCCGGCGGTGATGATCCTGCTCGGCGAGCGCAACTGGTCGCGGTCGCTACGCCGGGCCGCTCCGGTCACCGCCACGGTGTCCACCGAAGCCGGCTCCGTCGCTCCGGCGCAGGCCGGGTACGTCGCCCAGCACGTCGACGCGGGGCACGAGGCGCCGTTCGACCGGCTCGGCCGGTTCGGGCAGCCGGAGGCTGAGGACCGCCCCGCCGTCGGGATGGTTGGCGGCCGACACGGTGCCCCCGTGCGACTCGGCGACCTGGGCGACGATGGCCAGCCCTAGGCCGGAGCCGGGCCGGTCGCGCATCGCGGCGGCCCGGTAGAAGCGGTCGAAGACATGCGGCAGGTCACCCTCAGGGATGCCCGGGCCGTGGTCCCGAACGGTAAGCGTGTGGCCGGCCAGGGTGACTTCCACCCGGCCGGCCGCGCCGCTGAATTTGGCGGCGTTGTCCAGCAGGTTGGCCATCGCGCGCTGGAGCCGGTCGGGCACGGCGACGATCCGGGTCGGGGCGAGGTCCGCGGCGAACTCGACCTGCGGCCAGTGCAGCCGGGCCCGGTCCACCACGTACTCGGCCAGCGCGTTCCAGTCCAGCTCCTCGAAGGCCGCGGCGGGTTCCTCTCCGCGCGCGAGCTCCACGGTGTTGGCGACCAGGCCGGTCAGGTCGTCGATCCCGAACAGGACCGAGGAGATCAGCCGTTCCCGGTCGTCCGGCTCGAGCAGTTCGATCTTGCGCAGCACCTCGACGTTGGTGCGCAGCGAGGTGAGCGGGGTGCGCAGCTCGTGCGAGGCGTCGGCGACCAGCTGGCGCTGCCGGTCGGTGGAGTCCTGCACGGCGCTGAGCATGGCGTTGAAGCTGACCGCGAGCCGGCCGAGCTCGTCGCGGTCGGCCCGGTCGCCCGGGTCGATGCGGTGCGCCAGGTCGCGGGTCGCGGCCACCCGCTCGGCCGCCTCGGTCAGCTGGCCGATCGGGCGCAGCGCGGTGCGGGTGACCCACCAGCCCAGGCCGCCGGCCAGCAGGATTCCGGCCAGTCCGGCGGCGAACAGCTCCAGGCCGAGCTGGCCGAGCTGGTCCTCGGCCGGGCCCAGCGGCAGCGCCATCTCGAGTGCGGTGCCCTGACCGATCGGAGCGGTGACCACGCGCACGTCAGCGCCCCCGAAGTTGATCGTGCGGTGCTGCTCTTGCGCCGTTCCCGCGGCCACGGCTTGATCGGTGGAGGTCACCGGCAACTGCGCGGTCTGTTCGGCGTTCGGCAGCGCCTTGCCGGTGGCGCGCACGATCTGGACGTAGTCCACGGCGTCGCCGAAGTGCCCGCGCGGGCCGAAGGTGAAACTCGTGGCCGTGGCGAGGGTCGAGCCGGGCGGAAGCAGCTTGAAGGGCTGCGGGCCTTTCGGGTGGGTCTTGGTCTTGGTCTTGGTGTCGGTGTCGGTGACGAGGTACTTCGCGCCGTCCACCTGCTTGTCCAGCTGCCGGTCCACGCCGCCGTAGAGTTCCGCGCGCACGGCGAGGTAGGCGAAGGTCACGCCCCCGCCGACCCCGAGCGCGACGGCGAGGGTGGCGGCGAGAGTGATGCGGGTGCGCAGGGTAAGGCGGCGGAGGCGGCGCAACAGTGTCCTTATACGATCGGGGGCTGCTGCCGCCGCGGCCGTCATGTCCGGCACTCCCTGATGGTGTACCCGACGCCGCGCACCGTGTGGATGACGCGCGGGGCCTCGCCGATCTCGGTCTTGCGCCGCAAGGTGGAGACGAAGACCTCGAGCGAGTTGGAGCCGGGGCCGAAGTCGTAACCCCAGATCCGGTCGATGATCAGCTCACGGGTGACCACCCGGCCGGAGTTGCGCAGCAGCAGTTCCAGCAGTTCGAACTCGGTCTTGGTCAGGTCGGCGCGGCGCCCGGCCCGGACGACCTGACGGGCCGCCAGATCGAGGGCGAGGTCGCCGCATTCGAGCATCGGCGGCGGGGGCGCGGTGTGCTGGGTGGCCCGCCGCAGCAGGGCGTTGACCCGGGCCACCAGTTCGACCAGCGCGAACGGCTTGACCAGGTAGTCGTCGGCCCCGGCGTTGAGGCCGAAGACCCGGTCGGCGATCGCGTCGCGGGCGGTGAGCATCAGGATCGGGGTGCGGTCCTCGGCGGCGCGCAGCGCGCGGGCCACGGCGAGGCCGTCGATGCCGGGCATGGCGACGTCGAGGACCAGGGCGTCCGGCGGGGTGTCGCGCACCGCTTCCAGCGCGGCGGCGCCGTCGGCGGCGAGGGTGACCGAGAAGCCTTCCAGCTTCAACGCCCGGCCCAGGGCCTCGCGTACCTCGCTGTCGTCATCGACGACGAGCAGCCGCGCTCCACCGTTGACCATGGCTCACCCCTAGAAGTACTGGACGGGCCCGGCGGCCCGGCCCGCCCCCCGATTCGTGAATCGAGGACCTGGACGAGCCGCCGCCGGCGCTAGGCCGGCAGCGGGCCCGTACCGCAAGAGTGGATGAAATTGCTGAAAGCTGCCTTAGAGGGACGGTGACAGATCGGCAACAAAGCGCCGCGTTCGAAAAGTTTCGAGAAGGAACACTCCAAGGGCACGCGGCGATTGGATGATCAGCCGGTCGGGGCGCCGCTCGGCCGGGCTCCGGGCGAGGGCAGCAGCGGCGAGCAGATCTTCAGCGCGGCCGCGACCTTCGGGTCGTTCGGGTCGAGACCGCCGAGGTAGCGAGCCGCGCGGTTGGCGCTGGACTGCGCGGTCGGGAAGGCGGTCGGCCGGGTCGTCGGGATCGTGACGCCCTGCTGCGTCATGCAGTTGCGGAACGCGACCAACTGCGTGCCGCCACGGGCGCCGCCGAAGCCACCGGTCGGCCGCACCGAGATGCACGCCTGCATCGCGGCCTGCATCTGCGGGCTCTGGCTCTGGCCGAAGAATCCGCCGCCACCGCCACCGCCGAAGCCGCCGAAGCCGTCCGAGGGCCGCACACCGGTGGGCCGATTCGTGGGCCTGGTGCGGGAGGGGAAGGAGGTGGGGATGTTGGCGCCGTGCTGCCGCAGACAGTCCAGGTAGGCGGCGTTGCCGTTCCCGTTGCCGGATGACGACGCCGCCGAGGTCGGCTTCGAGGCCGCCGCCGGAGCCGTCCCCGTGCTGCCGCCGCAAGCGGCCAGCACTCCGGCCGCGGTCGCGGCCGCGGCTATCGCGATCGAGGCCTGGATGACGCTCTTTCGCGCGCCACCACTCAGAACCCTGCTGCTGTCCATGGTCACTGCCCGCCAGTGGTGTTGGTGCCCGAGGTGGATGAGGAACTGCTCGCCGTGATCGAGGTGGCGGTCACGTCACCGCTGTTGTCATTGGTGCCCGCGATGATCACGGTCTGTCCCGGCTTGAGCTGCGAGAGCGCGCCGGACTTGGTCACGTTGATCACGGTGGAACCGTTGGTGGTGACCGTGTAGACGCTGCCGTCCGCGGCCGTGACGTACAGCTTGTCGCCGCTGACCACGGTCACGGTGCCGGTGATCGCGCCGCCGCCCGCTGCCCCGGTCCCGCCGCGGCCGAAGAACCCGCCCGCGGCGCCGGTGCCCGTGCCGGTTCCGGTCCGCCCGGTCGTGCCGGTTCCGGTCCTGCCTCCGGTGAACGCGGCCGCGAAATTGCCGCGCCCGCTCGACGAGGAGCCGCCGAGGTGCTTCTGCACCAACACGCCCCCGACGAAGCCCGCGCAGATCAGCGCCGCGCCGGCCAGCGCCAGGGTGACTTTCGGCAGCTTCAGCCGCGGCGGCCGCGCGGCCAGTGCGGTGCCCAGGTCGTCGGCGCGCGGCGGGATCGCCAGCAGGTCGGCGTCGGCCGCGTCGGCGCCGTCCACGTCGAGGGCGCCGAGATCGGCGGCCTCGAGTTCGGCCCGGTCCAGTTCGGCCTCGTCGAGTTCGGCATCCTCGTACTGGATCAGCTCAGCCGTCCGCACCAGGTCCGGATGGGGTTCGCCGGCCGCCGCCGCGGCCCGCCTGGTTTCGAGCTCACTCATGACGTAGCGCCTCAATCGGGTGGAGTTTGGCGGCCCGGTTCGCCGGCAGCGAGCCGAAGACCAGGCCGATCACGGCAGACACACCGAACGCGAGCAGGATCGAGGAGGGCACCAGCACCGGCTTGATCCCGTCCACGGTGAACCGGGAACCGGCCACGCCGGCCACCACGCCGAGCGCCCCGCCGACGACCGAGAGCAGCACCGCCTCGATCAGGAACTGGCCGAGGATCGCGCCACGCGGCGCGCCGAGCGCCTTGCGGATGCCGATCTCGCGGGTCCGCTCGGTGACGGTGACCAGCATGATGTTGGTGACGCCGATCCCGCCGACCAGCAGCGAGATCGCGGCGACCGCGGCCAGCAGCACGGTGAAGGTCTGCGTCGTGCTCGCGGCCGTGGACAGCAGCGTGGCCTCGTTGGTGACCGTGAAGTCCTCGCTGGCCGCGGTCACGTGATGCGCCTCGAGCAGCAGGCTGGTCACCTCGGCCTGTGCGGCGTTCGCCGAGCCCGAGTCCTTGGCCTGCACCGCGATCTCGCTGAGCGAGCCGAAACCGGTGAGGCTGTCCTGGACCGTGGTCAGCGGGGCGATCGCGATGTTGTCCGGGTCGTTGAAGGTGCTCGCGCCGCCCTTGGCCGCGAGCGTGCCGACCACGCTGTACGGCACCCCGCCGAGTTGGACGGTCTTGCCGATCGGGTCGATGCCGCCGAACAGGTTGGTGACCACGGTCTGCCCGATCACCACGACCTTGCGGTGCTCATTCACGTCCGCTGCGGTGAAGGAGGATCCTGACGCGATCGAGTCGTTGGAGATCGGCAGGTAGGCCGGGTAGGTGCCGACGATCTGGTTGATCGTGGTGGTGGCGCCCTCGAAGGTGGCGGTGGACGAGGTGGAGGCCACCGGGGCCACCACCGATACGTCAGGGTCCTGATCCGAGCTGGCCAGCAGCTGCGCGTCGGAGACCGTCAGGTTCGAGGTCTTGCTCTGGGTTCCGGTGCGGGTCGCCGCGGCCCGGCCGAAGCCGCCGGCCTGCCTGGTGACGGTCAGCAGGTTCGAGCCGAGGCTGGAGATGCGGGCCTGCACGGCAGCGCCGCTGCCCTGACCGACCGCGATCAGCAGGATGACCGCGCCGACGCCGATCAGGATGCCGAGCGTCGTCAGGCCGGAGCGCAGCTTGTTGGCCTTGAGCCCGCGCAGGGCGAAACGGAAGATTTCGCGTGCCCGCATCAGACACCTGGCCAGATCGTGGTCGGGGCGGCCGGGAGCGCGGGCTGCGGCGGCGGCGCTGCGTGCCGACCCGCGTCGGCCGTGGCCAGTCGTGGGGGAAGGCCGTCGGCGGGCGCGAGTCGGACGTCTTCCACGATCAGTCCGTCGACGAGACGGACGAAGCGCTTGGCGTGCGCCGCGATGTCCTCTTCGTGGGTGATCAGCACGATGGTGCGGCCCGAGGCGTTGAGCTGGTCGAACAGGCTCATGACCTCGTAGCTCGACCGGGTGTCCAGATTGCCGGTCGGCTCGTCGGCCAGCACCAGGGAGGGCGCGGTCACCAGCGCGCGCGCCACGGCGACACGTTGCTGCTGGCCGCCGGAGAGCTGGTTGGGATGGTGGTCGATCCGGTCGCCGAGACCGACCAGGTTCAGCGCGGCCAGTGCCCGGCGGCGCCGCTCGGGGCCGCGCACCCCGCCGTAGACCAGCGGCAGCTCGACATTCTCGAAGGCCGTGGTGCGCGCCAGCAGGTTGAAGGACTGGAACACGAAGCCGATCTTGCGGTTGCGCACCAGCGAGAGCTGCCGCTCGTCGAGGTCGGCGATGGCGATGCCGTCCAGCCGGTACTCCCCGGAGCTGGGCACGTCGAGGCAGCCGACGATGTTCATCAGCGTGGACTTGCCGGAGCCCGAGGCGCCCATGACCGCCACGTAGTCGCCGTGCGGGACGTCGACGTCGATGCCGCGCAACGCGTGCACCGCCGCGTCGCCCTCGCCGTACACCTTTCGCAGGCCGCTGATCCAGACGGCGCTGGGCCGCGGCGAGGCGTAGACAGTTGCCGTTGCCGTTGCCGCTTCGGTCGCGGCGTCGGCGAAGTCGCCGGCGGTATGCGCCTCGGTCATCCCCTGCCTCCGGTGACGGCCGCGCCGCCGCCCGTGCCGAGTCCGCCACCGAAGCCGGTTCCGCCGCCGAGGCCGCCGAAGCCGCGGCCGCTGGTGCCTCCGGTCGTCGTGGACAGGGTCAGCAGCACGTTCTCGCCCTGGGTGAGACCGCTGGTGATCTGGGTGTTGGTGGTGCCGACGATCCCGGTGGTGACCGGGGTGATGGTCTCCTTGCCGTCCGAGCCGACGACGGTGACGATCGAGCGGCCGCCGGCGGTGGTGATGGCCGAGTTCGGCACATAGAGGGTGTCGCTGGCCTCACCGGTAACGATGGAGATCGAGGCGGACTGGCCGGGGCGCACGCTGGACGGCACCGCATCGGTCAGGTCGAGGGTGACCGCGTATTCGACCACGTTGGAGACGACGGTCGAGGTCGGCGAGATCACCTGCACCTGCGCGGGGTACGACTTGCCGCTCGCGTTGAGCGTGACGGTCGCGGACTGTCCTGCCTGCACCGAGGAGACGTCGGTCTCGGAGACGTTCGCGGTGACCTGAAGCTGGCTCAGGTCGGCCATCGTGATGAAGGCCGCGGAGCCGGCGGAAGAAGAGGATGAGGACGAGGACGAGGCGGACGAAGATCCGGAGGATCCGCTCGCGCCGCTACCGCTCGATCCGCTGGAGGAGCCGGAGCCGGTCGGCGCACCCGTGGTCGTCGACCCGGCGCTGACCGAGGAGCCCACGAGCCCGGCGATGCTCAGGATCGTGCCGTTGCTCGGCGCGGTGATCGAGGTGCCCGCGACCGCGCCCTGGGCGGTGTTCACGGCCGCCTTCGCCTGGGTGACCGCCTCCTGGTCCTGCGCGATCGTGCCGGGATCGACGTAGGCGCTGTTCGCCTGCTGCGCCTTGAGCAGGGTGAGCGAGTTCTCGGCGTTGCTGAGCTGCTGTGCGTCCTGTGCGCAGGTCTGCGAGGTCGAGGAGGAGGTGCACTTCGCGGCCGAGTAAGCGTTCTGCGCGTTGGTGACGGCCTGCTCGTCCTGGGCGAGCTGCGCGTTGTTCAGCGCCACCTGGGTGGAACTCGGACCGTTCTGCGCCTTGGCCAGGTTGTCCTGAGCGACCGTCAGCTGCTGCTGCGCCTCGGTCAGCTGGAGGTTGGCCTGGGTCGGATCGATCTTGGCGAGCACTTGGCCGGAGGTGACCGTCTGGCCGACCTTCACGTCGATCTCGCTGACCTTGCCCGAGGCGCCGAAGGCGAGCGAGGAGGTCGCGGCGAGCGCGAGGTTGCCGGAGGCGGAGACTGAGGCGATGACCGTGCCGCGTTGCACGGCGGAGGTACGCGTGGTGGCGGCCCCTGCGCTGGTGGCCGGGCCGACCGTCGCGTAGGCGACACCGGCGCCGGCCAGCACGAGCGCGGCGAGCGACCCGTTGAGCACGAGTCGGCGGCGGGAGGACTTGAGCGGCGTCATGGCCCGGAGTGTTGGACGCCAATGTGAAGCGAAGGTGAAGTACAGAGCGTTTGCACGGGATTCTCAGAGTGCACTCAGCGAACTGTTACTTTCCCATGACACTGTGCCGAACTGACTTCGCGCCGAACTGGCAGCGCGCCGAATTGCGGCGGCCGGTGACGCTCGCGGCCAGGAGTCTGTTCGGACCCTAGCGGCCGTATCGCGCGAGCCAGGTGATCGCCGCGGCGAGGTAGCCGAAGAGCCCGAGGATCGCGATCCCGGCGACGGCTGCGCCGGTGGCCACGTCGGTGCAGGTCGCCGCGGTCCACAGCGCACCACGGGCCTGGTCGCCCAAGACGAATGGCGCGGCGATCAGCCAGCCGCCGAGCAGCGCGACGAGGAAGAGGCCGGTCAGCGCGGTGACCGGGGCCTTGGGGCGCGGCGCGGCCACTGGAATCGACGGCAGGTCGGCGCGACCTGGCTCGATGCGGTCACAACGCTGGGCCGGAACGTTCGCGGACATCTTCACGACTCCTGTCGCCGGCGCTGATCGCCACGCTCTTGAGGGCGGCTGCCTTGCGGATGGCCGCGCTGGTCTTGGCTGCGCAGATCAGCGGCGAGCGCGGCGACCAACGGCGTCAGCATCTCGCGTAGTGCGCTGCTCGAACCGGACGGCTGTGGTTCTGATTCTGGTTCTGGCGCTGTTTCTGGTGCTGATTCCGATTCGGGGTGAGCTTCGGTGTCAGGTTCCGCGAATTCGGGTTCGGGTTCGGGTTCAGCGAATTGATACTCGGTGGCTCCTCGACCGGTTTCGAATTCGGCGAGGTCGATCCGCGGGCGAAGCCGTGAGAACAGCGCGGCGGCAAAGAAAATCGCGGAAAGCAGCGCGACCGCGGTGATCGCCGCGCCGGTCTCCAGATCGACGGCGGCCGTCCGTGGCAACTTGGCGGCCCCATGTCGAAAGTCGAGCGCATACGGAGCGAGCAGTAACCAGCCGCCGCCCAATGCGCACAGGACTGAGGCGACCAGGCCCAGGTACGGCGCGACCACCGGCGCCGGTGCCTGAATCGCGGCGAGCACGGGGACGACGGCGGGAGCGGGACGCGCCGTCTCCGCCTCTGCCGTCGAGTCGGTCTCCGCTTCGACCTGCGCGGTGGGGCTGGTCGATTCGGTTGTCGTCGCCGTCATGCGCGCGCCTGCTCGGCGAGATCCCAGGTGGCCGCGCGGACCAGGGTAGAGAGTGCGAGCGGACGCAACACCTCGACGGCGGCCCGGCGCGCTCGTTCGGTCAGCCCGATCCAGCCGCGCCGTCCGGCCGGCTCAGCCGCTTCCGGCTGCGCCGTTTCGGGGATGAGGCGCGCCGCCGCGCAGGCAAGTAGCGGATAGGCCAGCGGATCGCGCTCGATTCCCTCAGCCATCGCGGCAAGCATCACGCCGACCAGGGCGAGTTCCTCGTCGGGGCGCAACAGCGAGAATTCGGCGCCGATCCAGGAGTTGAGCGCCTCGTCGAGCGTGCCGGTCAGGGTCGGGTGGCCGCCGCCGCCGGTCTGTGCCGACTCAACCGCGGCGGGTTCCGCAGGTCTGCCGGGTTTTGGGACCGCCTCGCCCGAGAGGCGGTCCTTGAGCAGGAACGCGGCGATCGAACCCACCGCCATCGCGGGGACCGACGCGAAGAGTTCCGCGTAGTCGCGGTGCGCGAAGGTCTCGAAGCCCGTGGCGTCCACCGGGTGAATCTTGCCAACCGCACGCGGCGGTGTCAGCAGGCTTCATTCCCGGGAGTGACAGCCCGTCACCCGCAGGTGTGCCGTGACCAGTGATCGGACAGCCCGCTCAGCGGTCGACGGCCGCCGGCGGTCAGAGCAGACCGGCGACCTCGTTGAGCAGCCCGGAAATCGTCGACTTGGCCTGGCCGAGGCCGGTGGACACGTTGCCCGGCACGCCGGGCGCGACCTGATTCAGCGTCTTGTCGACCGAGGACGCGTTGAGTTGATCGAGCGGAAGCGAGCCGGTCGGAAGCAGGCCGGTCAGCTTGGTCAGGTTCCCGCTACCGCCGCCGATGACGCTGTTGCTGCCGTTGCCGCCATTGCTGCTATTACCGCTGCTGTTACCGCTGTTGCCATTGCTGCCGGCGTTACCGCCGGAAGTCGACGACGCCGCACCGGTCGAGGGCGAGTTGCTTGTCGCGCCGCCCTGAGGGCTTACATGCTCCGGCACGCCGCCGCCGGTCGCGCCATGCGCCCAAGTCGGCTCCTGAACCTGCTGTCTCGGTCGCACCGCCGTCGCCGAACCGGGCAGCAGGCCCTGCGTCACCGAACCGGCTCCGAGCGCCGGAAGCGTGCCGACCGACAGCGTTCCGGGGGTGAGGCCGCCGCCGCCGAGCGAGCTGACGTCCGCCACCGGCACCGGCGCGCCGAGGCCGCTGGCCGCCAGGTCGACCGCATCGCCGCCTGGTGCCCCGCCCGCCAGATTCGCTCCGGCCGGGTCGAGCGCGGCGGCGGTCAAGCCCACTCCGGTCAGGGTTGCGCCGACGGCCAGTGTGCCCAGCGCGATGGTGCGCACCCGTGTCCGGGGTTTGGCATGGGTTCCCATCAGAATGTTCCCTTCTGGCCGGGCACGCGCTGCG
>DASUAR010000203.1:0-15274 GCA_035763685.1 Actinocrinis sp. | reverse complement strand
AGGCCCCGCATGTAGCCCTCGGTCTGCAGGAGGCCGTGGACCACGGAGTTGTGCAGCGCCAGCAGGCGCGTCGCGTCGTTCTCGTAGCCGAGGAGGGTGTAGTACGGCTCGTTGATCCAGGGTCTGAAGCGTTCCCACCAGGTGTCCGTGCGGCTTTCCCGGGCCATGGTGCACAGCCGCTCGCAGTCCGCGTCGGAGAGCTTGTAGTGCTTTGCCAGCCGGATGACGTCCATCGGGTCGATCTTGTTCTCGGCCCGCTCGATCCGGCCCACCTTGGTGTGCGCCCAGCCCAGCGCCTCGCCGACCTCGCGCGTGGTGTGCCCCCGCTCTTCGCGCAGTTCCAGCAGTTCCCGGCCCAGCTGCCGTTGCAGCCAGCTCGCTTGGAACGCCATCGGGGACCCCAACCAGCAAAATGTAAAGAGTTGGTAAAGCCACACGTCGTTGCTTGCACCGGAGCACGCTCCGGTGCATCGTCAGGTTAGTAACTTAGCGTAAAGGTACCCTCACCGTCTGACGAGATGTTAGCGTCCCGCATTCGCATACGGCGGATGCACAACGCATCGGATCTGCACATGTTAAGCGCCGGGTTGTCGCCACGTCGGTAACTTGCGCCTCATCTCTATCTCAGGATTCGGCATGACGCTCCCCCGCGGTGCGTGCGACTGCAAGACCTTCGCGGATTTGACGCTTACCATCCGTGACCGCGGATCGGCCACCGTGCTCGAGCTTTCGGGGGAGTTCGACGCATACACGGCGTACGAGCTACGCCGCTATCTCGCGCTGTATCCGCCAAGCCGGTTCGTGCATGTGGTGATGGACCTGCGGCCGCTCGGTTTCATCGACTCGGCCGGCATCGCCGTGATCGTGGCGCTGGGCAAGCAGGCCACCGCCCGGGCCGGCACCCTGCGGCTGGTGATCCCGGAGAGCCACCTGCTGGTCAAGCTGCGGCGGATGGGCCTGGTCAAGCTCTGGCCCATTCACGCCGACGTCGAATCGGCGGTCGAGGCCGTGGAACGCATCGAGGCGGAGTCCGAGCGCGCGCTCATTCGGCGTTCAGTGAGGTTTTAGCCACATCCCGCCCGCGCGGTGCATTCATCTTCCCAGTTGGGGGCATTGGAAGCCGCCGCGATCCGTCAAGGACCCGGCGCGCGCACCGCGCGATCTAGTAAGGTGAGCCTTACCTACTGGAGCTGGGAGGATCGATGGACGGACGACGGCGCGCGGTGCCCGACTTCGAGCGCGCGGACGTCCAAGACGCCCCGGCCCTGCCCTTCCGGCCACGCCACCGCGCCGAGGCGGCCCCCGACCGGCAAGAGGTCGCAGCCGGCGAGTTTCGCGAGGTGCTCGGCAACTTCGCCACCGGGGTCACCGTCATCACCACGCTGGACGGTTCGCGGCCCATCGGCTTCACCTGCCAGGCGTTCAACTCGCTCTCGCTCGACCCGCCGATGGTCTCCTTCTCCGTCGCGCGTGCCTCGAGCACCCGCCCGCGGATAGTCGCGGCCGGCCGGTTCTGCGTGAACGTGCTGGCCTTCGACCAGCACGCGCTGTGCGCCCGGTTCGCCACCCGCGAGGTCGACCGCTTCCTCGGCGTCGACTGGTGGCGCTCACCCGGCGGAAACCCGGTGCTTGACGGCTCGCTGGCCTGGATCGACTGCACGGTCGAGGCGCAGTACCCGGCCGGGGATCACACCATCGTGGTCGGTAACGTGCGCTCGCTCGCGGTACAGCGAGAGGCGGCCCCGCTGGTCTATCACCGCGGCACCTTCGCGAACTGCTTCCCGCTCGCGGGTAACGGCGCGCTGCCGCGAGTCTGCTGATCAGACGACTGATAACACAGCTGATAGCACGGTTGATAGCACAGTTGACAGTACTGCCGGCGAGACCAAGCCGTCCGCGCCCTGGATGACCATCCACGACGCGGACGGGTGGTCCTGCTCTGTGCCTCGGTGACCGGGGAGCGACCCCGGCCACAACCATCCGACGGTTACAGACGCGAATGGCCGCCGATCGGATGCAGCCTTGAACCCTTACGCCTAACGTCACGTGTTGAACAGTGACAGTGACGGACGGTGAGACAATGATCAAGTACGGACAGGCGGGGTCCCGTCCCGAGGCCGGGAGGCAGGCTCTGCTGCGCGTGCTGACCGCCGCCGGACTAGCCGTGGACGCTTACGTGCACGCCGACCTGGCCTCGGCCTACGACCCGGTACACAAGAGCATCAGCCAGGGGAACCTGTTCCGCATCGAGGCCGGCCTGTCCGCGCTCGCCGCGCTGCTCATCCTGCTGAGCGCGCAGCGCCTCGTGTGGGCGTTCGCGTTCGTCGTCGCGGTCAGCGGGGTCGGGGCGCTCCTGCTGTACCGCTACGTCGATGTCGGCACCCTGGGTCCGCTGCCGAACATGTACGAGCCCTTATGGTTCGCGAAGAAGACCGCCGCGACGATCGCCGAGGCCGTCGCGACGTTGACTGCGCTGGCCGGTCTCGCGCGGTCCTCCTTGCGGCAACCCCGCAGCAGCAGGTCGGCAGCCTAGAGGGTGCGCGGGACCGTTCCAAGAGGGCAGTCGAAGTGCACTTCGACTGCCCTTAGAACTCTCCGCGGCGCTCGGTCAGGTGATAGGCCTGGGCGTGCCGGCCGGCCTCGTGGAAGGCCGCGCGTAGTTCCATGAAGTCGTCGCGGCGCGCGGCCCGGGTCAGCATCAAGTCCGCCTCCGCGTCGCAACCGCGGGTCGCCAGGTTCGAGGCGAGCACGACCAGATCGGCCGGCGGCATACTGGCGCCGAGGTGTTCCAGGTAGCGATCCGTCTGGTCGGAGGCGCGCACCTGCCGGAGGGTGGCCAGGATCCGGCTCGGATCGCTGCGCGTGGCCAGCGCGGTGATCAGCAGTTCCCCGGCGGCCTGCGCTCCCTGCCGCGTCTCCGCGAGCAGCGCCATCGCCTCGACCGCCTCCATCGCCGGGGCCTGCGCGGCGAAGCTGTCGAGCAGGCTGGCGGCGTCCTGATGCCGACCCGCCTGAGTGAGCGCGAGCACCGCCGCGCACATCTGGTACGGGGCGCCGCGGCCGAGCGCGGCGAAGAGCAGATCAGCCTCCTCGTCCCGCTTGGCGGTTCGCAGCACGCTGACGGCGTCGATGAACTCCTGCGGCGAGCGGGCCCGAAGCTGCGGATCGAGCAGCGCGGCGGTCGAGCCTGACGTGGCGAGGGCGACCAGCGACCCGGCGATGTCCACCAGCGGCCGGCTGGCGACGCCGTCGAGCACCCGGGCCGTGTCCTGCTCGCTCCCGGCCTCCCACAACTCACGGGCCACCGACCCGGCCAGCTCGGCGGGACCCGTGGCGGCGAGCATCAGGACGTGGTCCGCGTCCGCCTCCCGCTCGACCGCGCGCAACGCCTCAAGCAGGCCGATGACATGAGCGGGTCTGCCGCCGAGCACGCCGAGGATGAGCTTGTCGGCGGTGGCGGCTTCGCGGTGCCGGCGCAGTACGTCGATGTAGCCGACGGTCGCGGAAGGCGGACGGCTGAGCGCGGCGGTGGCGTACGCGTGCACGGCCAGATCCCGCTGCCGACCCGCCTCAAGGTACGAGGAAAGCGCGACCAGCTCGACGTCCGAGTACGCCGGGACGGTGTGGCTGAGCAGCCGGTAGGCGAGGCCGGGGACCTTGGCGGAGGCCAGGTCGGTGGCCAAGTAAGCGGTCAGCGACGGGAACGGCCCGACCGCCTTCTCGGCCGCGCCGAGCAGGGTGTCGATCTCCGCGTGCGCGCCGGCGTCGGACATGCGGTGCAGCAGCGCGGCGAAGCGGTCCGGCGGCCAGTTGCCGGCGGCGAGCTGCGCGGCGCGGGCGTAGAGCGCGTAGGAGTAGCGTTCCGCTCCCCCGCCCTCAAGCTCCTCCGCGAGCGTCAGCACCCTGCCTTCCTGCCAGTGCGTGGTGGCTTCGGCCAGCGCCGGGCCGACCTCGCTGGGCGTGCCGAGCTCCGAGAGCAGGTCGGCGAAGGGCTCTATCGCGGCGCCGGCCGGGGCGTGTGCGGTGGCCTCGGCGAACAGCAGCGCGGCCTGCGGCTTGCCGCCGCGCGCAATCAGCGCCCGCACCAGCCGTTTGATGTGGTCGGCCGGCCGGCGCGCGGCCTGTGCCAGCAGCCTGCCGCACTCCTCCCGATAGCCCGACTGCACCAGCGCGAGCGCGATCTCGGCGCTTTGGTCCGGCGGCCGCAGCAGCGTGACCGACCCGGCCTGGTCGGCCTCGGCTTCACGGCCGGCCATCCGCAGCACGACCAGCAGCAGCGCGACGTTCGGGGGCAAGGCGCGTGCGGCGACCCCGGCGAGCACCTCGTCGGCCACCTGTCCCCAGCCCGAGGTGCGCAGCTGCGCGGTCCAGTCGGCCAGGGCCGACGGCGCCATGGTCAGCGCGGCGTCCTGTCCTTCCGGCAGCTTGGGCAGGTTGTCGGTGTAGGTGCGATCAGCCGGATCCGGCTCGGCGGCGGAGCGCTGCTGACCCAGTGCTGCGGCGCTCCCGGCTGCTGCGGCGCCGCTTGCGGTGCCGTTCGCAGTGCCGTGCCCGGCGGGCCCGGCCCCGTTCGCTTCCTGAATGTGTGTATTGCGGAGCAGCAAGACTCTCCGTTCGCCTTGGCCCGGCCACAGCCGGGGCGTGGGGAACTGATGGGCTGATAGGTCCTGGCCGACCTCATGGTGCAACGCGGCCAGGTCGAGTGCGTCTCCGGCGTCCGCGACGCCGTGTTGCGCGGTACGGATCAGCGAGCCGGTGAACGCGGTCAACCGCTGCCCGGACGGCACCCAGGACTTCGCGTCCTTCGCGGTGGCGGCGAGGACCGAGGCACCCGGTACGGCCTCGAGGATCGCCGGTCCGGTGGAGTGCGTCGGCGGGGTCTCGCCGTCGTAGCAGTAGTCGAGGATGACGATGCGGTCGGCGGCGCGGCCGGTGTCACGCACCAGCGCGGCGACATCCGGGTAGCGCAGCGCGCGGTAGAGCCGGGATTCGGACGAACCGGGCAGCGCGAAGTAGAGATCCGGATGACGGGGCGCGGCCAGGGTGTAGCCGGTGAGGTAGAGGATGAGTGCCCCCGTCGCCGCCGCGGCCGCCTCGTAGACGACGTCGAAAACCGTCGCCGCGTCGGGCGGATTGCGCAGCACGGTGCAGTGCTCCGGGGCGAGGCCGAGCAGTTCGGGGTCGGTGAGCAACGCGGACAGTTGTTCGACGTTCTCGGCGACGCCGGGTACCGGCCCGAGGTCGTCGGCGGGCAGATAGTCGTCCACCGCGATGAGGACCGCGCGCGACGTGCTCGGATCTTGCACTGGCAATGCCGCCCCCTCCCTCTGGGCCGCCGCAGGGTTCATCAGAGATCCTGCAACGCGACGGTAAAATCCGATGCCCATTCGAGCCGCTGTAACCGAGCCGTTACCGCTATTGGGCATTAGGATCGATCCCACAGTGTAGGCACAGTTGAGCCCGCGAATGTCGCGCCCCGAAGAATACCGCGTGCGCCCGGGAAAGCCGGGAAATCGACCACGGCGCGTCCTTGCGATACTTCTGCGGGTAATAAGCTGTTTTGCCCTTAGTGTCGCTTTACTCTGCGCCGAATCCGATCACCCTCGGATCACCGACAGGTGAACGTGAATGGAGCTCGGGTTCTTCCGGCTCCTGCGGACAAGCGTTCGAGCCGGTGTCCGGCCTACCACGCGGAGAACAACGCTCTCTTGACGTTAGTTGTCCGCGACCACATACTCCCAACCACCACCCCGAAGCTCAGCGGTTGCGGAGTCGGCAACGGCTCGGAAACGTTTCCAAGCGCGGCTGGTCCGTGTCTCGTTTCCGACCTGCGGACGCCTTGAGCGCGAGCGTACAGAACCCAATACCGCTCGGACGGCTCGGCGCGGCCTGACGGGTGCAGGCGTCCAACGCGAGAGGTCGCATGCCATGATCGAAGAGACGCGAGGTCGCGCCAATCCCCCTGACCTCGCCGTACCCACCTCATCCACATCATCCACCCACACCCACACCCACACCACCAGCACCCGCCGATCGCGTGTCACGCGACTGCTGCCCGGCCGCTGGTTCCGGCTGATCGCCGCCGGTGCGGCCGTCGCCCTGGTCGGGCTGTTCACCGTCGCGACCACCCAGGCGAACGCGGCGCTGCCCGGCCCGCCCTCGGGCTGGACCCAGGTCTTCGCCGACGATTTCAACGGCTCCAACGGCAGCGGCATCGACGGACAGTGGATGTACGACACCGGCCAGGGCGTCTGGGGCACCGGTGAGATCGAGAACATGACCAACTCCACCGCCAACGTCCACCTGGACGGCGCGGGCAACCTCGACATCACCGCGCTCGGCTCCGGAAGCAACTGGACCTCCGGCCGGGTGCAGACCACCAGCGCGAACGTCGGCGCGCCGGCCGGCGGCAAACTGGAGGTCACCGCCTCGCTTCAGCAGCCGACCGGCGGCCTCGGCTACTGGCCGGCGTTCTGGATGCTCGGGCCGGGTCAATGGCCTGAGAACGGCGAGATCGACATCATGGAGGACGTCAACGCGCTCTCCGAGGTGGCGGGCACCATCCATTGCGGCGTCGATCCCGGCGGCCCGTGCAATGAGGGCAACGGCATCGGCAGCGGTCTGCGCGGATGCGGGGGCTGCCAGTCCGGCTTCCACACCTACACGATGATCCTCGACCGCACGAACACCTCGAACGAGTCGATCACCTTCTACCTCGACGGCGCGTCGTACTTCACCGTCACCGAGGGGCAGGTCGGCACCTCGACCTGGCAGCAGGCCTTCGACCACAACCTGTCCATCATCTTCGACCTGGCCATCGGCGGGGCGTTCCCCAACGGCGTGTGCGGCTGCTCGACGCCGACCGGCTCGACCGCTTCCGGCGGCACGATGCAGGTCGACTACGTCGCCGCGTACACCACCAACGGCGGCGGCGGCCCGCCGCCACCGCCGCCCGGCTCCGGCGCGGTCACCCTCGCCTACAACGGCCTGTGCCTCGACGTGCGCGGCGCCAACAGCGCCAACTTCACGCCGGTCCAGGTCTACACCTGCAACGGCACCAACGCGCAGCAGTGGAACTTCGTCCAAGCCGGCTCCACGCTGCACGCGCTCGGCAAGTGTCTCGATATCAACGGAGGCGGGACCGCCAACGGCACGACCGTGGATCTGTACGACTGCAATAACACGGCCGCGCAGGTCTTCATCCCGCAGTCCAACGGGTCGCTCTACAACCCGCAGTCCAACAAGTGCCTCGACGACACGGGTTGGGGCGGCTCCGGGACGCAAACCGAGATCTGGGATTGCACCGGTAACTCCAACCAGAAGTGGAATCTGCCCTGATGTTCTCCCGCGTCGGCGGCACCGGGTCCGTCTCGGTGCCGTCCGACGCCACCGGCCGCTATGCGCGGCTGACCGGTACCGCGCGCACGAAGCGGCGGGCGAAGCGGCAGGCGGATCGGAGGGCGGATCGGCAGGCGGATCGGAGGGCGAAGCGGCGGCCATGACGAAGACCTCAGCGACGACAGCCGACGCTGAGCACGCTCTGCTCAGCGGCGACGCGGGAGCGGCGATCGGCGGGTTGGTCAAGGCGATGCTTGCCGCGAGGTAGTCGCTCACCACACGGGCAGTGCCCCCAAGAAGAACAGCGCCCGCCGAGAAGAACAGTGCTCACTGAGAAGAACAGTGCTCACCGAAAAGAAGGGACGTACGGGCGGCGGCCAGCAGGGCGCCGCCCGTACCATGTCCTGCGTGACCTTCCGCCTTACCGCCCGGTGCGTACGCGGCCTCGAGTGGCTTCTCGCAGCCGAAGTGGCGGGCATCGCGGACGGCGCGGCGCGCGAGATCACTTTCGGCGAACGCCAAGTGTCCTTCGAAACCGCCGAGATCGACGCGGGCTGGCTCGATCTGCGCACCGCCGACGATGTGCTGCTGGACCTGGGGACCTTGCACGGCGTCGACCACACGCGCGCCGCCGTGGCCGAGCTTTCCCGGCAGCTGGCCCACATCGATTTCGGCACCGGGCTCGCCTTGGTGCAGCGAGCGCGCGGCGATGAGGGCGACGAACTCGGCGCGCTCACCTTCGATGTGGTGGTGAGCCTGCTCGGCCGGCGCAACTACAACCGGTTCACGGTCGAGGACGCCGCCGGTGAGGTCGTGGCCAAAGCGGTCGGCGCGCGGTACGCCTCACGTAATCCCGCGGCGGGCTTCGGCCGGGCGCTCGGGGCCGCAGAAGCCGAGTTCACGGTGCGGCTTTCGCTGAGCGGCGACTCGGTCGACGTCGCGCTGCGCCTCTCCCGCAAGCCGCTGCACCGGCGCTCGTGGAAGCTGGCCACCGGACCGGGCACGCTGCACCCGCCGTTGGCCGCCGCGCTCGCCCGGATCGGCGGACAGGGCCCGCTCGACATGGCGCTCGATCCATTCTGCGGCGACGGTACCCTCGCGATCGAGACCGCGCACGCCTTCCCCGGCGCCCGTGTCGTGGCCGCCGACCTGGACGCGGATCGCTTAAGTAATGCCCGCGCGAACGCCGCACGCGCCAGGGTCGCGACACGTACGCGGTTCGTTCTCGCTGACGCCGGGCGTCCGATGTGGGCCGACGGACGGTTCGATCTGCTGGTGACCAATCCGCCGTGGAATCGGGCCGTGGGCGCGGCGGGGGCGCTGGCTGAGTCGCTCGACCCCTTCTGGCGCACGATTCCGAGCGCGCTCGCGCCGCACGGCCGGATCTGCACTGTGGCCGAGGCGGATCTTGACGTTCCGTCACGACTGGATCGGGCCGGATACACGGTCGCACTGGCGCAGACGATCCGCCTCGCCGGGCGCGTCTCGCACGTCATCCTCGCCGCGCCCGGATACGGCGCCGACGTCCGGCTGCCCAACACGCTCGACCGGTGGCGTGAGCGCGCGATCCGGGCCGGAATCGTGTCGGACGGCGGCTTTTAGGGCGTCTCTTGGGCGGTGCGTTCCGGCCGACAGTGTCCAGCTGAGCGGGACAACAGCGGCGGGCGACTGAGCGAGACCACGGTGTCCAGTTGAACGGGACAGTCCTGTCCAGCTGAGCGAGACAGGCAGCAGTGTCCGGTTGCACGAGACAAGCAGCAGTGTCCAGTTGAACGAGACAAGCAGCAGTGTCCAGCTGAACGAGGCAAGCAGCGGTGTCCAGTTGATCGAGACAGTCCTGTCCAGTTGAACGGGACAAGCAGCAGTGTCCAGCTGAGCGAGACAGGCAGCAGTGTCCAGCTGAACGGGACAAGCAGCGGCGGGCGACTGAGCGAGACCACGGTGTCCAGTTGAACGGGACAGTCCTGTCCAAGCTGAACGGGACAAGCAGCGGCGAACAGCTGAGCAAGACCGCGGTGTCCAGCTGAGCGAGACAAGCAGCGGTGTCCAGTTGATCGAGACAGTCCTGTCCAGTTGAACGGGACAAACAGCAGTGTCCAGCTGAGCGAGACAGGCAGCAGTGTCCAGCTGAACGGGACAAACAGCGGTGTCCAGCTGAGCGAGACAGGCAGCAGTGTCCAGCTGAACGGGACAAGCAGCGGCGACCAGAAACTTCCCTGAGCAGTACCCGGCGGCGCGCGCACAGTGGACACTGGAAACGTGGGAATCTCCGAGGTCGAGTTCCTCGGCCCGGATGACGAAGCCGAGCCGGAACCCGACGCCAACGCTTCCGCCGACGCCGACGCCGACGCCGACAGCCCAGTCGGCTCCACCTCTTCGGCGCGATCCGCCACGCCGACGCGATCAGATACGGCAGCAGAGTCCGACCGCGAGGCCCTCGGCTCAGAGCCACCGCGTCGCCGCGTCCAACTGCCGGGACTCGCGCTGCGCCGCCGGATCCGGGCGAACGCCTGGATCACGCCGGTCACCACGCTGCTGGTGGTGCTGGTCCTCGCGGTCGCCGGTGGTGCGTACGCGGTCGTGCGGCATCAGGACCGCACGAGCGACGACTTCGACCTCACACTGATCTCCGCGCAGTACACGCTGCGGCAGGACGCCTCCGGCATCGATCTGGCGATGGCCGTGCAGAATATGGGCTCGACGATGATCGAGCTGACCGGGGTCTCGATCTACCAGCCCGGACTGATCAGGTTCACTCAGGCCGAGGAGGCGCCCGGCGTCACCGAGTTCGAGGTCGGCTCGCCGCAGCAGTCCGCGTTCGGCCTCGGCACCGCGATCAATCCGGTCGCGATCTCCCCGCGAGACGTCGAAATGGTCACCGTGCCGTTCCGCTACGACTGCTCGACCCGGACCGAGCCGGCGGTCACGCACACCGTGGGCATCACCGGATTCAGCTCACGCGGCAACTCACGCACGGTTCAACTCGCCCTCCCCCTCGACGCGACGCCCTGGCAGTCACGTGACGCACTGCGTACGGCGCTATGCGACCAGCCCTCGCCCCAGTCCGACCTCAAGGTGGGCTACGGCGGTTACGGCGACACCATGGTGGGGCTGACTCCGGTGCACTTCAACTACAGCCTGACGCTCACCGCGCCGCCGAGCACCGTCGTCACGGTCAGCAGCATCTCGCAGGACAATCCCGGCATCAGCGCGACGACCGATCCGCCGGTGCCGGTCACCGTGCTCGACGGGCAGACCGTCCGACTGACCGTCACCTGGCGCGTGATGAGCTGCGTCATCGCCACTTCGGTGCATTCGGCGCCTGGAGTGGAGATCACCGCGCTAGCGAATCAGACCACGCAGACCTGGGACGCGAAGCTCGGCGCGCAGTTCACCAAGGATCTGGACGCCGAGATCAGCACCGTCTGCTCCGGCGGCTAGGCACGCCCGATCCGAGGTCTCGTAGAGGTCTCATACTGCACAGGCCCACAGGCCTCGGACACGCCATGCACCTCCATGAACCGCCATGCACCGCTATGAACCGCTATGAACCGCTATGAACCGCCACACCGCAGTAGCGCATGCAGAGGCATGCGACGGGGAAAGGCGGGCATTGCTCCTTTCCTATCCACGCGCGCACGATAGGACGGAGAGCCGCGATCGTGACCAGGACGATGTACGACGGCGTGGACGCGAGCAGACTGCCGACGAACGCGCAACTCGTCGCCGGTTACGTGGACGGGTTATACGTATGGTCCGCCGCCGACTGGGCGAGATTCCCGCATTCGGTCAAGGTGCGCATCGCCGTGTTCTCAAGCACGAACGACGGCGAGGTGCTTGACGTCGAACCGGGCAATGCGACTCCGGCCGAATCAGTGGACTGGGTACTGCGGCGGCGCGGCGCGGGCGTGGACCCGACCGTCTACATGAACACCTCTACTTGGCCTACCGTGCGCTCTGCGTTCGGGGCGCGCGGGGTGGCCGAGCCGCACTACTGGATCGCCCAATACGACGGAGTCGCCTCGCTGCCCGCCGGCGCAGTCGCCAAGCAGTACTACAACAACGACCAAGCGGGCTATGACCTGTCCGTGGTCGCCGACTAGTGGCCCGGCGTCGACCCGGCGTCCGGAGGCACCGTCGCCGCGCGTCTCAGGAGGAACGACATGCACGTCGACTTGAAGCTGAACACCCCGGTGGTGTTCACCAATCCGGCCGCGACGCTCGGCGGCACCTCGACCATGCTGCTGGCCACCGACTTCGGCAACGCGACGGTGCGCGTGGCCACGTTCAGCTTCAAGAGCAACAGCTGGACGGTGGTCAATCACACGGTCGCGGCGAACGGCGGCGCGGTGAGCATGCCGCTGCCCGCGGACACCAACAAGGTCTCGGTGAACGTAACCGACGGCGACTTCCCGGTCGGCCTCGACGTGCTCGCCTGATCGCCGTGCCTGCCGGGCCGGCCTCATCAGGACGGCGGGCGCGTCATCCCGAGCACGTCGAGCAGTTCGTCAAGGCGCTGCTCGCTGATCGCGCCGGACGCGACGTGCCCGCGGTCGATGACGGCCTGCCGGATCGTCGTGCCTTGCGATAGCGACTGCTTGACGATCTTCGCCGCCTCCTCGTAGCCGACGATCCGGTTGAGCGGCGTGACGATCGACGGCGAGGACTGGGCATGCTCGCGCAGCTTGTCCACGTTGGCTTCGATGCCCGATACGCATCGCTCGGCCAGCAGCCGCGCCGAGGAAGCCAGCAGCCTGATGGACTCGAGCAGGTTGCGCGCCAGCACCGGCAGAGTGACGTTGAGCTCGAACTCGCCAGAGGCGCAGCCGAAAGCGACCGCCGCGTCGTTGCCGACCACCTGGATGCACACCATGCGCACCGCCTCCGGGATCACCGGATTCACCTTGCCCGGCATGATCGAGGAACCGGGTTGCAGATCCGGCAGCGCGATCTCACCGAGTCCGGCGCGCGGCCCGGAGCCCATCCAGCGCAGGTCGCCGCAGATCTTGAACAGCGCGAGGGCGAGGGCACGCAGCTGGCCCGAGCACTCGGCGAGCGCGTCGCGCGCCCCCTGCGCCTCGAAGTGGTTACGCGCCTCCGTGAAGGGCAGGCCGGTGTCCTCGGCGAGCCGCGCCACCGCGGC
Organism: Actinocrinis sp.; assembly: GCA_035763685.1. Lineage (GTDB taxonomy): Bacteria > Actinomycetota > Actinomycetes > Streptomycetales > Catenulisporaceae > Actinocrinis. The sequence continues at coordinate 2,793 of DASUAR010000203.1, read as the reverse complement.
CTCGGCGAAGCCGGGCGCAGCATTGAGGCCGGTGCCCACCGCGGTACCGCCGAGCGGCAGTTCGGCCAGCCTGGGCAGCGCGGACTCGAGCCGCTGCACCGCGCGGCGGACCTGCGCCGCGTAGCCGCCGAACTCCTGGCCGAGGGTGACCGGCGTGGCGTCCATCAAGTGCGTGCGCCCGGCCTTGACCACCTCGGCGAACTGCGCGGCCTTGGTCGCCAGCGCGTTCTCCAGCAGGTCTAGGGCCGGCAGCAGGTCGCGTACCAGCAGGTCGGTGGCCGCGACGTGAATCGACGATGGAAACACGTCGTTCGAGCTCTGCGACGCGTTCACGTCGTCGTTCGGGTGCACCGGCCGGCCGAGCTGTTCGGCCGCGAGCGTGGCGATGACCTCGTTGGCGTTCATGTTGGAGGAGGTACCGGAGCCGGTCTGGAAGACGTCGATCGGGAACTGCTCGTCCCAGCGGCCGTCCGCCACCTGAGTCGCGGCGGTCCTGATCGCCTCGGCCAGGTCGGGCGCGAGCACGCCGAGCTTTCCGTTCGCGGCCGCCGCCGCTGCCTTGATCCGGCCGAGCGCGGCGATGTGCGCCCGTTCGAGCCGCAGCCCGGAGATCGGGAAGTTCTGCACCGCGCGCTGCGTCTGCGCCCGCCACTTCGCGTACTGCGGGACCAGGACTTCGCCCATCGAGTCGTGCTCGACGCGCATGCCCTCACCCGCCGCGTCACGCCCGAAGCCGTCACCGGTCACCGCGGCGTCGTCACTGTTCATGCCGGTCACCTCCTCCTACCATCCTCACCTATGACCGCTCCCGACGCCCCGAACCCGGTCCCCGCGAAGGATTGGTCCGCGTTCCAGTTCGAGATCTACCTCAATGGCCTGGCCGGCACGCTGCCGCGGCTGCCGACCGACCTGACCCGGCTGGAGGAGGTCGCCGAGCGGCGGCTCGGTCCCGGGCCGGTCGGGTACGTCGCGGGCGCGGCGGGCGACGGGAAGACGGTGCGGGCGAATCGGGAGGCGCTGGAGCGGTGGCGGATCGTGCCGCGGATGCTGCGCGACGTGCGGCAGCGTGACCTCTCGGTCGAGCTGTTCGGCACGCGCGTGCCCGCTCCGGTCGCGCTGGCGCCGGTGGGCGTTCTGTCGATCATGCATCCGGATGCCGAACCGGCGGCGGCGCGCGCCGCCGCAGCGCAGGGACTGCCGTTCATCCTGTCTACGGCGTCGAGCACGACGCTGGAGCAGGTGGCTGAGGCGATGGACGGTGTCAGCGCCGCGGCCGAACGATGGTTTCAGCTGTATTGGCCGAAGGACCGCGAGGTGACCATCAGCCTGCTGACTCGGGCGGCGAAGGCCGGCTACCGGGTCCTGGTCGTCACCTTGGACACCTGGCTGCTGGCATGGCGACCGCGCGACCTGGACCAGGCGTATCTGCCGTTCCTGCGCGGCGTCGGCACCGCAAACTACTTCTCCGATCCGGCGTTCCAGGCCGGGCTGGCCAAGCCGGTGCACGAGGACTTGAACGCGGCGGTGCTGCATTTCGCGCAGATGTTCGCCGATCCCTCGAAGACCTGGGCGGACCTGGCTTTCCTGCGCGAGCACTGGGCCGGACCGATCGTGCTGAAGGGAGTTCTGCATCCGGACGACGCCCGGCGCGCCGCGGACGCCGGAATCGACGGCCTGGTCGTGTCGAATCACGGCGGCCGGCAGGTCAACGGCTCGATCGGCGCGGCGGACGCGCTGCCGGGGATCGTGCGCGCGGTCGGCGACCAGCTCACCGTGCTCTTCGACAGCGGCGTGCGCAGCGGCGACGACGTGTTCAAGGCCCTGGCGCTCGGCGCGCAAGCAGTGCTGCTGGGCAGGCCATATGCGTACGGTCTCGGGTTGGACGGGCAGGCCGGGGTCGAGCATGTGCTGCGGTGCCTGCTGGCCGAGTTCGATCTCACCCTCGCCCTGTCGGGCTACACCGAACCCGGCCAGCTGACGCCGGACGCGTTAGCACGCTGATGCGCTAGCCCGCTAACGCGCTGATGCGCTCATGCGCGAACGCTGAAGTCGTCTTCGCGGCGGCTCTACCGCTTGGCTGAGATCGTCGCAGGCTTCTTCTTCGACGGGTGCTTCTGCGCTGCGGTCCGCATGGACGCGGCGTGGCTGTCCTCGATCTTCGCGGCGGCCTGGATCGGCAGCGGCCCGAAGATGAGGTTGCCCGGCGCCTGCGGGTCGTCGCTGGTGTAGAACTCGCGGATGGCCTGCTGCACCTCGTTGGCGTCCAGCAGGCCGTCGCCGTTGCGGTCCACCGCCCGGAACGCGCGCTCCGCGTCATCCGCGCACACGCCGTACGCGTTGAACCAGGTGGTGAGTTCCTCGATGTCCAGCGTGCCGCTGTCGTCGGCGTCGATGAGGTCGAAGATGGTCAGCGCGATCGGGCCGATGATCCGGTCGTAGCCCTCCTCGGCGTCGAGGATGACCCGCTCGCAGGAGGAGACGAACTGCCGGCGGGAGATCATGCCGGTCTGCTGCTGGTCCATCCGGCGGCTCAGGGCCACCCACAGCCGCAGGTAGAGCACGTGCACCTTCTCGTACTGCGGCGAATCCGTCGCGAAGTCGAAGGCGCGGCACACACTCGCCGAGGCCACGTCGTAGTCGTTCGCGGTGATATAGCCGTCGCCGTCCATGTCGAGCAGTTCGAAGCGGCGTTCGAGCTTGGCCCGCTGGAAGTCGCTGAGCATGAGCACTCCTTGCCTGGCTGGGGCGCGGCGCGGTCGGGTCGCGGGCGCGACGGTCCGCTGCGCGGTTCTC
>DASUAR010000202.1:0-23495 GCA_035763685.1 Actinocrinis sp. | reverse complement strand
GCGGTGGTGCCCTTGGCGTAGGCGTCCACGCACTTGGCCCCGCCGTAGACGGTCAGCTCATGGGAGGAGTTGTAGGTGAAGATCTGGTTGCTCGCGCCGGTGCAGTCGTGAATGTCCAGCTGGGTGCTGTTGGTCTGGGTGCTGTTGGGCACGTCCAGGCACTTGCCCGCACCCACCGCGTGCACCTCACCCGACGAACCACCACCGCTGGACTGCCCGGAGTGTTGCAGCGCGCCGATGTCCGGGACGGTGGGGACGGCGGTTCCGATGTAGTCGATACCGCCGTTGTTCGCGATCGTCACTCCGGCGTTCGCGGCCGGTGAACTGGCGGGGATAAGCCAGTTCAGCCCGGCGCTGAGGTCCGGCCCGCTCGCCTGCGTTCCAGTTCCGCCCGCCGTGGGGTTGGCGAACAGGGGATTGCCGGTTTTGGCGTGCTTGTCGCCGGACGGGATGGTCGGGGAGTTGCCGGCGTAGAGGTTGTTGTTGTAGACGATGCCGGTACCGGCGGCCATGGTCGGTTTGGCGGCCGTGGTGTAGAAGATGTTGTTGGTGAAGATGTAGTTGCTGGCGGACCATTGGGACGCCAACGTGGAGGATGTGTTGTAGAAGGTGTTGTTGTAGATCTGCGCGGTGGAGCTGCTGATCGAACCCAACTGCATGGAAGCCGTCGAGCTGTTGGCCACGATGTTGTAGCGCCAGATACTGTTGCCGCCGAAGTGGACCTGGAAGACGAGGAACCCGACGTTGTTGTTGTGCAGGTAGTTGTACTGGATGACGATGTTGGTGGTTCCCATGTCCGGGTCGACGGCGTTGGAGTCACTGCCGCCGGCCTTCACGGTGGTGCCGGTGACCTCGTTGTGCTGCACGGTCGCGACGTCCGAGTAGTCCAGTTCGATCCCGCAGGTGCCGACCCGGTCCACCAGGTTGTTCTGCACCACGCCGTCGCGCACGTCATCCAACAGCATGCCGTTGGCGCCGTAGGCGGTACCGCGCTGGGTGATGTAGTTGCCCTGGATCGTGACGTGCGTGAACGGGGCGTACTTCGAGTCCGAAGTCGAGGTGCGCAAACCCCATCCGGTGGCCACGGCGCCGGGCGCGTCTCCGACGTACTGCTTGAGCACGATCCCGCCCCATGAGGTGTTCTCGATCGAGGAGTTCTCGATCGTGATGTTGCTCAGGATGGTCGGGACGCTTGGCGGTGCGGCGATGTTGGGCACGGTGGTGTTGAACACGATGCCGCCGGTGTTCTTGGCGCGGTCCCAGCCCATGGCGAAGTGGATGCCGGTCTTGTTGTTCGCGGTGGATCCGCCGACCCAGTTGTCCACTCCGGTCACGTCGTGGACGTTGACCCCGTCGATGACGAACCCGGAGAGTGTCTTGCTGTCGTCGCCGCCGATGTGGATGCCCCGGAAGTCGGCGAGGTTGGCGCCCGCGGTGCCGGTGGACGGGGCGTTGTTGGACACGTCGATGCTGGTGATGGTCCAGTACTGCTGGTTCCACAGCTTGACCGTGTCGGCGACCTTGCCGGCCCCGGCGAAGGAGGGCAGGGCTCCGGATCCGTAACTGCCGATCGTGATCGGCGTGCCGGAGGCGCCCGAGCCCTTCGGCCACAGCTGGCCGCTCCAGCTGTCGCCGGACTGGAACAGGATCTGGTCGCCCGGCTGGAACGTGGTGGCGTCGATTTTCGCCAGCGACCGCCACGGCGAAGCCGTATCCGTACCCGAATTCGAGTCGCTTCCGGAAGTGGAGACATAGTACGTCGTCGCTCCGCTCGCCTCGGCCGCGGGGGCGGTCAGAATGCTGACACCCGCCGCCGCGAGGGCGAAGGCGCCTGTGGCGGCCAAGGCTTGTCGGCTCGCGCGCAATCGGCAGGGCAGGGAAGACCACTTCATCGTGTCACCTTCCGAGGTGGGTTTGCGTACGGTTCCGTTTAGTCGGTGCGCCCAAGTGGGCTGACAGGGCGCTGCGCTGGCGTTGTCCGCTGCACAGTTCGCTCGTAGCCGGCGGGACGCGGCGCTGGGGCGGTCGGCGCCCCGCGCCTGTGGTTCGGCCGATGCGGCGCGGTGCGACCTGCAGCGGCATCGTGGAAGATAGTGATCGATCACCTTGGCGTCAAGGGAGAGCGAGTGATCGATCACCTATGCTGGACACGATGCTTGAAAGACGTGAAGGCGGGCGCTGTCCGGCCAACTCGGCTATACCGTTACTGGTCCGTGCGCTTCTTGGCACCAAGGCGCCGGCGGCCGGGCGGTCCTAATGTAGAGGGGCGGAAGCCGACGCATGGTACGTGAGTCCGGTAACGGCAGGAAGCGGGCGACGATCTGGGAAGTCGCGCGGGCCGCGGGGGTTTCCCACCAGACGGTGTCGCGTTACCTGAGGAACGAAGGTGGTCTGCGGCCCGCGACCCGGGAGAAGATCGACAAGGCCGTGGCCGAGCTCGACTACCGCCCCAACCTGATCGCCCGCTCGATGCGGACCCGGCGCACCAACCGGATCGCCATCGTGCTGCCGGAACTGACGAGCTTCGTCCCGATCCCCGTACTCAAGGGCGCTTCCCAGACCGCCCGCGAGGCGGGCTACAGCACCGATGTCGTGGGTCTTGAAGGCGACGCGGTCAGGCGCGCCGAGGGAGCCCTCGCCCTGCTCGACAGCCAGCAGGTGGACGGTCTGCTCTCGTTCACGCCGCTGAGCGACACCGTGATCTCGGCCGGCGATCAGCGTCCGATCGTCATCTACGGCGAGTACGACGACAACATGCACTCCCAGGGCTACCTCGCGGACGGCCGCCCGGCTGCCGACATCGTGCACCATCTCGCGGAGCTGGGGCATCGCAGGTTTCTGCACGTGGCAGGCTCCGAGGACTGGGCCTCCGCGCTCAACCGCCGCGCTGTTTACGAGCAGACGATCGCAGAACTCGGACTGGAGTCGTACGGCGTCGTCGTCGGCGACTGGTCGGTGGCCTCCGGCTATGAGGCGGCCCGCGATTTGCCGGCAGGCTCCGGCGTGACGGCGGTGCTCGCGGCCAACGACTACGTCGCGATGGGTGTGATCCGCGGTTTCCAGGACCGCGACCTGCGCGTGCCCGAGGACGTGAGCGTCTTCGGCTGGGACGACGAGCAGTTCACGCAGTACTTCCGGCCGAGCATGTCCACGGTCCGGCTCGACCGCGACACGATGGGCCGTCAGGCGATGTCCTCGCTGCTCGCCCTCATCAACGGCGGCCCGCAGCCGGAGTTCCGTTTCGACTCCACATTCGAGATCGTGCCGCGCGGCTCCAGCGGGCCTGCGCCGCGTTAAGCCGCGCCTGACCGCGCCGATTCGACGCGCCTGCCGACGTCAGCAGCGGCGGGTGAGAAAAAGTGATCGATCACGCGGAAGCCCCTTGACAGTAAGAGTGATCGATCACTATGTTCGCTGCTACGCCGTGGCGAGCCCTTGAGCGGCGCGTTCCCCATTGATCCCCGGTCTCGTCGCTCAGGCGGGCACCGGTGCTTCAGCGCACGCCGAAGTGCCAGGGAAGGACAGTTCATGACACAGCCCGGAACCGTAACAACACGCAGACACACGGTGCTTGCCGCAGCCTCAGTGGCGGCGGCGTTGTCAGTGTGTGTCGTCGCTGCCTGCGGAGCACCGACCAGCGCCGCCTCGTCACCGTCGTCGAGCTCTTTGTCTCCCGCCAAGCCGTCCAGCCCGATCGCGCTGACCGTCCTGGACGGCGGCGGCGACCTGAAGGGCGGCGGTCAGGCCGCGATCGATGCCTTCGTGAAGGCCAATCCGGACCTGGTCTCCGGCGTGACGTATCAGACTGCTGCGGCGACGGACGTCACCGGGAAGATCAAGGCGCAACAGCTGGGTGGGGCGGTCAGCACCTCACTCGTGCTCGGCGGACCGGATGTGCTCGGCGCGGCCGAGGCGCAGCACGTGCTGCTGCAGCAGTTGCCATCGCAGGCTTCGAGCCTGCCGGACCTGTCGGGCATTCAGGACGCGGGGAGGGCGAACTACCAGGCCATGTCCGGCGGCTACGGGCTGCTGATCAACTACGATCAGAACGGCCCGTTCATCGACTACAACGCGGCGGCGGTCAGCGCCGGCCAGGTGCCGACCACCCCGCAGGCGCTGCTGGATTGGGCCAAGGCGCACCCCGGCAAGTTCGCCTACGCGGATCCGAACAACTCCGGATCCGGGCGCGCGTTCATCGAGGCGCTGCCGTACCTGCTCGGCGACTCGAACCCGGCGGACCCGGCCAACGGCTGGAGCAAGACCTGGGCGTACCTCGAGCAGCTCGGCCACTACATCCACAGCTATCCGACCAGCTCGACGATCCTGGCCCAGCAGTTCGGCACCGGCCAGCTGGACGTCATCCCGACGGTCCTCTCCCACGACATCTCTTTCCGCAAGTCCAGCACCTATCCGGCGAAGACCGGCATCGCCCTGTTCGCCGACCAGAACTGGATCACCGACGGGCACTTCGCCATGATTCCGGCTGGGGTGAGCGCGCAGACCCTGTACGTGGACCTGAAGCTGGAGTCGTACATGGTCTCGGCGCAGGCTCAGGCGCTGCGGCTGACCAAGGGTGTGCTGACGACCGCGAATAAGAACGCGACGATCGACAACGCGGGTCCGGAGGTGACCGCGTTCGTGCAGAAGTGGGGCCGGCCGGACTTCTACCCGGCCGCGCTGGCGAAGGGCACCGTGCGCACGCCGCTGACTCCGGCGAATCTCGTGCAGGCGTTCAGCCTCTGGCAGCGCAACGTCGGATCCAAGGTCGGCGGTTGACCGATGGCGATCACGACGGCCGGGGCGAACCAGAACCAGCACACGTCGGCCGTGGAATTCGAGAGGCTCTCGCTGCGCGGGGTCACCCGCGCCTACGGCAAGAACCCTCCGGCGCTGCGCGATTTCGACCTCGAGCTCGGCCGCGGCGACTTCGTGGCCCTGCTCGGCCCTTCGGGATGCGGTAAGTCCACCGCCCTGGCCTGTCTCGCGGGTCTGCAGCCGCTGACCCGGGGCTCGATCTGGCGCGACGGCGAACGCATCGACACCCGGCCGGCCGAGAAACGCGGCTTCGGCATGGTGTTTCAGAACTATGCGCTCTTTCCGCACCTGAGCGTGCAGAAGAACGTCGAGTTCGGTCTGGCGATGCGCCGCGTTGCGCGCCGCCAGCGGCAGGAACGCGCGTTGGCCGCGCTGCGAACAGTGCAATTGGAAGAACATCTCGGCAAGCTGCCCTCTCAGCTGTCCGGCGGGCAGCAGCAGCGCGTCGCGATCGCCCGCGCCCTGGCCATCGAACCCGAGGTGGTGCTGATGGACGAGCCGCTCTCCAACCTGGACGCCGCCTTGCGTGTCGAGATGCGCACCGAGATCAAGCGGATCTATCAGGAACGCGGGCTGACCGTCCTTTACGTCACCCACGACCAGGAAGAGGCACTGTCCCTGGCCACGCGCCTGGTCGTGCTGCGCAAGGGCCGCCTGGAGCAGACCGGGACGCCGCAGGAGGTGTATGCGAACCCTGTCAGTGCGTACGTGGCCGGGTTCATGGGCTACCGGAATCTGTTCCCGGCGCGCTTCCTTGCGTCGGGCCCCGGGCGAGGGGTGTCCGTCACGGCGTTCGGCAGGAGCCTGGCCGGCACGCTGATCTCGGGCGGCGGTCTGGCCGCGGACGCCGAGGTGACGGTCGCGATCCGTCCGGAAGACCTGGTCATCAGCGCGGATGCCGATGCTGGCGCGGTCACGGCGCTGGCTGAAGTGGTGGAGTACCACGGCCGCGAGTTGTCCGTGCAAGCGCGCACCTCCGACGGCGGCGTGCTGCATGTGAAGACCGACCAGCCCGTGGTGGCCGGTTCCACGCTGGCGCTCACGGCGCGCGCGGACAGAGTCCTGGTTTACCAGGGCGGTCTTGACCGCGACGAGTTCGCGATCGAGGCTGGTACGCAGTGACCCAGATGCCAGTGACCGAGATCCAGTCCTGCGCGCGCGCCGAGCGCCAGCCGATCCGCCACCGGCTGGCCGACCGCGGAGTCGACTGGTCGCTGCTGCTGCTCGGTCCCGCCGTCGCCGTGATCGCCGGACTGTTCCTCTATCCGTTCATCTACGGCCTGAGCATCTCGTTCCAGCCACAAGCCGGCGGCGGCGCGCTGGCCAACTACAAGAACTTCTTCGCCGACTCCTACCAGGTCGGTTCCATCCTCAAGACGCTGAGGCTGGCGCTTCCAGTCGCGTTCCTGAGCGTCGCTCTCGCGGCGCCGCTGGCGTACCGGTGCCGCCGGGACTTTCGCGGCCGCAAAGTGGTCACCCTCGTGGTGATGCTGCCGATCACCTTCGGCGGCATCCTGATCGCCCAGGGCATGCCGCGGGTCTTCTCCCCGGTCGGTTGGCTCAATCTCACCCTCAAAGCGATCGGGTTGCCGCAGGCCGATCTGATCTATAACTATCAGGGCACGTTCATCGCGGCCCTGCTCACCTCGCTGCCGCTCTCCTTCCTGATGATGATGGGCTTCTTCGGCGGCATTGACCGCTCGCTCGAGCACGCCGCCGCCACACTCGGCGCCGGCCGCGCGGCACGCTTCTGGCGGATCATCCTGCCGCTGGCGGCGCCGGGCATCCTGACCGCGTTCATGCTCGCCCTGGTCGAGTCGTTCGCGATCTTCCCGTCGGCCATCCTGGTGGGCCAGCCGGACAACCAGACCCACGTGCTGACCATCCCGATCTACCAGGCAGCGTCACAGAACTCTGACTACACCATGGCCTCGGCGATCGCCGTCGTGCTGACCGCGATCGAGCTGTTGATCCTCGGCGTCGTCGTGTTCGTCCGCGGCAGGCTGTTCAAGGGCCCTGCGACGGCGGGGAAGGGCTGAGCATGAGCACGACGACAATCGCCCCCGCGCCTTCGTCCGCCCCGACAGCCGACACCACCGCTTCCGCGCGCAGCCGCCCCACGGTCACCGCCGTGCTGACCTGGATGATCGGTGGGCTCTTCGCCGCGACTTTGCTAGCGGTCCTCGCCTCGGTGATCGTCACCTCGATCTCCGCCTCCTGGGGCGGAGGCTGGCTTCCTGACGGCTACACCTTTTCCTGGTTCCGCCAGGCGTGGGACACCCCCGGCCTGGCCCGGTCCATCGAAGTCACCTTCGAGGTCGCGGCGGCGGACGTCGCCGCGGCATTGCTGATCGGAGTGCCCGCCGGATATGTCCTGGCCCGCAAGAGGTTCCCCGGCCGCAATGCGATCATGCTCTTCACGCTGCTGCCGGTGATACTTCCGCCGCTCACCTACGCGGTGCAACTCGCGGCCCTGATGTACCGGCTCGGCATCGGCGGCACCCTGCTGTCGGTCATCCTGGTCAACCTCGTGCCGATCCTGCCGCTGGTCATGCTGATCACCGTGCCGTTCGTCGAGCAGATCTCCCCCGACGTCGAGCACGCCGCCCGGGTCTTCGGCGCCGACAACCTCCGGCTGTTCAGCAGGGTCCTGGTACCGCTGCTCAGCCCCGGCATCGTCGCCGCCGCAGTGCTCAGCCTGGTGCGGGTACTCGGCTCCTTCGAGCTGACGTTCTTCGTCTCCGGCGCCAAAACGCAGACCCTGGTGGTCACCATCTTCGGCGCCCTGTCGGACCCCGGCGGCCCACCGCCGGCCCTGACCGCCGCGATGACCGTGTTCTACATGGCCATCGCCCTACTCGGACTGCTGATCAGCCTGCGGTTCGCCAACCCCGCCCAGACGCTGGCCCGGCCGGCGCACCGCACCCTCTGAATCAAAGGACGACCATGACCGACTCCGCCCGATCCGTCCGGGTGGCGATCATCGGCGCCGGAAACATCGCCGACGCCGCCCACATGCCGGCCATCCGTGACCAAGGCGGACAGGCGCACGTCGTCGCCGTCGTCGATGTCGACGCTGAACGCGCACGCGCCCTCGCGCAACGGTGGGAGATCCCTGCGGCTTTCGACGACGTCGAGCGGATGCTGGCGCAAGCCGCACCTGACCTGGCTATCGTGTGTACCCCGCCGGGCGCCCACCGCGACGCGGTCATCGCCTGCCTGGAGGGCGGGGTGTGGGTTTGGTGCGAGAAACCACCGACGCTCTCCCTCGCCGATTACGACGAAATCGCAGCCCACGAACGCGGCGGCGGGCCGTACGTCTCCTATGTCTTCCAGCACCGGTTCGGATCGGCCGCCCGAGCGCTGCGTGAGCACATACGCGCAGGCCGCCTCGGCAGCCCACTGATCGGCATCTGCCACACTCTCTGGTACCGCGACGACGCGTACTATCAGGTGCCTTGGCGCGGCAAGTGGAGCACCGAGGGCGGCGGACCGACGATGGGCCACGGCATCCACCAGATGGACCTGATGCTTTCCCTCATGGGTGAATGGACCGAGGTGCGCGCCGCGACAGCCACACTCGCCCGCCGCGTGGAGACCGAGGACGCATCGATGGCGATCGCGCGTTTCGCCTCCGGCGCCATGGTGTCCATGGTCAACAGCGTGCTGTCCCCGCGGGAGACCAGCTACCTGCGCTTGGACTTTCCCGAGGCCACCGTCGAGCTGACGCACCTCTACGGGTACGACAACACCAACTGGACCTGGACACCCGCGCCGCACCGCGCCGACGACACTCCCGCCGACCTCGGCGCGCCCAAGGACAACGACGCCTCCAGCCACGCCGCGCAACTGCGCCACCTCATCAATGACCTGCGTCACGGGCGGCGTCCCGAAGCCAGCGGCGACGACGGGCGACAGGTGCTCGCCTTCATCGCAGCCCTCTACCAGTCCGCGCGCAGCGACAGTCCCGTGACGCCGAGCCAGATCGCTCCCGGAAACCCGTTCTACCACTCCATGAGCGGCGAGCCGGCCTCGAACACGAGCGCCCAGAAGGACGACATCCATGTCTGACTCACTCTTTCGCGTCCGCGACAACCAGCAGCGCACCCAGCTGGCCATCACCCTGGCCGGCGTGGAGATCGCCACCTACGTCTACCGTCCCGACACCCCTCGCCAAGAATCTCCGAAGCCTTATCTCTATCCTCTGCGCACCGTGTCCGGCGCCCCGCTCGGCGTGTTCCGGCCGTGGGACCACCGCTGGCACAAGGGTTTGCAGATGACCTGGTCGCACCTGTCGGGCCAGAACTTCTGGGGAGGACCGAGCTTCGAGGCCGGCGCCGGCGGACACGGCTATGTGTGGCGCGAGAACAACGGCAGCCAGATGCACCGCGGCTTCGACAGGCTCGATGCCGACAACACCACGGTCACCGTTACCGAGCGTCTGGAGTGGCTCGCCTCCACTGCCGAGGCCTGGCTGGCCGAATCCCGCACCCTTCGGTTCCACAGCGCTGACGTGCGCCGCGGTATCTGGGCCCTGGATTTCGAGACCGCACTTACCAATACGCACACTGAGACGCTGGAGATGGGCAGCCCGACCACACACGGACGTCCGAACGCCGGGTACACCGGCCTGTTCTGGCGCGGCCCCCGCGCGTTCACCGGCGCGCCGATCATCGCTGACGGCGCTGAGGACGATCAGGTCATGGGCTCGGGTGGCACGTGGGCGGCGATCAGCGGCGCGCACGACGAGATCGACGGCGGCGCCACCGTCCTGGCCTATGCGGGCACCTCCTCCGCCGACGTTCCGGTCAAGTGGTTCTCGCGCAGCGACCCGTTCGCGTGCCTGAACCCGTCACCCGCGTTCGATGAGGAGATCAAGCTCGCACCCGGCCAGGCCCTCGAGCTGCGTCACCGGTTCGTGTTCATCGACCACACCACCGACCGCTCCAGCATTGAGCCGATAGCGCGGGAATTCGCGCTGTGAACGGCGCGGCCCGTCCCGAGTTCCCCGGCGCCGTCGGTATCAGCGATCTGACGGCATATCCGTGGCCGACCGCTGACGACGAGCACGGTGGCTCACCGCACATGCACCTGGCCTGCACCGAGGCGTACGTGGTCGTCGGCGGCCGGGGCCGACTGCAGACGCTCAACCACACCGGCCCGAGCGTCCAGGAGCTCAATCCCGGAGACGTGGTCTGGTTCACGCCTGGCACCATCCACCGCGCGATCAACGATGGTGACCTGCACGTGCTGGTCATCATGCAGAACGGCGGTCTGCCTGAAGCAGGTGACGCGATCATGACCTTCCCGCCGGAGTGCCTGACCGCCGAGCACTACCGCACGGCGGCCTCAGTGCTCGATGATGACGGCAAACCGAGCGAGGGACGCGCCCGGCGGCGGCGGGACCTGGCGGTGGAAGGCTTCACCGAACTGGTACGCCAGTGGGAGCTTGGCAGTCATTGCGCGCTTGACGCCTTCTACGACGCGGCAGCGGCGCTCGTCGCTCCTCGCCTCACGCAATGGCGAGCGCTGATCGAGCAGGGTGCCGTCGCCACCGCCGCCGCGGCCTTGGGTCACATCGAGGCCCTGCGCGCGGCGGACACGACCCACCTGAAACGCGCCGCCGTCGACCGAATCCCGAGCCCGCCGCAGACCACGCTCGGCATGTGCGGGTTCTTACGCGCCTACGACCCGCTGCGCCGCCTCGGGCCTCAGCTCTGATGGCGCAGCCGCCACGGCTCGATCGCGCCGAATGTCCGCCGTCACCAAGGAGCAGTCCTGTGCCTTCCCAGCCTCTCGGCATCATCGTCAACGGAGCCACCGGCCGCATGGGGTACCGCCAGCACCTCGTGCGCTCCCTGCTGGCCATCCGCGAGCAAGGCGGCGTCGAACTGAGCGACGGCTCGCGCGTCCCGATCGAGATCGTGCTGCTCGGCCGCAACGCGGACAAGCTCGGCGCGATCGCCCGCCGCCACGGGATCGAGCGCTGGAGCACCGACCTGGATGAGGTTCTGGCCGACGGCGGTTTGCGCGTCTACTTCGACTCCCAGATCACCTCGGCGCGCGAACCGGCCATCCTCAAGGCCATCGCCGCGGGTAAGGATGTCTACACCGAGAAACCCGTGGCGGAGTCCGTCGAGTCAGCCCTGCGCCTGGCTCGGGCCGCGGCGCGAGCTGGGGTGAAGAACGGCGTCGTGCACGACAAGCTCTACCTGCCGGGACTGCTCAAGCTCAAGCGGCTGATCGATGGGGGGTTCTTTGGCCGGATCCTCTCGGTGCGCGGCGAGTTCGGGTACTGGGTTTTCGAGGGTGACTGGCAGGCCGCGCAGCGCCCGAGCTGGAACTACCGCGCTGAGGACGGCGGCGGCATTGTCAGCGACATGTTCTGCCACTGGAACTACGTCTTGGAGAACCTTTTCGGCCGCATCCGGGCGGTCACCGCAGTGGCGACGACCCACATCCCGCGTCGCTGGGACGAGCGGGGCAAGCCCTATGAAGCCACCGCCGACGACGCCGCGTACGCCGTCTTCGAACTCGACGGCGGTATCGTCGCGCAGCTCAACTCCTCCTGGGCGGTGCGCGTACACCGAGACGAACTGCTCGAGTTCCAGGTCGACGGCACCGAAGGCAGCGCCGTCGCCGGACTGCACCAATGCGTCATCCAACACCGCGCCGGCACGCCGAAACCGGTGTGGAATCCGGACGTCGCCGACGCCGGCGGCTACCGCGAACAGTGGCGGCCGGTGCCGGACAACGCGGTATTCGACAACGGATTCAAGGCCCAGTGGGAGCAGTTCATCCGTCACGTCGAGGGAGACGGGGAGCACCCTTACGACTTCCTCGCCGGCGCTCGCGGTGTGCGTCTCGCTCAAGCCGGGCTACGGTCGAGTGCCGAGGGCCGCAAGATCGCCCTTGCCGAGATGACACTTGAGGACCCGGCGGCGGACGGTTCGCGGTGACCTCGCTACGTCTTCCCCAGGCCGACGGAACCTGGCTGGAACACACGCTCGGCGAGGCTCCGCTCTGGCAACACCCGCGCGGTCCGATCACGTCGCGCATCGCGTTCGCCGCCGCGCACGTCGTCGCGGACCGGTTCGGCGAGACCGTACCCGGCGCGCCGGCGGCGGTTGACTGGGAGGCGACGCTGGCCTTTCGCAGGCACCTGTTCTCCTGGGGTTTGGGCGTGGCGGAGGCCATGGATACCGCACAGCGCGGCATGGGCATGGACTGGGTCGCCACGCAGGAGTTGATTCGCCGCTCCGCAAGCCAAGCGAAGGATGCCGGAGTGCGCATCGCAGCTGGCGCGGGTACGGATCATCTGCCCGCGGCCGTCCCGGACCTCGGCGCCGTGCTGCGTGGCTACGAGGAACAATTAGCAGTGGTCGAAGACGCCGGAGCCCAACCCATCCTGATGGCCAGCCGCCACCTGGCCGCCATAGCCGAAGGACCCGACGATTACCTCGCCGTGTACTCCCGGCTACTGCAACAGGCCGGTCAGCCGGTGATCCTGCACTGGCTCGGCGCCGCCTTCGACCCCGCCCTGGACGGCTACTGGGGCAGCATCGACGTGCCGACCGCCACCGCCACCGTTCTCGACCTGATCAAGCAGCACACTGACAAGATCGACGGAATCAAGGTCTCGCTGCTCGACGCGGACCACGAGAAGCGGTTACGCGCCGAACTTCCCCAGGGCGTACGCCTCTACACCGGCGACGATTTCAACTACCCGGAACTGATCCGCGGAGACGGCACCCACCACTCCGACGCCCTGTTAGGCGTGTTCGCCGCCATCCCTGCCGCCGCCTCGGCCGCCCTCCAGGCACTCGACCGCGGCGACCGAGCGGCATATGACGCTGCATTCGCCCCGACGCTGGAACTGGCCCGGCACCTATTCGCCGCGCCAACCTACTACTACAAGACAGGCATAGCTTTCCTCGCCTGGCTTAACGACCTGCAACCCGCCTTCGCCATGGTCGGCGGCCTGCATAGCGCGCGCAGCGCCGTCCATCTCGCCGAGGTGTTCCGGCTCGCCGACCGCGCCGGCGCGCTGATTGACCCAGAACACGCCGCAGACCGTCTACGCGTCTTCCTAGCCGCCAGCATGGGAGTGATCGCGTGACCACGGCCGCAACCGCAGCCGCGACGGCCCTCGGCAGACTGTCCCTCAACCAGAAGACCACCAACGCCTGGACACTGCCCGAGGCCGTCGCCGGCTGCCTGCGGGCGGGCATTCCCGCGATCGGAGTCTGGCGCGAACCGTTGCGCGAGTTCGGCGTCGCCAAGGCCCGTGCGCTCCTTGACGACGCGGGCCTGCGCGTTTCCTCGCTGTGCCGCGGCGGCTTCCTGACCGCCATAGATCCGGCCGACCAGCGCAAGGCGCTCGACGACAACCGCGCCGCGATCGATGAGGCTGCTGCCTTGGGCACCGACAGCTTGGTTATGGTGGTCGGGGGCCTGCCGGAAGGCTCACGCGACCTTGCAGGCGCCCGCGCCCGGGTCGCCGAGGCCATCGCGCAACTCGCGCCGTATGCCGGCGACCGAGGTGTCCGTCTCGCATTGGAACCGATGCACCCGATCTTCACCGCGGACCGCGGCGTGCTTTCCACCCTCGGCCAGGCCCTCGACCTCGCCGAGCAGTTCCCGCCCGGACAAGTCGCCGTTGTCGTCGACACCTTCCACCTCTGGTGGGACCCGCAGGTCGAGGCGCAGATCGCCCGCGCCGCCGGCCGCATCGCAGCCTTCCAGGTCTGCGACTGGATCACCCCGCTGCCCGCCGACACGCTGCTCTCGCGCGGCATGATGGGCGACGGCCACATCGACTTCCCCCACCTGCGCCGCGCCGTCGAAGCAGCCGGATACACCGGCGACATCGAAGTAGAGATCTTCAACGCCGACGTCTGGGCCACCGACCCGATCCAGGTGCTGCGACAGATGAAGGACCGCTTCCTCGTACACGTCTGGGGCATCCAGTAACACCGCGCAGTGACACAGACAACGCAGTCACACAGCCCACTGATACTTCCGGGAGCCCGCATGGCCCTGTTCGACCTGCCTCTGGACCAGTTGCGCGTTTACCGACCCGACCGCGCCGAGCCCGCGGACTTCGACGGTTTCTGGAAGCGCACGCTGGAGGAGGCCGCGAGCCACGAGTTGGCCGCTCGATTCGAGTCGCACGACGCGGCACTGACCGAGGTCGAAGTGTACGACGTCTCATTCGCCGGATGGGGTGGACACCGGGTGGCCGGCTGGCTGATCGCGCCCAAGCACGCGGCGGGCCCGATTCCGTGCGTCGTGCACTACCTCGGCTACCAGCGAGGCCGCGGCACGCCGCATGATCACCTTGTCTGGCCGGCCTCAGGCCGCGCGGTGTTCGTGATGGACACCCGCGGGCAGGGTGCCTCCGCCGCCGACCACGCCGGCGACACCGCGGACCCGGACGGCGGCGCGAATCCGCAGAGCCCGGGATTCATGACGCGCGGCATTCTCGCACCGGAGCAGTACTACTACCGCCGCGTTTACACCGATGCGGTCCGGGCCGTGGACGTGGTGAAAGCCCACCGCGCTATCGACCCGGACCGGATAACCGTCAGCGGAGCCAGTCAGGGCGGCGGCATCGCCACGGCCGTCGCCGGGTTGCGCGACGACGTGTCCGCGGCACTGGTCGACGTACCGTTCCTGGCGCACTTCCGGCGAGCGCTGGAGATCACCGACAACGACCCCTACCAGGAGATCGTGCGATTTCTGAAGACGAAGCGAGGCTCGGACGAACGGGTCTTCCACACGTTGTCCTACTTCGATGGACAGCATTTCGCGGCCAGAGCCTCATCTCCGGCGCTTTACTCGGTAGCGTTAATGGACCAGACCTGCCCGCCCTCAACGGTCTTCGCTTCCTACAACCACTGGGCCCACCGGGAGAAGTCCATCGAGATCTACCCCTGGAACACCCACGAGGGCGGTTCGACAGACCACCGGCGCGCGCAGCTACGTTGGCTTTCAAGCATCGGCTCATAGACACCGTTCTCGCCGTATGCCACACCCATCTGCGCCAGGTCGCGGCCGCGACCGCCAGCGAGATCCCAGGCGGTACCACTGAGGCCTGATGAGAGGAGTGAACCGCCTTTCTAGATCACTTAGTCAGCCGGAAGGTGTAGAGCTCGGCGGGAGCGTCGAAGACGAGATACACCGTGCGTGGACTGGCACCAGGCGGAATTCCGGTCAGCGCGGTACTGATCGTGCTGTAGTTGTAGTGACCTCCTGTACTCGGCACGGCGAGCGTGCCGATCGTTGGTCCGGTCGTCGGGCTGTCCAGGCGCACCGCGATGTGCACCGTTGCCGAGCCTGCGTTGGCCACCTGCGCGGTCAGGCCGTGCACGCTCGCCGGGAGCTGGGAGTCAGTGAACGAGATCCAGTCGCCGGCCGCGGTCGATTCGACTGACGTGCCGTCGGTCTTGGACTGGTCGGTGAGTGTGACGCCGCTGTAGTCGTCGAAGTTCTGCGCCTGGGTGACCGTGGTCAGGTCGCGGGATGGGATCGTCTCGCCATGCACGGTCAGCGGTGCGGTCAGGGCGATGTCGCCGGCGTCGTGCCCGATCCGGACCTGATACCGGCCGGACTCGACGACGTACCGGTTGCGCGTGACGTCCCAGAACTTCAGATCGGCCGCGTTGAGGGTAAGCATGATCGTCTTGGTCTGGTGCGGATTGAGCGTCACCCGGGCAAAGCCGCGCAGTTCCTCCTGTGGCTGCGCCGTCGCCCTCGACTGAAGTTCGTGCGTATAGAGCTGTACGATGTCGGTGCCGGCTTTCGAGCCGGTGTTGGTGACGTCGACGGTGGCGCACACGCGGCCCTTGGCGTTCACACTCGATGTGGACAGCCGCAGGTTCGAGTACTGGAACGAGCTGTAGCTCAGCCCATAGCCGAACGGGTAGAGCGGATCCCCTTGGAAGTACTGGTACGTCATCCCGGCTTTGGCGATGTCGTAGTCCAGAATCGACGGCAGGCTGCTGTCCGATCGGTACCAGGTCTGGGTGAGCCGTCCGCTCGGGTCGTAGTCGCCGAACAGGACATCGGCGAGGGCGTGCCCCGTTTCCTGGCCGGCGTGTGTGGTGTGTAGGATCGCCGGAACGTTGGCCTGCTCCCAGTTGATCGTGTCCGGGTAGCTGTTCTCCAGGACGACGATCGTGTTCGGGTTCGCCTTGCGCACGGCCTCGATGAGTGCCTGCTGAGCTGACGGCAGCGCCGTCGATGTCCGGTCGTTGTCCTCGCGGCCGTTGATGAACGGCATGCTGCCGACGACCACCACGGCCGCGTCCGCTCCCGTCGCCGCCGCGACGGCTGAGTCGACGCCGCTGGTGATGACGTTCTCGCGGAAGTGCGTCGCGGCGGCCGCCGTCGCGGCGCTGATCGTGAGGGTGCCGTCCGATCCGACCACGGCGTACCGGCCGCCGAACCAGGAGGCGGTGGCGTCGTTGCCGGAGAACTCCAGCACGTAGCTGCCGTCGGGCTGGGCAACCAGGCTGAACTGCTGCTCCACATACCACCCGTTGGGCTGGATCTCGCTGTTCACGAGCGTGTGGCCGGCGCCGAGGGTGACATAGCGGTTGTTGGCGACGGCGCGCAGCGTGAGGATGCCGGAGCCCCAGTCGAACACGTCAAGGGACTGATCAGGGCCAGCGGTGGTGCCGGATTCGGAGAGGGGCGCGCCGGCGGTCGCGGTGGCGGCGGTCAGGTACTTGCCGGTCGTCGTGTCCTGCAGGGCGATCCGGTCGGCGCCTTCGCTGGAGGCGACGTTTCCGTTGGTACCGAGGCGTTGGGTGATGCCCTGCAGGGGTGTGACCGAGTAGGGCAGGGAGCCGGAGTACCAGTCGGTGTAGAGAGTGTTCTCCAGCGGGCCGACTACCGCGATGCGCTTCGTGGTCGCCGGGTTGAGCGGCAGGGTGTTGCCGGTGTTGCGCAGCAGGACCATCTGCTCGTCGGCGGCCTGCCTGGCGAGCGCCTGGTGCGCCGGGGAGTCGATTACGGCGGGTGTGATGTTCGCGTAGGGGTTGCTGCCGGGCGGGTCGAAGTCGCCGAGCCGGAACCGGATCGTGAGGATGTCAGTGTCCGCCTTGTCGATGTCCGCCTGGGTCAGCAGCCCCTGGCTCAGCGCCTGCTGGACCGCGGTGATCGTGATGGAAGAGTCCGTGTTGTCCACGGTGAAGCTGTCCACGCCGGCTTTGATCGCGGCGGCGTCCGCCTGAGCCAGCGTGCTGTAGTAACGGTCCGCGAAGGCGACGTCGTAAGGAGCGCCTGCATCGGTGACGTTCATCAGGGTCTTGTTAGTCCAGCTGCGCTCGGTGGTGGCCAGATCAGGATTGACCGTGTTCGGCCTGCCGTTGGCCAGGTTGTAGGAGGCCATCACACCGGTGGCCGCGTTGGCGGCGATGACCGGTTGGAATGCCTGCTGGTCGTAGTCGTGCAGGATCGCCGGCGGCACTGAAGAGTTCGAGGCGACGCGGTTGGTCTCGTTGTTGTAGGCCAGGTAATGCTTCAGAGTCGGAGCGGCTTGCAGATAGTTCGGGTTGCCGCCCTCGATACCGCTGCCGTAGGCCGTGGCGATTTGGGCGGTCAGGTATGGGTCCTCGGAGTAGCCCTCCTCGTTGCGGCCCCACCGCGGATCGCGCAGCAGATTTGTGACCGGCGCCCACAGATTCAGCCCCCATACAGCCGGATTCTCGGCGTTGAAGCCGCGCGCCTCCTGCCCGACCGCATTGCCGACCCGCCGGATCAGCGCCGGGTCCCAGGTGCTGGCCAAGCCGACCGCCTGCGGGAAGACCGTGCCGTTCGCCGTGACCACAGCGCCGTTGTTGTTGACGTCGGTCGACCATGCGACGCCGTGCAGTGCTTCAGTTCCCGTCTTGAAGCCGGGAATGCCCAGTCGCGCGATCGCCGGCTCGTATTGGTGCAGCAGCGAGACCTTCTCGGCCAGGGTTAACCGCGACAGCAGGTCCGCGATGCGCGCGGACAGCGGCAGGTGCGGGTCGCGGAACGGATACGGGTACGGCGATCGCGCGTTTGCCGAACCGGGGGCAAGCAGGGCGAGGCTGATCGCCAACGCGATCAGCGCCCGCCAACGACGTGAACGACGTGACGATCTAGGCATCGGTGCCACTCCACGGAACTGGTTCGAAGCGATTCGGTACGGGACGGTGTCTTGCTCGACGGTCGTGCGAGCGGCATCGTGCGGACAGCTGTGCTGCGCCCGCCCACGGTCCGGCGGCGTCCGCGGCGGCATTGGAAGTCTCACTTGACCGCGCCGACGGTGACGCCGCGGGTAAGGGTGCGTTGGAAGATGAGGAAGAAGGCGACGGCGGGCAGGATGCCGAGCAGCCCGGAGGCGGCCTGCATTGTGACGTCGACGATGTGCTCGCCTTGCGCGACGCCGAGGGCGACCGGGACGGTCTGGTTCTGGTTGGAGACCAGGAACACCAAGGGGAGCAGGAACTCGTTCCAGGTCCAGATGAAGAAGAAGGTGAGCAGGACGGTCAGGGTGGGGCGGCTGACCGGGACCACGACGCGCCACAGGATGCGCCAGGTGCCGGCCCCGTCGATGCGGGCGGCCTCCAGGATTTCGCGCGGGAAGGCGCCGAGCACGGAGGAGAGCAGGTACGTGCCGAAAGCGCTTTGGATGACGGTGAAGATGATGATCACGGCGGTGCGGGTGTCGTACATGCCGACCTGCTTGGCGAGGTAGTAGAGCGGGTAGACCAGACCTTCCTGCGGCAGCAGGTTCGCGATCAGGAACGCGATGAGGATCCATGTGCGGCCGCTGACCCGTCCGATGCCGAGCGCGTAGGCGTTGAGAACGGAAAGCAGTACCGCGAGGATCGCGACCGCGCCGCTGATCAGTGCGCTGTTGAGCAGCACCTGGCCGAAGTCGACCAGGTTCCAGAACGCCTTGAGGTTGTCCAGGCTGAGGTAGCGCGGAAGGGCGAGCGGGCCGTGTGCGGCGTAGTCGGTGCTGGTCTTGATCGCGTTCATCGCGACGAGCCCGAACGGCGCGATCATCAGCAGCGCGAGTATGACGAACCCGGTCAGCACCAGCAGCGGGTAGGTGCGACGCGGCCGGGTGCGGGTGTGGTCGCGGGCGAGGCGCGCGGTGTAGACGGACACGGGTCAGTCCTCCTCGTCGCGTCGGCGGAACTGCAGGCTGATGAACACCGCGGTGATGATCAGGGTGATGAGAGCCAGGACGGTGGCGGTCGCGGCGCCGTAGCCGACCTGGGTCTTCTCGAAGAAGTTCTGGTAGGAGAAGTAGGACGGGATATCGGTCGAATAGCCCGGGCCGCCGTGGGTGAGCACGTAGATCGGGGCGAACGCCTTGAGCGCCGCGATGGTGCACATCAGCAGCACCACGTAGAACTCGGGCCGTATCTGGGGGACGGTGACGTGCCGGAACCGGCGGGCCCAGGATGCTCCGTCGAGTTCGGCGGCCTCGTAGAGCACCGGATCGATGCGCTGTAGGCCGGCCATGAAGACCACGAGCGGGAAGCCGATCTGGATCCAGACCATCACCGCCATGATCGCGTACAGTGCGCTCTTCGGATCGCCGAGCCAGTCGTGCGTGAGCGAGCCGAGGCCGACGTCCCGTAGCGCGGAGTTGAGCACCCCGTTGCCCGGCGCCAGGATCCAGCCCCACACCACGCCCATCACTGCCAGCGGCATGACCTGCGGCAGGTAGAGGCAGGCGCGCAGCACGCTGGCGGTGCGCGGGCCGAACTTCTTGCCGAGGTAGTCGAACAGCGCGGCGGCGACCACGAGGCCGATCATGGTGGGCACTACGGCCATCGCGACGATGAGGAGAACGTTGTGCCAGAACGAGGACCAGAACACCGAGTCGGCCAGCAGCCGCCGGTAGTTGCCCAGGCCTACCCAGGTCATCGGACCGATACCCTGCCAGCGGTTGAAGCTGATCCACACGTTCATGCCGAACGGCACCGCGATCACGACGAGGAACAACGCCGCGCCGGGCAGCAGGAACAGCGGATAGCCCCGGTCCACCCGCTTGCCGCGGCGCCGCCGCGACTCACGCCGCGCGATGTCCGGGGACGCCACCTGGGCCGGGCCCGCGGTCCCGGCCACGGTCACTGGCTTCGGCCCTGCTGGTAGGCGGTCTGCAGACTGCCGAGAGCCGAGTTCGAGTCCTTACCGTTGATCAGGTCCTGAGTCGCAGCCGTCAACGTGTCGTAGAACCCTGGCACCGGCCAGTCCGGGTAATAGGCCAGGCCATTCGAGGCGGCGAGCGTGGTGTAGTTCTGAATCAGCTTCTTGGCTTTCGGGTCGGTGACGTCCGCGGGGTCCGCTGCCACTGGCACGGCGCCCTTGTTCGCGATGATGTCCTGCACGTCCTTCTGCAGGGTGGTGTTGATGAAGTCATAGGCCAGCTGCTTGTTCTTCGACTTGGTTGGCACGACCCACAGGTTGCCGCCGGAGCCGGGCACCAGGCCGCTACCGGGCCACAGGAACGTGTCCCAGGTGAAGTTCTTGATCTCGGACTCGAAGGTGCCGTACCACCAGCTGCCGGACACCATCATCGGGCTCTTACCGGACTCGAAGGTGCTGCCCATGTCAGTGGCCTTAAGGCTCACCGAGTCCTTTGCGATGTAACCCTTCTTCACCCAGTCGGTCAGGGTATTGGCGGCGTAGCTCCAGGCGGCGTCGTGGAAGTCAGCCTTGCCGTTGATCTGGTAGTCCGTCACCCATTTCGGATCGGCCTTGCTGAGCGCGAGGTCGTAGAGGTACTGCTGGGCTGGGTATTCGGCGCCCGCGTTGGCCAGGGGCGTGATTCCGGCCTTGACGAAGGTGTCCATCGCCGTGGTGAAGTCGGCGAAGCTCTTGGGCACCGGTACTTTGTACTTGTTGAAAAGGTCGACGTTGTAATAGACCATCGCGTACTCGGCGTAGTTCGGGATGCCGTACCAGCCGCCCGATCCCATGGTCCCGTTGCTGTAACGCGAGGTCACCGCGATATTCGAGCTCAGCTTCTTATCCCAGCCGTACTGGGTGACCTGCGGGGTCAGGTCGGTGAGCAGGCCCTGCTTGGAGAGCAGGCCGGCGGTCGCGTTGCCCTTGTTGTACTCCAGGATGTCCGGCGCGTTGCTCGAGTTGAGCACCATCGGCGCGGTCTTCTGCAACTGCTCGAAGGTCTTGGTCTCAACCTTGACCGTCACGCCCGGGTGAGCCGCCTCAAAGTCCTTGACCGCCTGGCTCCAGGCCAGGCCCATCGCGCTGTCCGCCGCCTCGTAGTGCCAGAGCGTGAGCGTCTTGGCCGAGGAGGAGCCGGAACCGCTGCTGTTGCAGGCGGTCAGCGCGGTTGTGGCGGCAAGTAAGGACACTGCAATCAGCGTCGTTCTTCTCGACCGGCCGGTAGCAGGCATCACGGCAGCCGCCTGGTTTCGCATATGGGCGGTCACGCTGGCGCGGCGTGTTGCGCGGCCGATGAGGTTCGGCATGGTGTGCCCTTTCCTCCTGAGAGCTCGGACGGTGCTGGATGCGGGCATGCCGTGTACGTCCGGTCTCCCGTGGGTGGTGTGCGGAAGACGAGACAGGGCCGCTGCGCCGACCGCGCGGTGCCGGTCTGCGGGGCGTGTCGGGAAGGGAGTGAGTGCGGAGCTAGTTGATGACGGGCCAAAGCGCATGGGGTGACGTGCTCCGGCGTTCGGAACCGGCGAGGCGCATCACGTAGTTTCCTGATCGGACACCAAGCTGTCAACCATTAATCAACAGCCAGGCAGTCTTCGACTCACGGTCGAGCCAGCAGTGGCAGCGACGCCACCCGATTCACCTGGCACTGAGGTCGAAAGACCTGAGTGTCATTGCTCAGGCCTCCCGTTGCGCCGGGGCGGCCGCAACGGTTGTGCCCTGCTTCGCGGACCGTCCATCCGCGGGGAGCACGGATCGCGTGAAGGCGCACTTCGTAACCATTGAAGGCGAGGACATGCGCCTCGATACGCACGCCTGCTGTGGGGGAGTGCCACGAGGTGGCGTGGCCGATGCTGTCGTGCACATCGGCGCCGAGCGGCTGGATTCGGCCCGAGCCGGTCCCGGTGCCGTCCGGATCGATCACCGTGACCGTTGCGTCGGTCACCGACCAGCCGGAACTGCTTCGTGGTGCTGTAGCAGTGCTGAAGCACAGCCGCGCATAGTGGGGGTCGTCGGTTTTGGTGCCGCGCGCAATGCCGTCGGATCCGTGATTGTGTACGCGCACGATCCCGTCGGCGCGCGTCGCCTGGACGAGCCAGTTCGGCCCGCGCAGTACACGCAGGGCGTCGCGGTGTTCGACGGGCAGAGGCTGCTCGTTCTCGACCCACACCGGATGCGTCGGCGGTAACAGGAGTCCGAGAAACCCCTTCGAGGCCCAATACGGAGAAGCCGGTCCGGAATAGGGCTGAATCGTGCCGCGAAACGGGTGCAGCCACCCGAGAGTGAGCAGCCCGCGGTCGTCCGGTACGCCGCGATCGGTGAAGTATCGCAGGATGCTGCTGGTAGCTCGCCGGGTGACACCGGGTGCGAGCGGTGTCGCGTCGAACGGAGCACCGGCCCACAGGGGTGCGGCTGCGGCCATTCGGTATGTCAGCGACCGGCCCTGGTGCAGTGGGGCGCCGTCACCGCCGACGAGGTGGATGTAGTCGGCGAGGAACGCGCTCAAGCGTGTGCGGTATCGCTCGCGCAGCTCGGCGGTCAGTGCGGCGCGGGTCCGGATGCGGCCAGCTGCGTCCAGAACATCGGATAGAGGTGCAGCGCCCAGCCGTTGTAGTGGTCGACGCGCCGTCCCTCGCTGTCGGTGTACCAGCCGTCGTCTCGTTGCCATCCGACGATCGCGTCGAGACCCCTACGATCTCGACGTGCCGGTGCGGTCTGCCGACGCCGGCGAGGAACTCTTCGACGATCGTGCGGAAGAGTAGCCAGTTGCTGCGCGGCGTCTGGCGGCCGACGAATCCGCCGAGCCAGTCCTTGAGGTCTCCGCGGGTTTCGGCGGAGCAGGGCGCGCTGCGCCGGTCGCACGGGGTTGCGATCGCGGTCAATGCGGCGTCCGGTTGGGCTGGCGCGGCACGCGTCCGCCGAGCCATTCGCGTTCGACGTCCGGTACGCCGACCTCGACCGGTCCGCTTGCCAAACAGAGCGCTGGTTCACTTGATCTCGGTCTCTGCGGCAACCGGACCGGATGCGCCGGACAACGTGAAGGGTCGCGGCGGTGCCGAACACGTCGCGTCGGGGCACTTGATCGACGAGCTTGGAGCAAGGACGATCAACCTGTTCCTGCGACACGGCGAGTACACGCGATCGGCACTCTTCGTGAGATGTGCTTTTAGTTCCGGGTCCATTGCTGGTTGGTTCCGCCGTTGCAGGTCCATAGTTCGACGAGGGCGCCGTTGGCTGTGGAGCCTCCGGTGACGTCGAGGCAGAGTCCTGATTGGGCGCTGGTGATGGTGCCGTTGGTGTTGAGGTTCCATTGCTGGTTGGTGCCGCCGTTGCAGTCGTAGATGTCGACCTTGGTGCCCGCGGTGGTGCCCTTGGCGTAGGCGTCCACGCACTTGGCCCCGCCGTAGACGGTCAGCTCATGGGAGGAGTTGTAGGTGAAGATCTGGTTGCTCGCGCCGGTGCAGTCGTGAATGTCCAGCTGGGTGCTGTTGGTCTGGGTG
>DASUAR010000201.1:0-2384 GCA_035763685.1 Actinocrinis sp. | reverse complement strand
ACCCCTGGCCCCGTGTCGCGCACCCGTATCAGCAGATCTGACTCGGCGGCGACCAGGGTCAGCTCGACCTCGCGCGGGGCGGGTGCAAGCGCGGTCGCGTCGATCGCGTTGTCGATGAGATTGCCGACCACCGTCAGCACTTGGGTGATCGCGGTGATGTGATGCCCGACCTTGCTGTCGGGCATCAGGCGGAGCTGGACGTCACGCTCGCTGGCGAGGGACACCTTCGCCAGGATCAGCGCGGCGAGCTTGGGCTCGCCGATCGCATCGATGAGCTGATCAGTCAGCTCGCCGCGGGCGGCGGACAGGCCGGTCACGAACTCGACCGCCTCGTTGTAGTGGCCGAGTTCCACGAGCCCGACCAGCGTGTGCAGCCGGTTCGCGAACTCGTGGGACTGGGCGCGCAGCGTGTCGGCCAGCCCGGTCACTTCGTCGAGCGAGCGCTTGAGTGCCTCGGACTCAGTGCGGTCCTGGAAGGTCACCACCCAGCCAAGCTGCTGGTGATTGCGCGTGATCGGCATCCGGTTGGCGACGAGCACCCGGTCCGCGTGCAGCACGAGCAGGTCGCTGCCGGTCACCTCGCCGGTCACCACGTCGGCGAGCCGGCCGGGCGGCAGCATGTACCTGAGCTTGCGGCCGGCGAACTCAGCCGGCAGGCCGAGCAGGTCGCGGGCCGCGTCGTTGGCGAGCAGCACCCGGCCCCCGTTGTCATAGCCGACGAAGGCCTCTCTGATGCCGTGCAGCATCGCTTCCCGCTCCTGCAACAGGGCGGCGATCTCACTGAGCTCGAGGCCGAACGTTTGCCGCTTTAGCCGGCGGGCTAGGGCGAGCGCGGCGAGCACGCCGACCGCGAGCATGCCGAGCAGGTAGAGAATCAGCAATGGCAGCGCGCCGGACCACGCGGTGCCGACGTCGGCTACCTTGAAGCCGACCGAGATCTCGCCGATCAGCTTGCCGTGCAGGGACAGCGGGGCCTTGCCCGCCGCGACCGGGCCGAGCGAACCGCGCTGCAGACCGAGCCAGGAGCGGCCCGTGCGGAACGGCTCGGACGTGTCGGGCTCGGGGTCGTGGTAAGTGATCGGGGTGCCGATCAGCGCGGGGGTCGGGTGGGTATAGCGGATTCCCTTGGCGTTGGTGATCACCACGAACAGCGCGCCGGTCGCCGCCATCTCCCTGGTGGCCATTGCCTGGAGCTGGCCGCCGGGACGGCCGCCGGACACCTGGATGGCCACGCTCGGCTCGGCGGCCAGGGTCTGCGCGATCGACAGCGCGCGGTACTCGAACTGGGTGTCGAGCTGCTCGCGCAAGTCCCGCTGGAGGACGTAGAAGCCCCCGCTCATCGTGAGCACCAGGATTGCCACCATCAAGAGGACGACCTGGGTGGACAGGCGCTGCCGTACGTGGCGCCAGAGGGGAAGCCGCACCGGTACCTCCCGTCACGGGCGAGCGACCAGCAATTTTTCCCGCAGTGTAACAACCACGCACTTAACGGTGTAGATGCTGCACCGTGAGCAGAATGCGCAAAAGTGGCAGAACGAGCCGTCTCGCGGCCAGGCGGTTGAGCTTTATGCGCTAAAGGCGCACAGAGCGCTTTACGGCGGGGATTGAGCGCAATAGTGACGGGCGTCGCGCCGGTCGTTAGCTTCCTGGTTTGTGCGATCCAACATACGAGGTGACCATCGCATCGAGCTATCCGGGGTCACCAAACGATTCCAGACGCCGGGCGGCGGCACGTTCACCGCCCTGCGCGACGTGACCATGGCAGTCGAGCCCGGAGAGTTCTGCGCCGTGGTCGGACCGTCCGGCTGCGGCAAGTCGACCACCCTCACGATGGTGGCCGGCCTCGACCGGCCGAGCGAGGGCATGGTGTCGGTCGGCGGGCAGCCGGTCACCGGGATCGGGCGCGGCACCAGCTTCATGTTCCAGACCGACGCGCTCCTGCCGTGGAAGTCGGTGCTCGGGAACGTCGCGATGGGGCCGCTGTTCCGCGGCGTGCCGAAGAAAGGCGCGCTCACCGACGCGCGGGACTGGCTGCGGATGGTGGGCCTGACCGGTTTCGAGGACCACTACCCGCACCAGCTATCCGGCGGTATGCGCAAGCGGGTGTCGCTGGCGGCGGCGCTGATCAACGAGCCGTCGATCCTGCTGATGGACGAGCCGTTCGGCGCGCTCGACGTGCAGACCAAGGCGATCATGTCCAACGAGCTGCTGACGCTGTGGGACAAGACGAAGCCGTCGGTCCTCTTCGTCACGCACGACCTGGAGGAGGCGATCGCGCTGGCCGACAAGGTCGTGGTGATGACCGCCGGACCCGGCACGGTCAAGGCGGTGTTCGACATCGACCTGCCCCGGCCGCGCGGCTCGGTGCAGGAGATCAGGTTCGG
>DASUAR010000200.1:0-24220 GCA_035763685.1 Actinocrinis sp. | reverse complement strand
GCCGAGCCCGAACTGCTTGGTCCACAGGATGTACATCGGCATCACGGTCACCTGCGGCGGGATCATCATCGCGGAGACCAGCACGATCATGGCCAGGCGGCGGTAGCGGAACTTGAACTTCGCCAGCGCGTAGGCCACCGGCACCGAGGAGACCACGGTCAGCAGCGTCACCGGGACCGCGTACAGCAGCGTGTTCTTGTACCAGGTGAGGAAGCCGGCCCGGTCCCACACCGAGCGGAAGTTCGACCACTGCCAGTGCGAGGGCCACAGCGCCCCGGACAGCGCCTGGTTGTCCGGCATCACCGAGGTGACCATCAGGAAGAAGAACGGCCCGGCGAAGAACACCGCGGCGACGATCGCCAGCGAGTGCACCGCGATCCACTCCAGCGCGCGCCGGCGGCGGGCCGCCGAGCGGGCGGTGCGGTTGATCCCGGCATGCGGTGTGACCGGGGGCGAGATTACCGCTGTCATCAGTCCCCTCCCACCAATCCGTTCTTGCGGCGCAACAGAATGAGCGTGAACAACATCGTCATCGCGAACAGCAGGATCGAGAGCACACAGGCGGGACCGGTATTCGCGTTGAGGATGCCCTGCTGGTAGATCAGCTGCGGCACGGTGAGGCTGGAGCCGAGCGGATAGCCGATATCAAGGGTCGTACCCGCGGTGGCCACGTGGCCGCTGGCCACCTCTCCGGCCACGATCGCCTGCGTGTAGTACTGCATCGTGTAGATCACGCCGGTGACCACCGAGAACAGGATCACCGGCTGGATCGACGGCAGCGTGACGAAGCGGAACCGCTTGACCGGCCCGGCGCCGTCCAGCATCGCCGCCTCCATCTGCTCCTTGGGCACGTCGAGCAGCGAGGCGAAGAAGATGACCACGGTGTTCCCGATGCCCCACAGGGAAAGCAGGGTCAGCGACGGCTTGAACCAGGTCGGCGAGTTGAACCACCCCGGCGGGTTGTGCACCCCGACGTGCCCGAGGATCGCGTTGATCGGACCGCCGGCGTCGAACAGGTACACGAATACGAGCGTTGAGATGACCGGCGGCGCCAGGTACGGCAGGTAGAACAGGGTGCGGAAGATGTTGCCGCCACGCTTGATCTTGGTGATCAGCATCGCGACGCCGAGCCCGAAGACGGTCTGGAGGGTGACCATGACCACCACGAGCCACAGCGTGTTCTTCAGCCCGGTCACGAAATCGGGGAAGTTGAACAGGATGTAGTCCCAGTTCTTCAGGCCCACCCACACCGGCGCGTTGAACTGGTCGTAGTAGTAGAAGGAGAAGTAGACCGCGGCGATCAGCGGGTAAGCGAAGAACACGCTGAACCCGAGCAGCCACGGGGAGAGGAAACCCAGGGCCGCCAGCCCCTCCCGGCGGCGCTTCGCGCGCAGCGCCGCCGGGAGTTCGGCCCGCTTCCTCCGGCGCCCCGGCAGGGCGAGGACGGGCGTTGCCATCAGAGTCGAGCCTCGATCCTTCGAAGGCCGGTGGTCACGGCTCAGCTGCCGCTGGGCCGCACGCCGGCGTTGGTGTCCTTGTCGATCTGGGCGTCGAGCGCGCTCAGCGCCGAGGACAGGTTCGAGACCTGACCCGCCTCCCAGGTCGCGATCCAGGTCTGCGCGGTCTGCTGGTACTGGCCGCCGTTGGGCGAGGCCGGGGTGGTGGCCGAGTTCGGGTTGCCGGAGACCTTCACGAAGGTCTGGAAGTTCGGGTTCTGGGTCAGCTGCGGCGAGGCCAGCGCGGCGATGGTGGAGGGCACGTTCTGGATCGCGTTGGCGAAGGCGACCAGGGTGTCGGTGTTCGTGGTCAGATACTTCACCAGCTCCCAGTCGGCGTCCTGATGCGCGCTGCGCGAGGAGATGCCGATCACGGTTCCGGTCACATAGCCGCCGCCGTACGAGGCCGCGTCCGAGTCCTGCACCGGGAACGGCGCGGTGCCGTAGGACAGGCCCGGCGTCTCAGCCTTCAGATTCGCGTTGCGCCACTCGCCGTCCATGGACATCGCCACCGCGCCGGTCTCGAACGGGTTCTGGCCGGCGGTGAACTCGCCCGCGCTCATCGACTTGTTCATGAAGTCGGTCAGCTGCTTGGCAGTCGACTTCGGGGCCTGATTCAGCAGGGCGTCCTCGAAGCCCTTCTGCCAGTTGAGCATCGCGGTGAAGCCGGGGTCGGCGGCCAGCTGCGAGTTGTGCGTCGGCGTCTGCCACTTGAGGTGGAAGACCGAGGTGAAGTGGCCGGGCACCTGCTCGAAGTAGGCGAAGGAGGGGAAGAAGCCGATCCGCTTGAACGAGCCGTCCGGGTTCTTCTGGGTCAGCTTGAGCGCGTCGGCCTGAAGCTCGGAGAGGGTCTTCGGCGGGTCGGTGACCCCGGCCTGCTGGAAGAAGGTCTTGTTGTAGTAGAGCCCGTACGCGTCGTTCTCCAGCGGCAGCGCGCACTGGTCGCCCTGGTACTGCGTGTAGTTGATCAGCGGCGCCGGGAAGGTCTTGGCGACGTCGATCTGCGCGGCGGCCAGGTCCTGCTTGAGGTTGATCCACTGGCCGGTGGAGCAGTACGTGCCGACGTCGTCGGTGGTGAACGAGACGGCAACGTCAGGGGACTGCGATCCGCCGGCCTTGATGCCTTGCTGGATCTGGGTGTCGGTGATGTTGCCGGTCACCTTGACGTGGATGTTGGGGTGCGCCTTCGCGAAGGAGGCGACCATCGCGTTGAACGCGTCGTTCTCCGAGCCTTCGGAGAAGCCGTGCCAGAGGTTGATGGTGACGTCGGGCTTGCTCGTGGGATACGGGTCGACGGCGGTGATCTTCTGCTGCGCGGGCGCGGTGCTGCCGGCGCAGGCCGCAGCGGTCAGGACCGCGGCTATCGCGGCCGCGGAGCCGGTCATGCGACGCAGGTGCGACACGGGCGGTACTCCTTCGCGAGTTGGTGGGGCGGGTCGGGGAGGCGAGCCGGGCTGTGCTTTGCGAGAGCTGTGCGGATGGATGGGGCGTCTATGCGGGGATCGGGTTGCCGGCGCTCGTGTCGAACACCGCCTCCCTGGTCGCCGCGAGGGCCGCGTGGATCGCCCCGGCGAGCACCGGGTTGTCCGCGAGCGCGGACTCGACCAGGCGGGGTCTTGGGATCGCCATGCCGTGCAGTGCCTCGGCGACCAGTTCGCGCAGCACGGCGCCGCCGGAGCGCGGGATCGCGCCGGACAGCACGATCAGCTCCGGGTCGAGCACCGCCACGATCGGGGCCAGTCCGGTGGCCAGCCGGTCGGCCAGTTCGATCAGCAGCCTGCGCGCGGCCTGCTGGACGGCGACCGGCGCGGGCGCGGCGATCGCCTCGATGGCGCGGGCCACCGCGGATTGCGGGTCGGCGCCGGTGAATCCGTATTGGCGGGCCAGTTTCAGCACCGCGGGGCCGCCGGCCAGGGCCTGGAAGCCGCCGGTGGTGCCGCGTCCGATGCTGCGGACCACCGGGGCGCCGGGCACCGGCATGTAGCCGACCTCGCCCGCCCCTCCGGTCGCGCCGCGGTGCAGCTTGCCGTCGATGATCACGGCCGCGCCGATGCCCTCCGCGACCCACAGCACCACCACGTCACGCGCGCCGTGGCCCGCGCCGACGGTCTGTTCGGCGATCGCCACGAGGTTCACGTCGTTCTCGACGTCGACCCGCGGATCCGGCGCGCCGGGCCCGGTCAGCTCGGCGCGCAGCCGGGCGAGCAGGTCGGATTCGTGCCAGCCCGGCAGGTGACGGGCGAAGCCGAGCCGGCCGGTGCCCGGGTCGATGGCGCCGCCGATGCCGATCACGACGTGATGCAGGCTGCCGAGGTCCATCGCGGCGGTGGCGCAGGCCGCCGCCAGCGCCGCGCGGACGCGGTCGACGGTGCCGCTTGCCGAGCGTCCGGGCGTCACGAGGGTCGCC
Source organism: Actinocrinis sp. (assembly GCA_035763685.1). Lineage (GTDB taxonomy): Bacteria > Actinomycetota > Actinomycetes > Streptomycetales > Catenulisporaceae > Actinocrinis. The sequence goes on along the minus strand of DASUAR010000200.1, from coordinate 20,317 downwards.
TCGCCGACCGGCTGCCCGGACAGGTCGCACACGCGGGCCACGATGCGCGCCGCGGTCACGTCGAGCCCGGCCACGTGCGCCGCCGCGCCGCGCAGCCGGTAGCGCCTTGCGGTCCGGCCCGCGCTGCCGTTCACGTGCCCGGGATCGGCGTCGAGCACCGCTTCGACCAGGCCGGCCGTCTCCAGCCGGTCCATCAACTGCGAGGCGGTGGGCTTGGAGAGCCCGGCCAGCGCGCCGAGCTGGGTGCGTGAGAGCGGCCCGCGGTCGGCGAGCAGCCGCAGCGCGGTGCGGTCGTTGATGGCGCGCAGCAGGCTGGGAGTGCCCGGCGGACCGACCGCGTCGCGATCCATGCGCACCCCCAAGAAGTAAGGAAACTTTCCTTATCGATGGGTGAACGCTAGGCCGCCCCACGATGCTCGTCAAGAGTCTTAACGAGATCGGCTTCTTACTGGACCTGGCAAAGAACCGGCCAAGGCAGTGCCGGTCCTACCCGCGCGCCCTCTTAGAATCGCCGGTACCGTTGCCGCAAGCCGGGTCTTGCCCTGTCCACTCGTGACGGGGCATCATCTGCCCGGCGGCACAGTGTTGAATGAGTTTCCTGCTGAAGGAGTTCCGATGAGTCTGCGCCGCATAGCCGTGGTGACCACCGCGACTCTGCTGGCCATGCTCGCCTTGCTCGCGGCGAAAGCCGGCAACAAGGCACAGGCGGCCGGGATGACGGTCACCATCGTGACCCAGGGCCAGGTGCGCACCGCGACCGGTCCGCAGGTCGTGCTCGCGCACGGCATCGTGCAAGTCCAGGTGACCGTGGTCGCCGGGCGGATCACCGAGGTAAAGGCACTTCAGCTCCCGCACGACAACCCGCACTCTTGGGACTCGTCGACGCACGCGGCCACGACCCTGCGCACCGAGGTGCTGTCCGCGCAGAGCGCTGACGTGAACGTCGTCTCCGGTGCGACGTACACCTCACGCGGCTATGCCCGCTCGCTTCAAGCCGCGCTCGACGCCCTGGGCATGAAGGCCTGACCGTCGTCAGGCCACGTTCCACTCAGCCGACAGCCTCGAACGGCCACGCGTGCGGTGGGCGGGCGACCAGCCGGCCCGGCGGGTCCGGCACGGTCACGCGCTCGCCGCTGAACCGCACCAGCGCGACGACCCGGTCCGCTGAACGAAACAGCTCCGCCGAGACCCCGTCGGGCAGTTGCGGCTCAACCTGCGCGCGCCACCACGCGATCAGTCCGTCCGCGTCCCCCTTGGCCTCCCACATCAGCACGCGCACGGTCAGACCAGGACCTCGGTGATCAGCATCGAGGAGTCGGCCGGCAGGTCCAGCGGCGAGGGCCGCACGCCGCGCGCCACCAGTTCCGAGCCGAGCGCCGCGACCATCGCGCCGTTGTCCGTGCACAGCTTCGGCCGCGGAACGCGCACCCGGATGCCCTGACCGGCCGCCCGCTCCTCGGCGAGCGCGCGCAGCCGCGAGTTGGCCGCGACCCCGCCCCCGATGAGCAGGTGATCCACGCCGTTCTCCTTGCACGCGCGGATCGCCTTCCGAGTGAGCACATCCACGACCGCCTCCTGGAACGAGGCCGCCACGTCCGCGATCGGCACCGGCTCACCGGCTCGCTCGCGCGCCTCGACCCAGCGCGCGACCGCCGTCTTCAGGCCGGAGAAGGAGAAGTCGAACGGCGCGTCGTTGGGCCCGGTCAGCCCGCGCGGGAAGGTGATCGCGGCGCTGTCGCCCTCGCGCGCCGCCCGGTCGATCAGCGGGCCGCCGGGGAAGCCGAGACCGAGCACCCGGGCGACCTTGTCGAAGGCCTCGCCCGCCGCGTCGTCGACCGTGCTGCCCAGCGGCCGGATGTCTGATGTGACGTCAGGTACCAGCAGCAGCGAGGAATGCCCGCCGGAGACCAGCAGCGCCAGGCACGGCTCGGGCAGCGGTCCGTGCTCCAACTGGTCCACGGCCACGTGCGCGGCCAGGTGGTTCACGCCGTACAGCGGCTTGTCCAGCGCGAGCGCGTACCCCTTGGCCGCCGCCACGCCCACGAGCAGCGCCCCGGCGAGGCCCGGTCCGGCCGTCACCGCGACCGCGTCGATGTCGGAAAGCTTCAGGCCCGCGGTCTCCAGCGCCCGGTGCACCGTCGGGACCATCGCTTCCAGATGCGCGCGCGAGGCGACTTCCGGCACCACGCCGCCGAACCTGGCGTGCTCGTCCACGCTGGTGGCCACCGCGTCGGCGAGCAGCTCGGTGCCGCGCACGATGCCGATCCCGGTCTCGTCGCACGAGGTCTCGAAGCCGAGCACGATCGGCAGGCCGGCACTCCCCGGGCCGGGCGCCGCAGTCCCTTGAGTCACAGAACTCAGTCTTCCTCTCCGAATCGTTCGATGACGCCGGACGCGCGCATCACCAGCGCGTCCACGTTCGCCGGCTGGTAGTAGCCCCGGCGCAGCCCGATCTGCACGAACCCGAACCTGCGGTACAGCTCCTGGGCCCGCGGATTGTCCTCGCGTACTTCAAGCACCACGTCGCCGCAATCGCGCCGGGCCGCCTCCCGCAACAGCTCCGTGAGCAGCGCGGCGCCCAGGCCGCGGCCTTCGCGATTCGGGTCGACCGCGATGGTCTGCACTTCGGCCTCGCCGGTCCCGGCCAGCAGCCCCGCATAGCCGACGATGCGCGGACCCTGCCGGTCCGGGTGGGCCGGGTCGGAGCCGTACTCCTCCGCGACCAGGTAGTAGCGCGACGCGACCTCGGCGAGCTCCGACCAGAACATCCCGACCGACCAGGCGTCCTCGGGGAACGCCACGTGCTCGAGCACGGTGACCGCCGGAATGTCCCACCACCGCATCGGCCGCAGCACCGTGCGCGGCGGCAGTTCGGCGCGGGGTGGGCCAGGCCGCGTCGGCGCGTTCACCGCAACGCCGGCTGGCTCACCGGCTTGCGTGCGCCAGGCTCCACCGCGTCGGGTCGACGCAGGTAGAGCGGCAGCGGTTCGAGTAGCGCGGCGCCGGCGGCCAGCTGACGGGCAGCCAGTTCGGCGAGGTCGGCAGCATTCGGGTACACCGGCTCGATCGCTCGGGGGAACGCGTCCGGGTACTTCACCGCACCCTCGCCGGCCACCGGAAGCCCAGTGACTTCCGGCGCGACGACGTGCGGCCAGTCCACTGCCGGATCGGTGATCCGCTGGTCGGCGGCCGCGTATCGGGCCCAGTAGACCTCGCGGCGGCGCGCGTCGGTGGCGACGGCGAACGGGCCGTCGTGCCGCACCGCCGAGGCGAGGATGTCCAGCGTGCACACGCCGTGTACCGCGATGCCGAGGGCGTCGCCGAGGGCCCGCGCGGTCACCAGGCCGACCCGCAGGCCGGTGAACGGGCCGGGACCGACGCCGACCGCGATGTCGGTCAGTTCGCGCCGGTCGCGTCCGGCCTCGGCCAGCACGGTGCGGATGCCGGGAGCGAGCAGTTCCCCATGGCGGCGCGCGTCGAGCTCGGTGTGCGTGGCGAGTACCTGGGTCCCATCGTGCAACGCGACGGTCACGGCCGGGGTCGCTGTGTCAAAAGCCAGGAGGAGCACGGGAGCCATTATTGCCCTACCGGCCGACTGATCCGGCATGCGCGGCGCGGCGACCGCCCGATCATGCCCACTCCTCTCCGCCGGCGGGTTGCGGCATGATGGGTCCCCGGCGCGGCTACGAACGTGGAGGAGCAATCGCGATGGGCAGACGCGGAGTCAGCGGGCATGGCTCGTCTGAGCAGGCCGCTGCGCCCCGGTACAGCGGCGGCTCGATGGCTCACCGCGGCCCGGACGGCCGCCAGGAGTCGTGGGAAACCCTCTCCTCCGCCAACCCGCCCTCCACGCCGCCCCCGGTCGGGGCGCCCCGGACGGTCCGGAAGAAGCCCGGCCGCGGCGCGACGTACTCGGTGGTGGTGATGACGATCGCCTCGCTGTTCGGCATCGGGGTGCTGGCGGTTCAGGCCGCGGCGACCGCTCCGAAAGTGTCGAACACCTCGAATAAGGGCACGGGTACGGCCTCCGGGCAGCCCACGACGAACGCGTCCGCGGGCTCGGCCGGCGGTGGCGGCGCGGCGAATGCGGCCGCGCTTCCCGCGAACTCCGGCTCCGGCGCGCGCATCGTGTACGGCGAGGGCGCCAAGCGGGTCTGGCTGGTCTCGTCGAGCAACGCGGTCGCGCGCACGATGCTCGTCGCGCCGGGCACGGTTCCCGCGCCGACCGGCAGCTTCAGCGTGACGAACAAGCTGTCGCAGGTGACGGGAACCGACGGCACGCCGGTGCAGTACGTCGTGCTGTTCAACAAGGCCTTCGGCTTCGACGCGGTCGCCAACGTCACCGGCATGCCCCCGGCACCGACCTCCCGAACCGGAGGCATCCGGATGGCTCAGGCCGACGCGCAGGCGCTGTTCACCTTCGCCAGCGTCGGCACCACGGTCGTCGTCGTGCCCTGAGAGCGTCTGGTCCGGTTCAGTCGGACAGGTCAGGAGCCTGCTGCTTCAGCGAACCGGCGCGCGATCGCGTCTCCGTATGCGAGGACGGTGATCACTCGGCGGTCATCACCATCGGAGGCGTCATCGGCGACAGCACGCTCGATCCGAACCTCGAGCCGCTGCCCGGAAAGCACCTCGGCCTTGCCCTCGCCCCACTCCACCACGGTCACTGAATCCTCGACCGACGCGTCCAGGTCGAGATCGTCCAGTTCCGCGAGCGAGCCGAGCCGATAGGCGTCCACGTGCACCAGCGGCGCGCCGCCGGCGAGCGACGGATGCACCCGCGCGATCACGAAGGTCGGCGACGTGATCGGCCCGCGTACCTTCAGGCCCTCCGCGAGCCCCTGTGTGAAGGTCGTCTTCCCGGCGCCGAGTTCGCCGGAAAGGATGACAAGATCGCCCGGACGCAGCCGGCGGCCGAGGCTCCGGCCGACCTCCTGCGTGTCCCGCGCGGCGTCCGCCTCGACCCGCTCGACCGTCACCGCGGCGCTGCCCGCACCCTCGACTCCGCCGTCCACCGTTGCTTGCTCCCGCCTCTGCCCGCTCCGCTGCGTCTGACCGGCTACGAGGCGTTAGACGACTTTCCCAGCCGCGCCTCGACTCGGTCCACCAGCCTACGCAGTGCGGCGTTCACCTCGTGCGGATGCTCAAGAATCACGACGTGTCCGGCGTCCGGCACGATCACGAACTCGGCGCTCGGGATCGCGTCGGCCAGCGCCCGGCTGAACTTGAGCGGCAGCAGCAGGTCCTTGTCGGCCGCGAGCACCAGCGACGGCACCTTGTCGAAGACCGGAAGCGCGTCCGCCTTGTCGTGCTCCCGCAGCACCGTGAAGAAGCGGGCGATGACGTCGATGGGCGTCGACTGGATCAGTTCCTGCACGAACCGCACCGCCGATTCCGGCGCGCCGGAACCGAAGGCGTAACGCTTCGTCAGCACCAGGCCGAGGTCGCCGCCGGCCCGCCGCCCGCGCTCTACCAGCCCGCGCTGCTTCGTCATCAGCTCGAACAGGCCCGGTGCCGCGGTGTGGAACACCTTCGCGGCCGCCCTGGGCAACCCGAACTCCAGGTCGGCGAACTCTCCGGCGGAGGTCGCCATCAGCGCCGCGCCGACGACCCGATCGCCGAAAAGCTCCGGGTGCGCCTCGGCCAGCGCCATCATCGTCATTGCGCCCATCGAGTGACCGATGAGGATGATCGGACCGGTTGGGCAGGTCGCCTCGATGACCGCGTACAGGTCCTCGCCGGTGACGTCGATCGACAGCTCGGCGCCGGGCTTGAGCGGGTCGGAGCGACCGTGCCCGCGTTGATCCCAGAACACCATGCGGTACTCGCCGGAGAACTCGGAGCGCTGGTAGTGCCAGCAGTCCTGATGCAGACAGAACCCGTGCGTGAACAGCAGCGTCGGGCGCTCCTGCGACTGCGACCTGGTCTGCCGCTGCTGTCGGGTCGATGACCGTCCGATGCGCTGCCAGTCCACGCTGCGCGGCCAACCGAACGGGTCGTCCACCTCGACGTACAGCTCCGTGCCGTCCGCGGCCATCACGGTCTGCGGGACGCCGCGCAGCGTGCCGTACGCCTCGCCGGGGTCGTGGATCTGGGCCATGCGGCGCACTGCCCGGCCGATGGTGTACCGCTCGACGGCGATACTTACCGCCGTTCCGGCCGCGACCACACCGAGTGCAGCGCCGACTATGCCCGCGCCGCGTGGTAAGCCGCGCTGGGCGCCGCCTCGCGCACCACCTGACGCACTCTCAACCACGGGTAACGCACCTTTCGACCGTTCCTGTACTGCTCTTCTACTCAGTTGTTACCCCGCAGTAGCCGTTCATGCCTGGCCTGGAGCGTTACCCACCAGCGGAGGTGTTGAAGTAGACGCGCGGAACGCGCGGACCGATGCGTGTGACGATCTCGTACGCAATCGTCCCGGTTTGCTCCGCCCAGTCCTGTGCGGTGGGTTCGCCACGATCGCCGGGACCGAACAGCACGACCTCGTCGCCGACGCCGGCCTCCTGGTCGCCGAGGTCGACGATGAACTGGTCCATCGCGACGCGGCCGGCGATCGTGTGCCGCGCGCCGTCGATCCAGACCTGGCCGCAGCTCGATGCCGCGCGGGGAATCCCGTCCGCGTATCCGGCGGGTACGAGCCCCAGCCGCGTCGGCCTGGCCGTGCGGTACGTGTGGCCGTAGGAAACACCGTGCCCGGCCTCGACCTGCTTGACCAGCGCCAGTCGCCCGACCAGCGTCATCGCGGGACGCAGCCCGAAATCGGCGGCGCTGCCCTCCTGCGGAGCCGGGGAGATGCCGTATGTGGCGATCCCGCAGCGCACGAGGTCGAAGCGGCTGTCGGGCAGCAGCAGCGCGGCCGGCGAGTTCGCGATGTGCCGCAGCTGCGGGCGCAGTCCCGCCCGCTCGGCGACCTCCAGCGCGTGCCGATACGCCGTCAGTTGCGCGGCCACGGACGGGTGCCTGGGCTCGTCGGCGCAGGCGAAGTGCGACCACAGCCCGGTGACCGTCACCAGACCGTCTTCCTGGGCCTTGACCGCCTCCTCGACCAGCAGCGGCCAGTCGTGCGGTTGCGCGCCGTTGCGGCCGAGCCCGGTGTCCGCCTTGAGCTGGATCCGCGCGGACCGGCCGGATGAGCGCACGGCCTCGGTGACCTCGCGCAGCGCCCACAGCCCCGAGATCGAGACGTCGACGCCGGCCGCGATCAGGTCCCGGAATGGATCGCCGGGCGCGTGCAGCCACGTCAGTATCGGCACGGTGAGGCCGGCCGCGCGCAGCGCCAGCGCCTCCTCGGGCAATGCGGCACCGAGCCAGGTCGCCCCGGCTTCGACCGCGGCTCGGGCGCACGCCACCATTCCGTGCCCGTATGCATCGGCCTTCACCACGGCCATCACCTGCGCCGGACCGGCTACCTCACGCATCCGGCGGACGTTGGAGCGGACCGCGGCGAGATCGATCCTGGCTTCCAAACGTGCCTGCTCACCGGTACTCATCACTGGAGATTGTGCCAGGCGCGTGGAAGGGCGGCGAGCAGGTCACCAGCCGCGATCGGGCCCTCGCCGCGTGCGATCCTTCCGGCGAGGCCGTGCAGATACGCACCGACGCTCGCGGCGTCCAGCGGCCGCAGGCCGGCCGCGAGCAGTCCGCCGATGAGGCCGGCCAGCACGTCGCCGCTTCCGGCCGTCGCCAGCGCCGCGGTGCCGGTCGGATTGGCCCGCACCGTGTCCCCGCCCGGCTCCGCGATCAGCGTCGTCGAGCCCTTCAACAGCACTGTCGCGCCGCGCTCGTCAGCAAGCCGCCGGACGAACTCCAGCCGCCGCGCCTCGACGTCCGCGCGCTCCGCGCCGAGCAGCCGCGCGGCCTCTCCCGCGTGCGGGGTGAGCACGACGCGGTCACTCAGCTCCGCCCCGTCAAGGTACCCAAGCGCTCCGGCATCCAGCACCGCGGGAAGCCCACTCGCAATGACCTGCTTCGTCCGCTCCGCCGCGACATCGTCCCCGACCGGGAATCCGCTGCCGCACACCCACGCCTGCACGCGGCCCGCATCTCCCGGCAGCTCTTTCTCAATCAGGATTTCCGGCCACCGCCGGGAAACCTCGTCGCCGACCCGGCGCGGACCTGAGTACCGCACCGCTCCGACGCCGGCCTTCAGCGCACCACCGACCGCGAGCATCCCAGCCCCCGGATACTCGACCGAACCGCAGGCGACGCCGACGACGCCACGTGCGTACTTGTCCGAGTCTCGGCCCGGCCGCGGCAACAGGCCGGCTACGTCGGCGGCCTGCAACGCCTCCACGGCCGCGTGCTCGGGCAACGCGGTCAGTCCGATATCGACGAACTCCGCCACGCCGGCCCGCTCGGCCGCCGGATCGATCAGCAGGCCCGGTTTGTACGCCCCGAACGTCACCGTGACGTCCGCCTTGACGCAAAACCCGGCGACTTGGCCGCTGTCGACATCGATTCCGCTCGGCAGATCAACCGCGAGAATCGGCGCGCCCGAGGCTTCGGCGGCCTTGCCAAGCTCCGCTGCCCGCCCGCGCAGCCCGCCCTTGCCGCCGATCCCCAACATCCCGTCGAGGATCAGATCAGCGCCGTCAAGCGTCTGCGCGCCGCCGACTCGTCCGCCGGCTTCCCGCAGCGCCGCGAGCCCGCCCGCGTGTACGCGCGCCTCGTCGACCAGCATCGCCGTGACCTTCGCCCCGCGCCGCGCCAGCCTCGCTCCCGCGTACAGCGCGTCGCCGCCGTTGTCCCCGACGCCGACCAACAGCGCGACCCGCGCCCCGTAGACGCCGCCGTCCTCGCGCAGAATCCGAGTGGCCACGCTCGCCAGTCCCGCGGCCGCGCGCTGCATCAACGCGCCGGGCGGGAGCCTCGCCATGAGATCGGCTTCGGCATGCCTGATCGCTTCAACGTGATACGCACGACGCATACACCGACTCTATGCGGTCGTCCGGTCCGTCATCGCTCTGCGACGACCACCGCTGACGCGATGCCGGCATCGTGACTGAGCGACAGGTGCAGGTTGACCACGCCCAGTTCAGCCGCCCGAGCGGCCACCGTCCCGCGCACCACCAGCCGCGGCTTACCGGTCGGCTCGCTGATCACCTCGGCGTCGCGCCAGTGCAGGTTTCCCGGCGCGCCGAGCGCCTTGGCCAGCGCCTCCTTCGCCGCGAACCTGGCCGCCAGCGAAGCCGGCTTCAACCGGCGCTCGCCCTCGGTGAAAAGCCGCTCGGCCAGGCCCGGCGTGCGCTCCAACGTGGCCTCGAATCGCGCGATGTCCACCACGTCGATGCCGACGCCGACGATCACTCCACCGTCACCGACTTGGCCAGGTTGCGCGGCTGGTCCACGTCCAGGCCCTTCGCGTCGGCCAGCGCACAGGCGAAGACCTGAAGCGGAACCGTGGCCACCAGCGGCTGCAACAGCGTCGGCAGCTCCGGCACCCAGATCAACGTGTCGGCGTACGCCTCTACGGCGCTGTCGCCGTCCTGCGCGATCACGATCGTCTTCGCGCCGCGCGCCCGGATCTCCTGGATGTTGGAGACGATCTTGTCGTGCAGCAGCGGCCGGGACGGCGGCGGCACCACGACCACGACCGGCAGGTCCTGCTCGATCAGCGCGATCGGCCCGTGCTTCAGCTCGCCGGCCGCGAAGCCCTCCGCGTGCACGTACGCAAGCTCCTTGAGCTTGAGCGCGCCCTCCAGCGCCACCGGGAATCCGACGTGCCGGCCGAGGAACAGCACCCGGCCCTCGTCCTTGAGCGCCCGGCCCAGCTCACGCACCGGCTCCATGCGCCCCAGCGTCTCGGCGATCTTCGCCGGCGCCGAGGCCAGCTGCGCCAGCAGTTGCTTGATCTCGTCCTCGAACTTCTCCCCGCGCACCTGCGCCAGGTAAAGGCCGACGAGGTAACACGCGATCAGCTGCGTGAGGAAAGCCTTCGTCGAGGCGACCGCGATCTCCGGCCCGCCGTGTGTGTACACGACCGCGTCCGACTCGCGCGGGATCGTCGCGCCGTTCGTGTTGCAGATCGCCAGCACCCGCGCGTGCTGCTCGCGAGCGTGCCGCAGCGCCATCAGCGTGTCCGCGGTCTCGCCGCTCTGCGAGATCGCGATGACCAGCGTGTCCCTGGTCAGGATCGGGTCGCGGTAGCGGAACTCGGAGGCCAGCTCGACCTCGACCGGGATCCGGGTCCAGTGTTCGACCGCGTACTTCGCGATCAGCCCGGCGTGGAACGCGGTGCCCGCCGCGATCACCACGATCTTGTCGACGCTGCGCAGCTCGTCCTCGCTCATCCGCATCTCGTCGAGCACGAGCTTCCCGCTCGCCGAGACCCGGCCGAGCAGCGTCTCCGCCACCGCCTGCGGCTGCTCGTCGATCTCCTTGAGCATGAAGTGCTCGTAGCCGCTCTTCTCGGCGGCCTTCACGTCCCAGTCCACGTGGAAACGCCGCGCCTCCTGCTGCACGCCAGCGAAGTCGGTGACCGTGACCCCGTCCCGGCGCACCTCCACCACCTGCGCCTGACCGAGCTCGATCGCCTCGCGGGTGTGGCCGATGAACCCGGCGACATCGCTGCACAGGAACGCCTCGCCGTCCCCGACCCCGACGACCAGCGGCGAGTTCAGCCGCGCGCCGACCACCACGTCCGGTGCGTCCGCGTGCACGGCCACCAGCGTGAACGCCCCGTGCAGCCGCCCGCAGACGCGCCGCATCGCCTCGGCCAGATCGCGGCCGCTCGGCTCGAACTGCGCGGCAAGCAGATGCGCGACGACTTCCGTGTCCGTCTCGCTGCGAAGTTCCACGCCCGCCGCGGTCAGCTCGGCGCGCAGCACCGCGTAATTCTCGATGATCCCGTTGTGCACCACCGCGACCCGACCCGCCGAATCGAAGTGCGGATGCGCGTTGCCGTCCGTGGGACCGCCGTGTGTCGCCCAACGCGTGTGCCCCAGCCCCACGGTCGCCGCGGGCAACGGCCGCTCGGACAGCTCCTTCTCCAAGTTGGCCAGCTTGCCGGCCTTCTTGCGCCCGTCCAGGCGGTATCCGTCGGCGCCGCCGTGCACCACGGCGACTCCCGCCGAGTCGTAGCCGCGGTATTCCAGCCGCCGCAGGCCTTCCATGACGACATCGAGCGCCGGCTTGCCACCCACATAACCCACGATTCCGCACATGCCAGCCACCCTACCGGGCCGCTCTCCGGAGGAACCCCTACTCCCGGTAAGGGACCGTCATCCCCCAGACTGAGCCCGGAAACCAATCCCGGAACTGACGCCGCCCAATGCCGCCACGCACTACGTTGTCCGCGTGTCAGTCATCGAGACGCAAGACCTCGGCAAACGCTACCCAGGCGGCGTGATCGCGCTGACCGGGCTCACGCTGGCCGTCGAGCCCGGCATCACCGGCCTGGTCGGGGCGAACGGAGCCGGCAAGTCGACGCTCATCAAGATCCTGCTCGGCCTGCTCGCGCCGACCGACGGGACCGCTCGGGTGCTCGGCCACGACACCCGCACCGACGGGGAGCTGATCCGCGCGCGGGTCGGTTACATGCCGGAGCACGACTGCCTGCCCCCGGACGTGACCGCCACCGAATTCGTCACGCACCTGGGCCGGATGAGCGGGCTGCCGGCGACCGCCGCGAAAGAACAGGCCGCCGAAGCACTGCGCCACGTCGGTCTGCACGAGGAGCGCTACCGGCAGATCGGTACCTTCTCCACCGGCATGAAGCAGCGCGTGAAGCTGGCCCAAGCCCTCGTTGGCGATCCCGGGCTACTGCTGCTCGACGAGCCCACCAACGGCCTGGACCCGGCCGGCCGCGACGCGATGCTGGCGCTGATCCACCGGATCGGTACCGAGTTCGGCATCGCGGTCATGGTGGCCTCGCATCTGCTCAGCGAGATCGAGCGGATCTGCGATCAGCTGGTGGCGATCGAGGGCGGCCGGCTGCTGCGCGCCGCGACGCTGTCCTCCATGACGCAGAACGTGCCGTGGCTCGCGCTTGAGGTGGAGGAAGGGGCCGACGCCCTCGCCGCGCACCTGGCCTCCCTCGGCCTGGTCGTGCGCACGGAGAACCGCGCCCTGCTGGTGCCGGTCGGCGACGACGCCGTCTTCGACCTGGTCCGGGACGCGATCGCCGACCTCGGCCTGCCGCTGAACCGGATGGAGCACCGGCGCCACCACGTCGAAGAGCTCTTCTCAACCGCCCCCGCGCCCGCCCTCGTACACGCAGCGGAGCCCCAGCCGTGACCACGCCAGCAATGACCACAGACAGCGTCATCCACGACATCGGCTACAAGCCGTACGCCGGCCCGCGGCTCGGCCGCGGCCACATCCTGCGCTCGCTCTACTGGTTCAGCCTGCGCGCGGCGTTCGGTTTCGGCCGCGGGGCGAAGGCCAGGATCATCCCGCTGGGCGGCTTCGCCGCGATGCTGCTCCCGGCGGCCATCTCGATCTACAAGGTCGCGTCGGTCGGCGGCGATCCGGTGCTGACGTACTCGCACTACGCCTACAGCATGTCGCTGTTCCTGATCGTGTTCGTCGCGGTGGCCGCACCCGAACTGGTTTCCCGGGACCTGCGCCACCACACGCTGCCGCTGTACTTCTCGCGGCCGCTGCGCCGGTCGGACTATCCGCTCGCGAAGCTGCTCGCCCTCGCCACCGCGATCTTCCTCTTCGAGGCGCTGCCGCTGATCGTCATGTACCTGGGCACCGTCGCGTCGAGCACGTCCGGATCAGGGGTCTGGGGTCAGACCAAGGCGCTGGTCCCCGGCCTGCTCGTCGCCCTCGCCTACGGGGTCGCGTTCGCGCCGCTCACGTTGCTCATCGCGTCCTCGACCGGCCGCCGCGCGATCGCCACCGGTGCCATCGCGATCCTGTTCCTGGCCACGACCGCGATCTCGCACGTGTTCGAGTCCGTGGGCCAGCACGAAGTCGGCCCGCCGCCGGCGCCGCCGTCGTCCTCCAGCGCCCAATCCGACCAGACCGGTCAGTTGCAGCAGGCGGATGACGGGCCGCCGTTCCGCCCCACCTTCACATACGACTCGGTGGCCCGCTACGGCGGTCTGGTTGACCCGCTGCGGCTCGTCGAGGGCACCCGGATCTGGGCGCTGGACGCGACGGACGCCAACATGCCCGACCCCAAGGGCGCCGGTCCGCTGTACGGCGCCGAACTGCTTCTCCTGACCGGGCTGACCGCCGGCGGCCTGTTCCTGCGCTACCGGAAGGTTGGCGTCGCATGAGCACCGCGTCTCCGAGCACCACGGCCCCGAACGGCGCGACTCCTAGCGCCGCGGCCCTCGTCGAACTGCGCAACACCACCCGCTGGTACGGGAACGTGGTCGCGGTCAACGACATCAGCATGACCCTCGGCCCCGGCGTGACCGGCCTGCTCGGCCCCAACGGCGCCGGCAAGTCAACGCTCTTGCACATGATCTCCGGCTTCCTCGAACCGTCCCGAGGCACCATCACCATCGGTGGAGTCGCGCCCTGGCGTAACGCGGACATCTTCCGCACGGTGGGCCTGGTCCCGGAACGCGACTCGGTCTACGCATTCCTCACCGCGCGCGAGTTCGTCACCGCCTCCGCGAAGCTGCACAAGCTTCCCGACCCGACCGCCGCGGCCGACCGCGCCCTCAACATGGTCGAACTGACCGATGCCGCCGACCGCTCGATCGACACGTACTCCAAGGGCATGCGGCAGCGCGCCAAGGTCGCGGCGGCGCTTGTGCACGACCCGCACGTCCTGCTGCTCGACGAGCCGTTCAACGGCATGGACCCGCGCCAGCGCCTGCACATGATGGACCTGCTGCGCAGCCTCGGCCGCTCCGGTCGCACGATCCTGTTCTCCTCGCACATCCTGGAAGAGGTCGAGCGCCTCGCCGACACGGTCCAAGTCGTCGTCGCGGGGCGCCTCGCCGCTTCGGGCGACTACCGCAGTATCAGGCGCCTGATGACCAACCGGCCGCACGTCTTCGTCGTGCGCACCACCGACGATCGCACGCTCGCCAAGGCCCTCATCGCCTCCCAGGCCGTGCAGGGCGTCACCCTCACCACCACCGGGCTTGAGGTGCACGCCAGCGACCACGGCACGTTCACCCGTCAGCTGGCGGGCGTCAGCCGGGACTCCGGAGTCGGCCTGCGCGAGGTCATCCCGGCCGACGAATCGCTCGAATCAGTCTTCGCATATCTCGTGGGGGCCTAGGCATGTTCAACCCGACCATCGCCCGAATCACGCTGCGCGCGCTGCTCGGCCGCAAGCGGGTCTTCCTGCTGGCGATCCCCGGCGCGGTGCTGCTGATCATCACGATCGCGCTGAAGGCGGACCACAACGCGTCGACCAGCTGGCCGGCGGAGGTGCTCGGCAGGGTGGGATTCAGCGCTCTGCTACCGCTCACGGCGCTGATCGTGGGCACGTCGGTCCTCGGCGCGGAGATCGACGACAGCTCGATCCTGCACCTGCTGGCCACACCCGTTTCCCGCCAGTCGATCATCACCACCAAGACGATCATCGCCGCGGCCGTGACGCTGCTGTTCGCCGCGGTCCCCGAGTACGTCGCCGGCGTGATCGCCACGGGCAATGCGGGCGCGTTCGCGGCAGGGCTGGGCGTCGGCGCGGTCCTCGGCTCGATCGTCTACACGGCGGTCTTCGTGCTGATCTCGACGATCACAAAGCACCCGGTGGCGTTCGCGCTCGCGTACGTGGCCGTGTGGGAGGGCCTGGTCACGAACCTGGTGTCCGGCGCGAAGTACCTGTCCGCCGAGCAATACTCGCTCGGCCTCGCCAATGCGATCGCGAAGAACGGCGCCCTGGACGCGCACCTGACGGCGACCACCGCCGTGATCCTCGCGACCATCGCGACCGCCGCCGCCGTGAGCTACGCAGGCACCCGGCTGCGCTCCTTCCGGCTCACCGGCGACGCCTAGACCGACCACGCCGCTCAGTTACAGCGCCAAGACGTGCACGAGAACCGCATGGGCGACCTCGGACGCGGGAACCGTCGTGACCACTTCGAGTGTCGCGGACGCGCGCAGCAAGGGTTCGACCGTCTCGACGTACTTGAGCGTCTCGGCTAGCTCGGCGGGATCCTTGCCGTATGGATTCGTGACGCGGTTCGTGAGCCGATCGACAAGGACGCTGGTCGGTGCGCTGAGCAGCACGATGTGGTCGAACCACGAGTAAAACGCCCCCTGGTTGCGAGTCGTGCCTTGCACGAACAGCAACCCGCCGTGCTCCGCCTTCGCCCCGCTCAGCAGCGCCTCGATCCGATCAGGGCGCCACAGCCGCTCCCCGTCGATGACCTCGTAGTAGTCGCCGTAGTCGGTATCGACGGTTCGATAACCGCGCGCGGCAAGCTCGTTCAACAACGTGGACTTGCCAGTGCCCGACATGCCCGTGATGAGCACGCGCTTCATGTCCTCGGCCTATACGTGTGCGTGGCTGGCCCGGCTGCGCGCGGGCAGGCAGGATCCTAGCGGCGGTTCAGGCGGTCTTGACCGCGATCAGCGATTTGGCGAGGCCGCCGAGTCGCTCCGCGCGCACGGTGGAGTCTGGGAAGTAGTGCGCCATCTCGGTCCGGCTCAGCAACTCCACCCAGAGCGCGACACGCAACGCGGTCGCCCGGTCTTCGGGCGGCGTATGCACCAACGGCCAGCGGCGCACGAGGCGTACCCGTGCGGCAAGCGGCAGGAACTGGAATCCGGGGAAGAGGAAGTGCGGTTCGACCGGGAAATACCGGTACGGAGTCTGAACCCAGTGGCGCGGCGCCAGTTCGCGCACCGCCTCGGCGAATCGCAGGCGCCGCTCGTGGCCGCCGACGTGTTCGAGCACCGAGTTGGAGAACACCAGGTCGTACTCGCCCTTGCGCACCTGCTCGGGCAGATCGCAGGCGTCGCCCTGTTCCTCGGTGATCCACTCGGGCGCGGTGCCGGTCGGCTCTTCCAGGTTGACGACGCACACGTGCGCCGGGCGCACCGGAGCCCGCAACCAGGATTCCGCTCGGCCGCCCAAATCGATCACCGACAGCGACCCGATGTCGGGAAAGGCCTGCTCAAACCACTCCCAGCGGCGTGCCCTGGCCTTCGCGCCAAGCGAAGCCGGCGAGTCCACGAACCGCTCACGCACACTGTGCAAACCAACCACGATGACCCCCTCCGGGGGCAACACTGCCATAAGAACCGGCCGTGGCGGTGAATTTCGGCGAAGTTGCGGGGGCGCGGATCAGGAAAGCGCGCCGCGCACGACGCCGGCGAGACGGTGCGCGATCGACTCGGCCAAGTCATGCGACTCGGCCTCGACCATGACGCGCACCATCGGCTCGGTGCCGGAGGGGCGAAGAAGTACGCGGCCTGATTCACCGAGTTCGGCCTCTACCGCCTTGACCGCCTCGCTGATCTGGGGGGCGGAATGGACGCGGGACTTGTCCACGCCCTTCACGTTGATCAGGATCTGCGGAAGGCGGCGCATCACGGCCGCGAGTTCGCCGAGCGGCTTGCCGGTTTCCGCGACGCGCGCGAGCAGGTGCAGGCCGGTCAGAACGCCGTCGCCGGTGTTCGCGTGGTCGAGCAGGATCACGTGGCCCGACTGCTCTCCGCCGATGGACAGTCCATCGGCGCGCATGGCCTCCAGGACATAGCGGTCGCCGACCGCGGTTTCGATGACGGTCAGGCCCTCGCGCTCCATCGCGATCTTGAAGCCGAGATTGGCCATCACGGTCGCGACCACGGTGTCCTTGGCCAGCTTGCCGTGCTCGCGCAGGGTGAGAGCCAGGATGGCGATGATCTGGTCGCCGTCGACCACCTCGCCTGACGCGTCGACGGCAAGGCACCGGTCCGCGTCGCCGTCGTGTGCGATGCCGGCGTCCGCCTGGTGTTCGAGCACTGCTTCGCGCAGCAGGTCCAGATGCGTGCTGCCGCAGCCTTCGTTGATGTTGAGGCCGTCGGGGTTCACCCCGATCTCGACGACCTCGGCGCCGAGCCTGCGCAGCGCTTCGGGGGAAACCCGGAACGCGGCGCCGTGCGCTTCGTCGACGACGATCTTGAGGCCGTCGAGCCGATTCGGCACCGTGGCGACCAGGTAGTCGATGTACTGCGCGCCGCCGTCCGGCAGGTCGGTGATCCGGCCGACTCCCACGCCGACCGGGCGCTCCCACTGCTCGCCGATCCGCGCCTCGATCGCCTCTTCCACCTCGTCGGCCAGCTTCAGGCCGCCGCGGGAGAAGAACTTGATTCCGTTGTCCGGCGCGGGATTGTGGCTCGCCGAGAGCATCACGCCCAGGTCCACGCCCAGCGACTCGGTCAGGTGCGCCACGGCCGGGGTGGGCAGCACGCCGACCCGGATCACGTCGACTCCGGCCGAGGCCAGCCCGGCGGAGACCGCCGCTTCGAGGAATTCACCGGAAGCCCGCGGGTCGCGCCCGACCACGGCCCGCGGCCGGTGCCCGGCGAAAGTGCCCAGTTCGGCCAGGACGTGCGCCGCGGCGATCGACAGGTCGAGCGCCAGTTCCGCGGTCAGCTCGCGATTGGCGAGGCCGCGCACGCCGTCGGTGCCGAAAAGTCGGGCCATGGTCCGAACCCCCAAGGTGATGGACGTGTGGGAAATTCCAATTACCGGCGGGACAAACGAACAACCCCACCGTACGCGAGACGCGCACGGCGGGGTTGCACGTAAAACATTCAGCAAAGCCGCGCCAGGGAAGCGCAGACTACCGCTTGCTGTACTGCGGGGCCTTACGGGCCTTCTTGAGACCGGCCTTCTTGCGCTCCTTCACCCGGGCGTCCCGGGTCAGGAAGCCGGCCTTCTTCAGCGTCGGGCGGTTCGTCTCGGTGTCCGCCTCGTTCAGCGCGCGGGCGATGCCCAGACGCAGCGCACCGGCCTGGCCGGAGATGCCGCCGCCGTCGATGCGGGCGATCACGTCGTAGCGGCCGTCGAGCTCCAGCACGTGGAAGGGCTCGTTGACCTCCTGCTGGTGCACCTTGTTCGGGAAGTACGAGTCGAGCGAGCGACCGTTGATCTTCCACTGGCCGGAACCGGGGATGATCCGGACCCGGGCCACGGCCTCCTTGCGACGGCCGGTGCCGGCCGCGGCGACGGTGGCGACGAGCTGGCGGGCGGGGGCCGAGGCCGGGGCGGACTCGGTGGTGTAGCTTTCGGGGGCGTCGTCCTCGTCGAAGACCTCGGCCTCGACGTCGGCGGTCATTTCAGACACAGCCGCAAACTCCTTGTTTCGATCGGAAATTGTTAGCGGCAGTGGTTACTGCGCGACCTGGGACAGCGCGTACGGCTCGGGCTTCTGCGCCGCGTGCGGGTGCTCGGGACCGCCGTAGACCTTCAGCTTCTTGAGCATCTGACGGCCGAGGCTGTTCTTCGGCAGCATCCCGCGCACGGCCTTCTCGACGGCCTTGCGGGAGTCCTTGTCGATCAGGTCGCCGTACTTGACGGCGCGCAGACCGCCCGGGTAACCGGAGTGCCGGTAGGCCATCTTGTCCTGGCGCTTGTTGCCGGACAGGTAGACCTTGTCGGCGTTGACGATGACGACGAAGTCGCCGGTGTCCACGTGCGGCGCGAACTGCGGCTTGTGCTTTCCGCGCAGCAGGATCGCGGTCTGGCTGGCGAGCCGGCCGAGGACGACGTCAGCGGCGTCGATGACGTACCACTTCTGCTCGACCTCGCCGGGCTTGGGGGTGTACGTGGACACGGGATCGCCTTCGCTTGATGATGAATACCTGGGATGAGGTCCCGTAGGGCGGCACGACCGACACCTACGGCATCAGGCACCGTGCCCTCCCGGTTTCTTCGGTGGCGCGCAGAGCCGCTTCCGAAGTCCGGGCGCGCGCCGCGAGAAGGCGGCGAAACGCGGAACACACAACGGGAATGGATTCTACCTGAGACTTGACGACCGGCCAAAACGGGCGTCTGGCCGATCACCGCGGCTCAGCAGAGCGTTCGGATGCGGCGGGCTTCGAGCGCGCGGGCGGCGAGTTCCTCGTCGGCGGGATAGCGGACTTCTTCGAGGGACAGGCCGTGCGGGGGGACGACATTCACGCCGGGGTGGCGCGCGAGGCTGCCCAGGACTTCCGCCGGAAACTCAGCGGGGCGGCGGCCGTCGCCGACCATGAGCATCGCCGCGACGAGGGCCCGGACCATGGAGTGGCAGAACGCGTCGGCCTCGACGGTGGCTTCGACCTCGTCCGGTCGGGTGCGCTCCCAGTGCAGGTTGAGCAGGCGGCGGATCGTCGTCGCGCCCTCGCGCTTCTTGCAGTAGGCGGCGAAGTCGTGCTCGCCGAGCATGAGCGCCGCGGCGGCGTTCATCGCGGCGACGTCGAGTTCGTGCGAGTGCCAGAGCACAAAGCGGCGGCGGATCGGCTCGACGCCGTACCGCGAATCACCGACGCGGTACACATAGCGTCGGGAGAGGGCTGCGAAACGTGCGTCGAAGTCCGTGGGCGCTTCGCTGATGCGCCAGACACGCACGTCCATGGGGAGCTTGCCCGAGAGACGGTAGAGCAGTTTGTCCGCGTGAACCTTCCACGTGCCGACCGGCAGGTCGACGTGCGCGACCTGCCCGGAGGCGTGCACCCCGGCGTCGGTGCGGCCGGCGACGGTGAGCTGCGCGGGCTCGGCGAGGCGAAGAACGGCGGTGAGCGCCTCTTCCACGGTGCCCTGGACCGTACGCACGCCGGAGCGCTGCCGGGCCCAACCGGCGAACTCGGTGCCGTCGTAGGACAGGTCCAGGCGGATGCGGGTCGTGGCGGCGGTCACTGCTCAGTGCGCTCCGGATGTGAATGACTTAGAGGGTGCGCAGGTAGGACTGCGCGAAACAAGGCGAAGCGGGCGAGAGCGTGATGCTCCCGCCCGCTCGGCTGACGCTGGGTCAACAGCGACTCAGTGTCGGAAGTTACTCGGACTTCGCGGCGTCGGCGTCGGACTCTTCGGCCGCAGCCTCGGTCTCCTTGGCCTCGGGCTCGTCCGCCGCAGCCTCGACCTCAGCGTCCTCGACCTCGTCGGCGACCGGGGCCGCCTGCTTGGCCTGAGTCTCCTTGACCGCGCGGCGGGTGGCCGCGGTGGCCTCGTCGGCCGCCTGCTGCGCGACCGTGCGGGCCTCGACCAGCTCGATCCGGGCCATCGGGGCGTTGTCGCCGCGACGCGGGCCGAGCTTGATGATCCGGGTGTAGCCGCCGGGGCGATCCACGTAAGCCGGGCCGAGCTCCTCGAACAGCTTGGCGATCACGCCGCCGCCGTCGTAGAACGCGGAGTTGCGGATCTCCAGCGTGGCCATCACCTGGCGGCGGTTGTGCAGGCCGCCCTTGCGGGCCTTGGTGATCAGCGGCT
>DASUAR010000199.1:0-9132 GCA_035763685.1 Actinocrinis sp. | reverse complement strand
CGCAGATGGTTCACTGCGCGACGAGCCTGGGCGTGCGGCCGGAGCGTCCTCATACCGGTTGTCTGTGGGCGTTTCGGCCGTGCGTCCAGGCGAAGTCGATCACCGGATTCGCCCCTTGAGACATTCCCCAACACCGCCTAGACGGCCCGAGGCTTGGCCGCGCGAGGTTCTAGGGTGGGACATTATGAAGGCGATCCAGATCACGGAACCTGGCGGTCCTGACGTACTCGACTGGACGGACGTGCCCGATCCGGTACCCGGCGTAGGCGAGGTGCTGATCGAGGTCGCCGCGAGCGCGGTGAACCGCGCCGACCTGTTGCAGCGCGCCGGCTTCTACCCGCCGCCGGCCGGCGCCAGCGACATCCTCGGTCTGGAGTGCTCGGGCCGGATCGCGGCTCTTGGGGACGGCGTCACTGGTTGGGACGTCGGCGACGAGGTGTGCGCGCTGCTCGCCGGGGGCGGTTACGCCGAACGGGTGGTGGTGCCGGCCGGTCAGGTGCTTCCGGTACCGAAGGGGGTCGACCTCGTTTCGGCGGCAGGACTTCCGGAGGCCGTCTGCACGGTCTGGTCGAATGTGTTCATGGGCGCCGGGCTCCAGCCGCGCGAGACGCTGCTCGTCCATGGCGGTGCCGGCGGCATCGGCACGACCGCGATCCAGCTGGCCAAGGCGCTCGGCGCTCGCGTCGTGGCGACCGCGGGCTCGCCGGAGAAGGTAGCGCGCTGCCGCGACTTGGGCGCGGATGCGGCGATCAATTACCGCACCGAGGATTTCGTCGAGCGGCTGAGCGAGATCACGGCAGGGCACGGCGCGGACGTGATCCTGGACAACATGGGGGCCGCTTACTTGGGCCGCAACCTGGACGCGTTGGCGGTCAACGGGCGCCTGGTCGTCATCGGGCTTCAGGGCGGCGTGCGCGGCGAACTGGATCTCGGCCGGCTGATGGGCAAGCGCGCCGCGATCCTGGCGACCGGCCTGCGTGCCCGTCCGGTCGCCGAGAAGTCCGCGATCGTGGCCTCGGTGCGCGAACATGTTTGGCCGCTCACCGAATCCGGCACCTTGACCGTGGTCGCCGACCAGCGCTTTCCCATGGCCGAGGCCGCGGCGGCGCACCGGCTCGTCGAATCGTCGGGGCACGTCGGTAAAGTGCTGCTCGTTAGATAAATCATGCCTCTCAACCGCCGAACCGCCCTCCCGCCGGAGCAGCCGATGAACGCGCAGGACGCGCAATACCAGGACCAGACCGACTACCGGACCGGCGGCTACGTCGTGGTCGGCCCCGATGGACACCCGGTGGTCGAGGCGGACGCGGAGCCCGAGGAGCACGCCGACGAGCGCAACGGCGAGGACCCGACCAGCGTGGCCGAGATGGTCGAGCAGCCCGCGAAGGTGATGCGGATCGGCTCGATGATCAAGCAGCTGCTCGAAGAAGTGCGGGCGGCGCCGCTCGACGAGGCCAGCCGGGTGCGGCTCAAGGAGATTCACAAGTCCTCGATCGCCGAGCTCGAAAAGGGCCTCGCGCCCGAGCTGATCAGCGAGCTTGAGCGGCTCTCGCTGCCGTTCGCCGAGGAGGGCGTGCCCAGCGAGGCGGAGCTGCGGATCGCCCAGGCGCAACTGGTCGGCTGGCTGGAAGGGCTCTTCCACGGCATCCAGACCGCGCTGTTCGCGCAGCAGATGGCGGCGCGGGCGCAGCTGGAGCAGATGCGTAGGGCGCTGCCGCCCGGCATGTCCGTGGACCAGGCGCAGCCCGGTAACGCCGTGGTGTCCGGTCCGTACCTATAAGCCGCGCCTGAGGTTCCGGGACGTCTGATGCGAAAAGTCGTCGTTCAGCTCTGCGTGTCCCTCGATGGATTCATCGAGGGACCGCATGGCGAGCTGGACTGGCATCTCGTCGACGAGGAACTGCACTCCCACTTCAACCAGTACCTGGGCTCGATGGGCGCGTTCCTCAACGGACGCGTGATGCACGAGCTGATGGTGGCGTACTGGCCGACCGCGGACCAGGACCCTGACGCGCCCGCTCCGATCGCCGAGTTCGCGCGGATCTGGCGCGAGATGCCGAAGCTGGTCTATTCCAGGACCCTGCAACAGACGGACTTGGCCTGGAACGCCACGCTCGTGCGCGACGTCGTTCCGGAGGAGGTTCGCCGGCTGAAGGAGGAACCCGGCGGGGACCTGGCGCTCGGCGGCGCCGACCTCGCCGCGGCCTTCTTGCGGCACGGGCTGATCGATGAGTATCGGCTTTACGTCCAACCGGTCGTGATCGGCGCCGGCAAACCGCTGTTTCCGCAGGGCACTGCGAGGACGAATTTCCGGCTGCTGGAAAGCCGCACCTTCGGCAACGGCGTCGAGCTGTTGCGGTATCAGTGCGCTCAGTAATCGCAGCGCCGCACCAGGGACTAAGAGCCCTACACTAAGTTCCCTGTTACCAGCTCAATACTCTGAGTAGAGAATTCAACGGCCGCAGAACGCGTCCAGCACCTTCTCGTAGTGGTGCGTCCACCACACCACGAGCGCCGAGGCGGCCGGGAACTGCTCGTCGGTGCGCGGGTCCTGGCGTTCATAGCGCCAACTGAGCATCCAGAAGTCGGTCAGCCGTTCCCACCACAGCCGGTGCACGGCCGCGGTCAGCTCGTCGGCCATCCACGGCCGCACGTCAACGTATCCGCGCACGTACTCGCGCACGCGGGCGAGGTCGAGCTGGCCGTCGTGCGGATCCACGAACAGGATGAGCGCGGAGCGCACCAACTCCTCGCCATACGGCTGCACGCCGAGCCGGTCCCAGTCGACCACCGCGCAGACCTCGCCGTCCGGGCGATGAAAAACATTGAGACCATGGAAATCCCCGTGCACATGACCGACGGTCAGCTGCGCCAGATCGGTCGGCCGCCGATGCGCCAGCTTGTCGAGCAGACCCAGCCGTTCCACCAACCGGAACTCGGCCAAGTCGTCGATGCCTTCGCGTATCGGCCGGTTGTTCAGCAGGTCCAGCAGTCGCAGGGCCTTGGTTCGCGCCTCGATCACCCGCGTCGTCGGCTGCGCCAGCGGTTGGGCGACCGGGCCGAGGATGTCGGCGAGCGCGTCGTGCAGCCGGCTGAGAAGCGCGCCGAGCGCCCGGCATTGTTCGAGTTCTAAGGTCAGGCCGGGCCGATGCGCGCCGTCAACCCAGGGATAGAGCGCGAACAAGCGCGATCCGTAGCGATTGAGGGTCCTGCCGGAGAGGTCGGCCAGCGGGGCGACCACCGGCAGTCCCCGCGCGGCGAGGGCGGCCGTCGCGGCATGCTGCGACCGGATCGTATGCGGCTCCTGATCCAGGTAGTGCTTCAGGAACAGCCGGCCGGAGCCGGTGCCCACCACGAAGGCCCGGTTGAGCAGGCCCTCGTCGAGCGGTTTGAACCCGAGCACATCGGCGATTCCATACCGCCGAAGCAGTGCCGCCAGCGGGGAGTGGCGTGGCATGGCGGTACTGTACGCCCGCGCGCACGCCGGGGGAGCGCGTTTTACGGAACGCGCTCCCCTCTCGCCATGCCGTCTCAAGGGCCGGACGATCTACCCTTACCAAACCAGCCCGAATCAGTCAGCTGAAGGCCGGCTCAGACTGAGACGGAGCCGAGGAGCCGGGAGCCGGCTACTTGGCCAGGGGGCTGAGAACCTCGCGGCCGCCGAGGTACGGCCGCAGCGCCCGCGGCACCCGGACCGATCCGTCAGCCTGCTGATGGTTCTCCAGGATCGCCACGATCATGCGCGGCATCGCGCACAGCGTGCCGTTGAGCGTGGCCAGCGGGCGCACGCCGTCGGCGTCGCGCAGCCGCACCGAAAGCCGGCGGGCCTGGAATCCGGTGCAGTTCGAGGTCGAGGTCACCTCGCGGTAGCGGCCCTGGGTCGGGATCCACGCCTCGCAGTCGAACTTGCGCGCGGCCGAGGAGCCGAGGTCGCCGGCCGCCACGTCGATCACCCGGAACGGCAGCTCGAGCCGGTCGAGGAACTCCTTCTCCCAGCCGAGCAGCCGCCGGTGTTCGTCGAGCGCGTCCTCGGGAGCGCAGAACGAGAACATCTCGACCTTTTCGAACTGGTGCACCCGGATGATCCCGCGGGTGTCCTTGCCGTACGAGCCGGCCTCGCGCCGGTAACAGGACGAGTAGCCGGCGTACCGCAGCGGTAGCGCGGAGGCGTCCAGGATCTCGTCCATGTGATACGCCGCCAGCGGCACTTCCGAGGTCCCGACCAGGTACAGATCGTCCTCGGCAAGGTGGTAGACGTTCTCCGCGGCCTGGCCGAGGAAGCCAGTGCCCTGCATCGCCGCGGGCTTGACCAGCGACGGCGTGACGACCGGGGTGAAGCCGTACCCGAGCGCCTGCTCCATGGCGAGGTTGAGCAGCGCGAACTCCAGCAGCGCGCCGACCCCGGTCAGGTAGTACTGGCGCGCGCCGCCGACCTTGGCCCCGCGCTCCAGGTCGATGGCGCCGAGGATCCGGCCGAGTTCGACGTGGTCGCGCGGCTCGAAGCCTTCGGCGGTGAAGTCGCGCGGCGTGCCGACGTGCTCGAGGACCACATAGTCGTCCTCGCCGCCCTCGGGAACGCCCTCCTCGACCAGATTGGAGAGCCCGAGGGCGAGCTGACGCGCCTCTTCCGCGGCCTCGCTCTGCTCGGCGTCCGCGGCCTTGACCGCCGCGGCCAGCTCGTTGGCCCGCGCGAGCAGCGCGGCCTTCTCCTCGCCGGTGGCCTTCGGGATCTGCTTGCCGAGATTGCGCTGCTCGGAGCGCAGCGTGTCGAACGCGAGCGAGGACGATCGGCGCCGTTCGTCGGCCGCCAGCACCTGGTCCACCAGGGCCGGATCTTCGCCGCGGGCGCGCTGGGACGCGCGGAAGCGGTCCGGTTCGTCACGAAGCTCTCGTAGGTCGATCACAGGGCAAAAGCTACCTTGAACGCGGCGCTGATCGGTAATGAGATCGACCCGGCGACCCGGGACCGGGGAGGCAGCGGCGCCTGCCTCCCCGGCATCTTGGGGGACCGAAGTCCGCCCCCGTGTTTCGTCCCGGGTCGGGTGTTGGCCGTGGTGGGGCGGCGCGGTTCGGTGCGCGGTCCGCTCGGAGGTTTCCAGGGCACCGCGTCCGACCGGCGATTGCACAACCCGGCATGCCAAAAATGGACTAGACCAGATCGGGTGTCAAGAGCCCGCGGAACCCTCGGTGAACAATCCGGCGCGCCCTGTGCTTCGCTTAACCTTGCATTGACCCGATCTTCAGGGCGCACCCGCCACAAGACCCAGCAGAGACGGAGCAAGGCCTCGATGATCTTCCAGTCCCCGAACCCCGCAGTGGACGTCGCGACTCTTCCGGCTGACGCCTACCTCATCGACGTGCGTGAGGACGACGAATGGCAGGCGGGCCACGCGCCGGACGCGGTGCATCTGCCGCTGAGCGAACTGGTCGTTCGCATGGCGGAGGTACCGGCCGATCGTGATGTATACGTTATCTGCAAGGTTGGCGGCCGTTCGGAGCAGGCGGTGCGTTACCTCAACCAGGCCGGCCGAACGACGGTGAACGTGTCGGGCGGGATGCTGGCCTGGCACGCGGCCGGCAAGCCCATGGTGAGCGAGAGCGGCGGTCAGCCCTTCGTCGCCTGAGACCTCGCCTGAGGCAGAGTCACGGCGGCTGAGTGCCGCGGCACGCGCCACTGCCGAATGCCGAGCGCAACGCAGGCGAGCACCGCGGCGATCGAGAACACGGGTGCGGCATCGGCTCTGATCCAGGATGCCCAGCCGGCGACTCCCGAGGGCAGTGGTACGTCGAGGCCGGGCACGTAGGCCGCGGCGAGGAGCGTGGTGCGCGCGATGAGCAGCAGATCCAGCGGGCCGGACGCGCACACGACCAGCGGCGCCCACGCGACGATGTCGTACCAGGGCAGCGTGTAGGGCGCCGCCAGGACCCACGCGATGCAGAGCAGAGCGAGCGCGTGGGCCGCTTGAACGCCAGGCGATGCAGCCCTTTCTACGTCGGCACGGCTTAAGCCAGCAATCTCTAGGGCCTGTTCGGCACGGCGTGCGCGCAGCAGTGGGGCGAGCAGCACTACCAGCAGGACGAGCACGAGCCAGCCGAACGCGGAGATCAGGTCCCTGGCCGTGCCGTCGCCCACCGCGTGCTGAAGCGGCGCGAGCAGTGGTCGCCATGCCGAACCGAGCGAGACCATGCGTGCCGCTTCACGCGCCGGCTGCAACGCGACCAGGCCGTAAGACAGGTATGTCAGACCTCCGACGAGCGCGGCGCAGAACACGAAAACGCCTGCACCGCGCCGGCTGCGTCGCAGACCCCAGATCCCCGCCGCGACGGCCAGGCCGAGCGAGAGCTTGGCCGCGCAGCCCAGACCGATCAGCGCGCCCGCGAGCGCCGCGCCGACGGCGTCCTGACGCCGGTGCAGCACGTAGAGTCCCGCGATCGCGAAGAAGACCGCGAAGGCATCCAGGTGCGCCGCGTTCACCGTCTCCAACAGCAGCAGCGGATTGAGACCGAACAGCACGGTTACCTGTGCCGGATCGCCCAGTCGCCGCAGCATCGCGCCCATCGCGACGAACGCCGCCGCGCCGAGAAGGGCCAGCACGAAGACGGTGGTGTGGACGCTGTCGCCGCCGATCCACGAGGCCAGCGCCTGCTCGGCGGTGGCCAGCGGTCCGTAGACGGAAGAGGTGTTGGTCCACGGCGGCTGAACCGCAAGGCCGACCGGGTCGCCATGCGTGGCGAGCGTGGCGGCAGTCTCGGTGTACGGGTTTCCGCCGGTGGTCACCAGGCGGCCGTAGGCGGCGTAGACGAGATGGTCGGCGGAAAGCATCGGCGGTACGACCACCATCGCTCCGGCGGCCGCCCAGGAGCCCGCGATCAGGCCTCTGAGGCGCGGAGTCCACCCCCGCCGCAGCGCGGACCAGGCGAGCACCAGCCCGGCCGCGCCGGAACCGAGGGCGATGTCCGGCAGCGCGGTGACCAGCCAGGCCGGCGGCGCGGCGCTGAACCAGAACGGCGGCCCGGCGATGCGGCCGGGCAGCGCGGCTTCGGCGGCGGACGGCCCGAGCAGTCCGGTGAGCACGATCAGCGCCAGGGAAGCGGCGATCAGGACCAGCCCGAGCCGACCGCGCCGGTGCGCCGTTATCGCGGCCGTCATCCCGAACGACGGCCGCGCCAGGTCGCCGGGCGCAGCTCGGCCGGGAGGCGCCGGGTCGCGAGCGCCAGCGCCACGTCCCGGTACTGCCGGGCCCGATGCAACTGCGCGGCGAGGTCGGTACCGGTGACCCGGTGCCGGAACTCCACCTCGACCTCGGCGATCCGGTAGCCGGCCCGGAGTACGTCGATGGTCAGTGCGGTCTCCACGCCGAAGCCGCGGGCCAGCGGCAGCGCCGCCTCGAAGGCCGCGCGAGTCAGGCAGCGCTGCCCGGACAGCGGCTGGCGCGCCTCGAAGCCGACCGCGGCGCGGATGCCGTCGCGAGCCAGCCGCACCACGAAGCCGTGTCCGCCGCCCGGCTGCGGCGGCAGGGTCGCGATGGTCATGCCGGCCGCGCCCGAGCGCACCGGCTCGGCCAGCGGCCCGGCGTTGCCGGCGGTGGCCTCCAGGTCGCCGTCGAGGAACAGCAGCAGCCGGGGCTCGCCGCGGCCTTCGCGGGCCTCGATCGCGGCGACCGCGGCCGCGCCGCTCTCCATCGCCGCCGCCTTGCCGCGGTTGCGCGCGTGCCTGACCACGACGGCACCGCACTCACGTGCGATTCGCGCGGTTCCATCCGTCGAGCCGTCGTCCACGACCAACACCAGATCGACGCCGGGCACCTTGGCCGCGGCCTCGACCGTGGCCGCGATCCTGGCCTGCTCGTCGAACGCCGGGATGATCACGGCTAGGTCACTGATTTCCACGCTCTGATCCTATGTCGTCACGATCCGGCAAAAGTGCAGCCCGGAAGAGTGAATCCACTACCGGCCGGATAGATCGCGGGACTAACATTCGGTCCGGCACTGATCCGGTGTTCATCCGATCAGACCATTGATCCTTCTCACTAACTCCCCGTTCGAAGGGGGCCGCCTTCCATGCCGCAAACCGCCGGACCCGTCCGCCGCAGCACCGAATCCTCGCCGCTGCGGCCGCACCATGTGCGCTCGATCGCGCTGGCCGGGGCGGTAGTCGGCGTCGTGGTGCTGCCCATCGCCGCCGCCCAGGCGAGCCCGCCGGCGAAGAACCACGACATCCTGTCCGCCTCCGGAGGTCAGGGTGCGAACAGCGGTCAACCGGGAGCGGACCAGGCCTCGGCGACGCCCTCAGCGTCCGCGGGGTCCGGAGCACAGGCTCTCGCGCCGGAATACTGCGGCGCGCCGCTCACGGCGACGGTCACCGGGGGCGCGGTGCGCGTCCAAGCGTGCGTCGACCAGTCCGCCGGTTCGGCGTCTGCACGTGTGTACGTGGCCAACGGGACGAACGCGCAGCAGACCGTGGCGCT
Source organism: Actinocrinis sp. (assembly GCA_035763685.1). GTDB lineage: Bacteria > Actinomycetota > Actinomycetes > Streptomycetales > Catenulisporaceae > Actinocrinis. The sequence goes on along the minus strand of DASUAR010000199.1, from coordinate 664 downwards.
CAATCTGACCCGGGCCGACGGCAGCGTCGTGCAGGTGCAGTGCACGATCACCGCCGGCGACGCGGCGGGTCTGTGCGCGACGAGCCCGACCGCGATCAGCGATGGCAGCGGCGCGTTCAACGCCATCGCGGAGATTGCCGCGCAGGGCGCTCCACTCTCGGCGGGTGTGGTGCACGCGGAGTCCGGGCTGGTCGCCGCGGCGCAGACCACCGCGCAGTGATCAGGACGGCGCAGCGACCCGCATTGCACCGAGCCGGCAGACGCTGCGTCCGCCTCATTCCACCCTTTTCCTCAAACGGTGAACTCATCCGGCGATCCGGTCGTGCTTCAGCGTGACTGAAGCTGTTGTTCAAGCGTCGCGGCTGACAATGGCGGCAGCCCGGCCCGCGTCCCCGTTCCGGCAACGGAGCGGCCGTTGCGGGCAAGGTGGTTACTGTCCGGTAGCTTTTTGCGTACGCTGGCGATGATGAGTACTACCCCCTCGGTGCCTACGGCCAACGGCGGCCGCCCCCGCCCCCTGCGTTTGAGCGAGCGGCAGATCCTCGACGCGGCGCGGGCCTGCATCCTTGCCGCCGGGGTACACGACACCACGCTCAACGACGTCGCCCGGCGGGCCGGCGTGAGCCGGATGACGCTCTACCGGCGCTACTCCGACATCGGCTCG
>DASUAR010000198.1:0-19154 GCA_035763685.1 Actinocrinis sp. | reverse complement strand
GGATCAAACTCTCCAAAAAAGAATCCGAAACCCAGCCGATACATCCCGACGGGGGTCGGGACAACAGCCATCCAAAACAAATGGCACCACAGACAAAAATGTCGACACACTGTTGAGTTCTCAAGAAACAGACACACTGACAAGTCCTACTTCTAAGACTTACCAGGTGATTGCTTCGCTACTGCTATCTTTTTTTGCCGTTTCCGGCTCCGCCACTCTATCAGACATTCTCGGCACCATTTGCACAGTGCCTTTTCCGAAAGGCTGACCTGATTGGCTTGCCGCACGAGCAGACCGCCCGGCGACTCGGAGAAGAGTAGGCAGCCGAAGGTCAGCGAGTCAAATCCGTGCGTCAACTGGCTGATTTACCGCGTCGATCAAGCCGCTAACCTGCGCTGTTATCGCTTCGCCGCACATGACTGCCGTACTACAAGACGTGTCGGCACCGTCCGCGGCATCGAGACGTCCGCCAACTGCTCCGCGTTCGCCAGCGGCGTATCGACCAGCGCGAGCAGGGCCGCGACGGCCGCCGTACCCAGCGCGATCGGATCCTGGGCAATCGTCGTGAGCGCAGGGCGCACCAGACTCGCCGCTTCGATGTCGTCGAAGCCGACCACCGCCATATCGGCCGGGATGTTGATCCCCTCGTCTTCGAACGCATGCATCGCACCAACCGCCATCTCGTCGCCGGCTACAAAGACCGCCGTCGGGCGAGTCGGCAAGGCCGCCAAGCGCTGCGCGCACGAGTAGCCGCTGTCGAGGAAGAAGTCGCCGGTCTCCACGTACTCGGGCTGCGTTTTCAGCCCGAGGTCCCGGATCGCGTCCTCATAACCGGCTAGCCGCTGCGCGGCCGGCAGCAGGTCCGTCGGGCCCGTGATCGTCGCGATCTCGCGATGGCCGAGGCTGTGCAGGTACCGCACCGCCTCCGCGGCCCCCGCATAGTTGTCCGACGTTACATACGTTGCGCGCGGTCCAGCGATCGGCAAGTCCAGAGCGACGCACGGGAATCCGGACCCGTATAACGTGCGCATCGCGGGGTGGTGGTCGTCGACGCCCATCATCACGACCCCGTCGAGCTGGTGCTGAAGCGCGATGTCCAGATACGCGCGGTCTCCCGAGCGGTGGTCGTCCACGTTGAGCAGGAGCACATGCCGACCGGACGCGCTCAACGCCCGCTTCACGCCCACCAACAGCGCCAACAGGAACGGATGACGCCGGCCGGTGGCCTCGTAGCCGGTGTCCCACAGCAGGCCAACGGTGTCGGATCTGCCTCGAACCAGTGCGCGCGCCGACTGGCTCGGCCGGTACCCAAGCCGGCGTGCGGCCTCCTGCACCTGCCGACGTGTGGTCTCGCTAACCTCGGGGTGGCCGTTGAGCGCGCGGGACACCGTCGCGACCGACACGCCGCACTCGCGGGCTAGCTCCCTGATCCCGGCCATTGGCGACAACCCCAGCTTCTACTTCGGCGCCGTGCATCGAGTGCGTCGGGTCACGCACATCCCGATCCGCGTCCTGCCTGCAGGCTGCGGCCGCTGCGCAACTTTCTCCATCAGACCATGGCAGGACCGACGTGAGCAGTATGTCTGCCGGATGGTCGGGTGTTAACCGTTGACGCGAACCGGATCCGGAGCTAGCGAGCAGGCCACCCGGTCGCACTACTCCTGTCGCATGATCAGACAGCTGCTGTTGGCCGTCGCGTAGACCTTGCCCGCCGCGTCGATGATGCGCGCTTCGGCGAGTGCGGTACGCCGCCCGACGTGCACAGTCGAGCCCTCCGCGGTGATCGGACCAGTCGCGACGGAGACCGGCCGGAGGAACTTCACCGACAGATCGAGGCTCGTGTAGAACACGCCCGCCGGGAGCTTGGTATGCACCGCGCAGCCGCACACCGTGTCGAGCAGCGCGGCGAACACGCCACCGTGTACCGAGCCGAGCGGGTTGTAGTGGAACTCCTGTGGGGTGAGGCGGACGGCGACGCGCCCTTCTTCGTACGAGAACCCGGAGAAGTCGAGCGTGTGCATGATCGGCGGCGCAGGCACGCGACCGTCGACCATCGCAGCGAAGAACTCCATACCGCTCAGCCCCGCGCCGAACGTCGCCAGCTCCAATGGATCGGACCAGGCGTAGGTACGTTCGCGGCCCACCGGTCGATCGTGGTCCGCTATGGGAGCCACGCTCGCTGACTCGTCGGTTCGCATGGTCTCGGTCATCGCGGCCTCGCGTCTCATTCGGACTCAGTTACTCCCTAGCGCTGCTCACGCTAGGGTATCTGAGTTTTTCCAAGCAACTCAGCAGGTACGATTGGACTGTGACCTTCACCTCTGCCGATGCTCACGCCAACGTCGATGCCGCAACTGCGAACCCGCTCCAGCCCCCGCCCCCGTACAGCGCGTACGACAGCGAGACCTGCTCAATCGCACGCACACTCGCGCTCATCGGCGATCGCTGGACGTTGCTCACCTTGCGCGACCTCTCCAACGGCGTGCGGCGCTTCGACGATCTGGTTGAGCATCTCGGCATCGCTCGGAACGTCCTTTCCCGTCGCCTTGCTACCCTTACCGAAGGCGGATTGGTCACGCGCACGGCGTACCGCGTCGATGGGGCGCGGGAGCGACAGGAGTATCGGTTAACGCACGCAGGACACGACCTCGTACCGATCCTTCTGGCGGTAATGGCATGGGGCGACCGACACCTGTCAGGCCAAGAGGGACCGCCTGCCGTGCCCCGGCACGCAGACTGCGGAGAGCGCGTCCATGTCGCGCTGACCTGCGAGGCAGGCCACGAACTCGGCGATCGGCCGCGACTTCGCGTCGAGCCTGGGCCGGGCAGCCGGTTGCGCGATTCGCAGTGAGCCCGCCGAGGGCCTGAACCTCACGTCATAGCGGACCGTATCCACGCAGTAACGGTTCTGTCCCCACTCGGCCAAACCACAATGCCCGGTTGGATGCGTTCATACGCTGCTCCTCGTCTGTCTACCAGGGGAGGGTCGGCGAATGCCGAACAGATCGTCAGCGTGGGTGGGTAACGCATCGAACGCCCGGAAGCGTCGCAGCGGCTTGAGCGCGGCTGTGAGCATCCTCGGTCTCTGCGTCGCGTTTGCGGTAACCGGTTGCGGGAGCGTCGGAGGCACGGGTGCGCCAGTCGCGGCCGAACAGCAGGCCACGACGCAGAGTATCCCGACGCCGGACGTCTCGGCGTTTGATTCACCGTCAGCAGTTGATGTGACGACCGCTCCGGCGACAAGTGCGGCGGCTCCTGCCCCCGTCCATACGACGGCTGCGGCGAAGCCATCCCTGTGCGGCGCGCCCCAGAACCCGTTTGGTTACAACTTCTGCGGCCGTGGGGGTCACGTCAGCTCACCCGACGGCACAGTGTGCAGCTAATTCGATTGCATCGCGAACTTCTACAACGGTCGCGGCTACATGGTCGAATGCAGCGATGGCACGTACTCCATGTCTGGAGGCATCTCGGGCGCCTGTTCGCACCACGGCGGCGTCTCGCGCCCCGTCTACAGCGGCTGACCGATCTGCCCGCTACGTGTTACCCGCTACCTGTCATCGGCTCCGCCATCACCTACCGGCGGGCAGCGGTCCCGGGACTCCGATCCCTCGCTGAGTGACCGGACGTAGGCGGCGAACTCGAACGCGGCTTCCAGAGACCCCGGCCGGGGCGGCTCGGCCGGGTTCCGGCCCAGCGATCGGTCCTCGATGCATTGCTGAAGCAACGGTCGCCACCGGGGATCCAGATGGTTGTATGCCCATTCCATAGCGCCGCGTTTTGACGCGACCCGCGCGGTGTCGAGGGTGTAGAGCACGCGGCAGAAATTCGACACCAGGCGTCGCCTTCCACGGTCGCTCTTGAAGACGCCCAGTGGCTGCTTATCTCATACACTCGCCCGCTGAGCAGCGGCATGCGTCCTCCTCACCTTCGCGAGTCGGTACTGGCGTACTCCCGCAACAGGGACCTTCATAGTCCAGTAGGCCAAGCCCACGAGGGAGAGCAACAGGATGACAGGGGCCACAGCCCAGTCCTCGCTACCACCCGCAGGGTAGACGTTCGCCCCGTCGCCCGTATCGAGTGCCGCCACCCGCTGTCCGACCTGGGTAACGCTGTTACCGCTGCCAAACTCCACGCCGTCGCGTCGATCGTTACCGTCGTCCGAGACGAAATTTCCCTGCCAGGAACAGCCATCTATGCCGTGCCGACAATTCTCGGCCGTGAAGGTTCCGTGGACGCCGTGTCCAAGCATCGCCGACCACGCTGGACCGACATTCAGGATCGCCATCGTCAGCAGACCACCAAGTACCAGCGGAACGAGACCGAAGCTGACCGCGGCCCAGATCAGCCTTCGCACTTTCAGACCGGCTAAGGCCCTGCGTTCCCACCCGCTCAGCGCCATTGGACGCCGGTAGCCCTTGGTCATCGCCGCCCCCTCATGAGCCTGATACTCGAATCCGAGCATAGTCGGCCGCGAAGTACCAAACCAGAGCACGAACCTACGCGCCGTTGGCGTACTTCCGGTCCGGCGGCACACGCAGCCGAACGTCAGAAGCGGTGCTTTCCACCACCACCTCACTTCGTTATCGAACCGGCTTATTTGCGCTGGAAGGAACCTTGATCCGTGCCCAACACCACCGATCATGCAGACCGCCCTCACGACGACGTCTCGTCTGACCTGCTCTCTCTGGAGATCGAGCACCGCGCGGAAAAGGCGCGTGTCGCCGAGCGGCGCAGAACCGAGCCCGGTACGTGCGGCTACCACGCCTATCGGTTAGGCAAGCAGGTTGCCGAGCATCCCTGGCTGACCGCTCACCCCGCCGGACCCGAGCGCCGCGCCGCACGCAATGCGCTGCGCGCGGCCCTCACCGCTGCCGAGCAGCGGGCCCCGGAGTGATCCGCACTGGAGCTGACCGCGGGCATGCGCCGCGGCGAACTGGCTGGAGCCGAGCGCGCCGGCCTCAATCCTGAGGCGGGCACACTCGACCTGCACGACACCCGCATTGTCATTGACGGTGCGGTCGTGTCGTCTGACGGCAAGTCGGAAGGTTCCTGGCGAACCATCGCTCTCGATCAACACACACTGAAACTACTGATGCAGCACGTGGAGACGATCGAGGCGGAACGCGCCGAGTTCGGTCCGGACTACCAGGATCACGGCAAGCTGTTCTGCTGGCCCGATGGCAGCCTGCCGCACCCGGACACCATCACCCGCCGATTCCAGCGCATCGCCCAGCGCGCCGGGTTGCCGGTCATCAAGCTGCACGAGGCCCGACACAGCTACCTGACAGCCGGTCGGCTGGCTCGGGCCGACCCCAAGGCGCTGAGCCAACGGGCAGGGCACGCCTCGGTCGCCTTCACCATGACCGCGTACATGCACGGCGACCTCGACGCTGACCGCGAGTTGGCGGAGACGATGGCCCGGCTGATCCTGCCCGGAGCGCTCGGCCCGGACGGTGACGATGAGGCCAGCGAACCGGCTCCGTGACTACTTCCGTGACTAAACGGCAAGCAAGAGGCCCTTCCGGTTTCCCGGAAGGGCCTCTGACCTGTGTAGCGGGGACAGGATTTGAACCTGCGACCTCTGGGTTATGAGCCCAGCGAGCTACCGAGCTGCTCCACCCCGCGTCGGTGTGTCTCTACTGTAGGTCGAAGGTCACCGCAGAAGCAAATCGGATAGCTCGAAGCTGTCATTGAGCGGACGAACTCTGCCATACGTGGGGCGTTTGCGCTGGTCAGGGCTGGGGTTCGGTGGCGTGCTCGGCGTGGTGGTCTGCGGGGGTCCGGCGTCGGGGAGAATGGGCGCATGGAGAACGGGAAGGCCTCGGCTGCCATGAACGCCGCGCTGACGCAGTCGCTGATCGAGCTGGAGCAGCACGTCTCCCGTGACGGCTGGGACCAGGGGCCTCGGCTGTTCGCGCTGGCGGATACCGCGGCGCTGATCAAGGCCGAGCCGCGGTTGGCCGCCGCGTTGGCGCCGGAGACCGTGGAGGTCGAGGGACTGTCGCCGCTGCGGGCTTACACATCGATCGAGCAGGAGGGCTTTCCGGGCGAGAAGGCTCTCGACGAGGCGCTGGCCGGCATCGCGTGGCCGGAGACCGTGGACGGGGCCGCTCTGGTGCTCGAGCGCGTGATGCTGCCTCCGGACGCCGAGGGCGAGATGCCTGCTGACGGCTCCGGGGTGGACCTGGACGCGTGGGTGGCCGCACATCCGCAGCGGCAAGAGGTGCGGATCGCGGTAGGCGTGCTGCGGGACGGCTCACGGGACTGTGCGCTCAGGCTTCGGTCGCGCGATGCCGATGACGAGGTGCTGTCGGGACCCGGGCTCGTGCCGAATCTCGAAGAGGCGTTGGCGGAGACGTTGCTGGATTGAGACGGAGGCACCGGGGGCGCCGGACGCACTGATTGCTGGGCTGCGGCGGAAACCCGGTCAGCTGACGGGCGGTCAGCAGCTCGGCGGGGTCTTGCCTGCCCGAACGTCTGCCAGCGCGGTGAGCGCGTCCTGGAGGGTTGAGACCTTCGCCAACTCGAGGCCGGACGGCAGGTTCGCCTTCGCATCGGCGCAGTTGTCCGCCGGGGCGAGGAACACCGTGGCTCCGTCGCGGCGCGCGCCGATCGTCTTCATCTGGATGCCGCCGATCGCCCCGACGTTCCCGGACGCGTCGATCGTGCCCGTGCCCGCGACGATCTTGCCGCCGGACAGGTCGCCGCCAGGGGTGAGCTTGTCGATGATGCCGAGCGCGAACATCATGCCGGCGCTCGGGCCGCCGACCCCGTTGAGCTGGATGCTCACGTCGAACGGGAAGGAATTCTCGCTCTCCACCGAGAAGCCGACGACTGCCTTGCCCTTGCTGTTCTTGGTCGTGCTCGTGATGACCGTCTGTTCCTTGGTGCCGCGCGAGACGACGAAGGTGACTTGCTGACCGGGCGTCACCTTCTGGATCACGCTCTGTACCAGGGCCGGCCCGCTGTCGCCACCGCTCTTGATCGCGGTGCCGTTGACCGACTTGATGATGTCGCCGGCCTGAAGCTTGCCGTCGGCGGGCGTGCCCGCAGTCACCGAAGCGATGACGACTTCGCTGCCCGTGGGCTTGATGTCTAGGGCACCAAGGGCAGCCGTGATCGCGGCATCCTGCGAGTCGGTGAATGCCACCGCGTTCTCTTGGTCGCTCTGCTGCTGGGTAGTGCCGGGCGGGTAGATCGTCTCCTTGGGCACGATCGCCTGGTCCGAGCTGAGCCAGCCGACCAGGGCGGTGCCGAGCGGCATCTGGTAGTCCTGGCTCGACACGCCGACCGTCACCATGCGCAGTTCGCCGTCGGTCTTGTACGTCTGGTGGCCGGTTACCGTGATCAGCGGCGTGCCCTGATACGAGCCGAGCGTGTCGAAGGTCGGCCCCGGGGTCATCTCCGCGTAGGGCACCGGCTGGAAGTACACGCCGATTCCGAAAGCGGCGAGAAGGGCTCCTGAGACAGCGAGCGTGACAGTGCGTCGGCGCGGCATGTGAACGACCCTAATGCACGATTCTGCGGGCGTGCGTGCGGGAGGGGGAAAGGGCAGGCGCGGTGAAGGGGAGGTGGTGCGGCGGCACGATTAGTCGATCGTGGAGACGCTCGAACGCTGGGGCGGTGCAGGGCGCTGTGTGCGGGCGAGGACTTGGCGCGCCCGCTGGTAGCGGTGCAGGGTGCCGACGTCCTCACGCGCACGCCGGACCCGTCGCGCGGTGGCCGCCACAATGGCCGCCACGACGACCACGACCGCCGGGATGGCCCACCAGACCAGGATCGAGAGCACGGATCGGCAGCCTAGATCAAATTCCGACCCAGGTGTGGGAGCCGTCCCGAAACTCCTCCCGCTTCCAGATCGGTACCTGCGTCTTGAGGGTATCGATCAGTGCCCTACACGCGGCGAACGCCTCGGCTCGGTGCGCGGCGGAGGCCGCGACGACGACCGCAAGATCACCGACGCGCAGGGTTCCGATGCGATGTACCGCGGCCAGGGCCGTGCCGGGATGGTCTGCGGCAACCTTGCGCGCAACCTCGAGAAGTCGTTCGCGTGCGGTGGGATGAGCGGAGTATTCGAGCTCGGTGACCTGCTCCCCCGGGCGTTCCGGGGTGTGGTCGCGCACGGCGCCGATGAACAGGTCGATGCCGCCGGCATGGCGGTCGGTGACGGCGCGCAGGACCTCGTCCACGGACAGCGGCGTGTCGCGTACGTCGATGAGGCGGACGGGGTCGGTCACGGCCACCTCGTCGTCGTCGAGGGTGATTGGGTCGGGGCTCATAAGATCATCATCTCGAAACTGGGGTGCTTACCGGGCGGCGAGTCAGGTGGCGCGGCGCTTCTTGCGGGCCCGGCGCACCAGGGCGGCGGTGCCGACCAGGGCGACAGTGGCTCCGGCCGCACCGAGTCCGGCCGCCGCGTCCTTCTTGCCGAGGCGGCGAGACAGCGCGGCGTGGTGGCCCTCGATCTCGACCAGCAGCGCCTGGAACGCCTCGGCGTTGCTGAACTGCGGCAGCCAGCCGGTGGCCTTGAGCTTCGCGGTGGAGACCGCCCACGGGTGCATGACGTACTGCAGATCGGTCGCGGGGGCCGGGGTCAGGTGCAGGCGGTGCAGGCGTTCGGCGGCGCCGATGGCCAGCGTCTCGGGCAGTTCCATGCGGCGCATGCCGGAGATCTCCTCGACCTCCTGCTGCCCGAGCCAGCCCTCGCTGCCGACCGCGAGCGGGCCGTCGATCTCGCTCAGCGCGGCGTGAACGAGGCCGGAGGCCAGGTCCTCGATGTGGCAGAACTGCCAGCAGGGCTCGGAATCCTTGACCACGAGCAGCCGGGGGGCCTCGAAGTGGCGGGTGAACACGGTGTCCACGCCGGGGCCGGTCAGTACCGCGGGACGCAGGACGGTGACGGATAGGCCGGGATGCGCTTTCGGGGCGCGCTCCGCCAATCGTTCGATTTCCAGATAATCGCCGACGAGCGAGCCGTCCGGTACCGCGCGCAACGGTGCGTCTTCGGCGAGCGGTACGGGGTTATCCGGGTAGGCGCCGTAGACAACGGCACTCGTGAAGAGTACGACCCGGCTTACGCCGGCGGCTGCCGCGGCGGTGAGCACAGTCTGCGTACCGCGCACGTTCCATGCGGTACGCGCCTTGGTATCGGTGTCAGGTGACGTATCGATGTCCGCGTGGATGACGACGTCTACGTCCCCGAGCCGTTCAGCCAGGCCAGGATCACGTGCATCCGCCTGCCGGAACACCACCCCCGGCACGTCCAGCCTGCGGGTATCGAGCGCCACTGCTTTGCGTACGCCCTCGTGTCCGGCCAGGCGCACCGCCACCGCCGCGCCGATCACGTCGGCCGCGCCGGTAACCGCTACGGTGAGACGCGCCGAACGGCGCCGTCCGCCTTCTGCCGGGGAACTCACAGGCACACTCCGATGGTTATTAGGTGAGGGGACGGGACGCTCCGTTCACCGTAAAGTCTGTTCTATCCGTAGAGTGCGTGATCCCCGAGTGATTGAGTGGCCGTGCTTCCCGTGAACACGCTTCTCGTGCGCGCCGCGTCAGGCGCGGCCGCGCCGGGGGTCCCTCTCCAGTGTGGACGATTGTCTAGAGGTTCGACGTGAACGACCACCCAGAAAGTTTCCCACCGAGCGGGGACGAGCCGGAGCCGGTGCCGTTCGAGGACATCGTCAAGGGGCTGGAGGGCCTCGGTGCCGACGTCGAGCGCGAGGCGACAGAGGCGCAGCAACGTTCGGCCCGTGAGCAGGCCGAACGTGGCGGTCAAGAACGGCCGGAGGCGGGCGCGCAGCAGGGTGCGGGCGACGCGGAGGCCGGGGCGAACCCGCTGGCCGGGCTGCTTGGCGCGCTCGGTCTCGGCGGCGCGGCGGGCGGGGACATGGGCGAGTCGCTGTCCAAGTTCGCCGCGGGGCTCGGGCAGCAGATGCCCGGCTTCGACCCGCAGATGCTCATGATGATGATGGGCCGCATCCAGTCGCTGATGAACAGCGGCGAGGGCCCGGTGAACTGGGCGCTGGCCCGGGACGTCGCGCGCACGGTGTCCGCTTCGCAGCCGGATCCGACCCCGACCTCCGGTGAGCTGAGCCCGATCGAGGACGCGGTGCGGCTCGCCGAACATTGGCTCGACGAGGCGACCGCGCTGCCGGCCGGCACCACCGGGGCGCTGGCCTGGAGCCGCGCCGAGTGGATCGAGAAGACGCTGCCGGTCTGGAAGCAGCTGGTCGAGCCGGTGGCGGAGCGGATGACCGGTGCGATGAGCGGACTGCTGCCGGAGGCCGCGGCCGGAGCCGCCGCGCCGATCACCGGGATCGTGCGGCAGATGGGCGGCTCGCTGTTCGGGCATCAGGTCGGCACGGCGCTGGCGCAGCTGGCCACCGAGGTGCTCGGTTCCTCGGACATCGGCCTTCCGCTGGGCCCGGACGGCAAGGCGGTGCTGCTGCCGGCGAACGTCACGGCGTTCAGCGCGGGGCTGGAGATCCCGGCGACTGAGGTGCGGCTGTACCTGGCGATGCGTGAGGTCGCCTATCACCGCCTGTTCGCGCACGTGCCGTGGCTTAAGGCGCACGTCCTGGGCGCGGTTGAGGCGTACGCGCGCGGGATCACCGTGGACCAGGGCCGCATCGAGGAGCTGATGCGCAACGCGCAGTCTCCGGAGGGTCTGGCCGACCTGCAGAGCGTGTTCGAGGAAGGCATCACCTTCACCGCGCCCGACACTCCGCAGCAGCGCGCCGCACTGGCCAGGCTGGAGACGATCCTGGCGCTGACCGAGGGTTGGGTGGACGCGGTGGTCAACGCGGCGGCCGCACCGAACCTGCCGCACGCGGCCGCGCTGCGTGAGACGCTGCGGCGGCGCCGGGCTTCCGGCGGGCCCGCGGAGCAGACCTTCTCGGCATTGGTCGGCCTGGAGATGCGACCGCGGCGGTTGCGCGATGCGTCCCGGCTGTGGGCTTCGCTCGGGGACGCGCGCGGCATCGACGGGCGCGACGACCTGTGGGCGCATCCGGATCTGCTGCCGACCGCGCAGGACCTGGACGACCCGGACGGCTTTGTGCACCGGGACGAGATCGACATGTCCGGGCTGGCCGACATGTTCAACGAGGACGAGAAGAACGAGAAGAAGTCGGACGAGCAGCAGGCCGGCGAGGAGGACAAGGGCGGGGAGTGACCCCGGCGGTCATTGCCCGGAGCTCATTCCCCCGTGCTGACGGGCCGATTCGGGTTGGTAATCCAATCCGACCATGAGCCCGGGTAAAGCGCGGCCCTGATTCCGGACAGCTCAAGCGCGAGCACCTCGTGCGCGGCGGTCACCCCTGACCCGCAGTACACGCCGACCTCGCGGCCGTTCATCCCATTGGCGCCGAGCGAGGCGAAGCGGGTGCGCAGGATCTCGGACGGCAGGAACCGGTCGTCCGGTCCGACGTTGTCGCGGGTCGGCGCGCTGACCGCGCCGGGGATGTGTCCGGCGACCGGGTCGATCGGCTCCACGTCGCCGCGGAACCTGGCCGCGGCGCGCGCGTCGAGCAGCACTCCCTCGATCGCGAGCTTGGCGGCCGCGTCGGCGTCGATGACCGGCATTGCGCCCGGTACCGCGATGAAGTTCCCGGTACCGGTCGCGGCGCCGAGTTCAGAGGTGCCCGGTGCGTCGCCGGAGACTGTTGGCAGGCCGGCTGCCGACCATGCGGCGTATCCGCCGTCGAGCACCCTTACGTCGGAGTGGCTGAAGTACCGCAGCAACCACCACGCACGCGCCGCAGCCGCTGCGTCGGCCGCGTCGTACACGACGACTGGCCGGTCATCCGATACGCCCAGCGATCGCATCGCGGCCTGAAAGTCCTCTGCGCCGGGCAGCGGATGCCGGCCTCCTGCGCCGTTCGGCCCTTGCGGTCCGGCGAGTTGGTGATCGAGGTCGACGAAGCGCGCGCCCGGGATGTGACCGGCGGAGTAGAGGTCGCGTCCCGGCGGACCGGTCAGCGACCAGCGCACGTCGAGCAGCGTCACGGTCCCGCTCGGCGCCGCCGCCTTGCCTACGCCGAGTTGTTCGGCGAGCCGTTCGGCGGAAATCAGCGGCGCGCGGTCTACCGATTCAGACGTCATATCACCTCATCCTCGCACTTCCAGCAGCGGAACCAGCCGTTCGGCCGCGGTCATCGAACCGTGCATGCCGATCAGCCGGGTCTCGACCACCTCGCGTTCGGACGCGACCACCGCCCAGTCCCCGCGCATCGCGACCACCACGTCGCCGATCCGGTCGCGCATGCTCGGATCCACGCCGGAACCGAACCAGCCCTCGGCGATGGCATCCTCGCGGGAGCGCACCGCCGCGACGCCGTCGAGGCGTTCCGACCAGATCGCGAGCACGTCGCGCGCCGCGCCGGAGTGTGCGTATACATGCCGGGCCCGTGCCTCACCGCCGAGCAAGGCGACACCGGCCCGAAGCTCCCAGTCGGTGTCGGCGTCGATGCGATGCTCCACGGGCACGTCGAGCATGCCGTGATCCGCGATCACATAAAGCGACGAATCCTGCGGCAGCCGCTCGGCGAGCCACTGCACCAACGCGTCGACGTAGCCGAGTTGGTCGCGCCAGGCCTGCGAGCCGACGCCCGCCGCGTGTCCTACGAAATCAAGATCCGAGTAATACAGATAGACGAGGGCCGGGTCGGGCTCCTCAAGCGCCTGCAGGGCCCGCTCGGCCCGCACGTCCGGCGGCTCGGCCCCGGAGAAGCGAGCACCGCGGAACACCGAGCGGGTCAGGCCGGACTCGGCGAAGCGCGGAGAGGAGACGTGGGTGACCGCGACCCCGGCCCGGCGCAGCCGTTCGAACATCGTCTCCTGGGGCTGCCACTTCAGCGGATCCACGTCCTGATCCCATTTCAGGAAGTTCATCAACTTCCCGGTGCCCGGCACCATGAGCTTGTAGCCGAGCATCCCGTGCGCGCCGGGCGGCAGGCCGGTGCCGATCGAGGAGAGCGAGGTGGAGGTCGTGGAGGGGAAGCCGGCGGTGAGCGTGCGGCCGACGCCCTGCGGTCCGATGCCCTGCGGTCCGTTCTGCAACAACGCCGCGAGGTAGGGCGCCGCGTCGGCGTTCTTGAGGATCAGCTCGCTGCCCATTCCGTCGACCAGGAACAGGCACGCGCGGCGGACCGGATGCAGCTCCCACAGATCAGCGGTCGTGGTCTTCGACGGGGATGCGGACACGCCGAGCGCGGCGCCGATCGCGGGCAGCACGTCACACAGTGCGCCCGTGCCGTAAGCCGGGTAGTCGAACCCGGCCTCCCCGTCGGCCGCCCCCGCGTCCACGCCGCTACCCGCGTCCAGCTGAGCCGAGTTCGACGGTGGCAGCCGCGAGCGCCTGAGCGAACTCAAGCGTCATCCGTACCGCATCCGGGCCGTCCGCACCGGTCGACACCCTAAGCGAGAGGTCGTCGCCCGTGACAGTGCCGGTATACCCGTGGTCTGCCTCGCAGTGCGGGTCACCGCAGTTGGCCGGTTCGAGGTCCACTCTGCCCACCGCCCCCCAGCCGACGGTGAGCACGACCTCGCGCGGGAGCGTGCCCTTCACGTGCTTCGCCGGATCATCCACAACCCTGGTGACGACGACCGTTGACACCCGGTCGAGCCGCACGGTCTCGGTCGAGGTGGAAGCGTACGAGCCCACCTGGGAGTCCACTCCGTCGAGTTCCGGCTCGGTGCCGTGCTCGTCGGTGTGGCCGACCACGAGGCGCCGTTGGGTCAGCGCGAGCACGGTGACGTGGCGGCGCACCTCCTCGGCGTCGAAGGTGGTCTCCTGGTGGACCAGATGGCTGATGACCGGTTCGCCGCCGAGCGCGGTCTCGACCGCCTCGGCAACCAGCGCCGGGTAATAGCCGCTGCGCTCGATGGAGGCGCGCAGACCGGGGTCGAGGGCGCCGGAGTCGGTTCTCTGGGGCATAGGCCAATCCTCGCACTGCCGAGGCTCGGGCGCGCACATCGGGTCGCGGCCGGTTTCCGGGCGTCGTGGCCGGACCCGCGCGGTTCTGTCACCGTGTGGCTCAGTCACCAGAACCGGATGCTCGGTTACCTGCCTGTACGCCGCTGCTCACGGCGCGATCTCAGGCGCTCATCCCGAAGGGCTTTGCGGCCGAGCCTAAGCGGGACGGTTCTCCAGACACTCGCTGATGTCGGCTTCGGATCGCGCGGCGCTTGCTGCCGCAGCTGGTCGGGCGGGCAGCGACGCGCGCAACACCAGCCAGACGAGCAGCGCGACTCCCACCGCGCACATGGCCGAAACTGGGGCCCAGCCGATCGGCGGCCGCCAGCCGGCGGGGACCGGTAGCGGATTCCGGTAGCCGCCCGAATACTGCAGCGCCAGCGAAACGTAGAAGCCAACCAGGGAGATCGCCGTGAGCAGCGCGAACACCCAGGGTGCGAACTGGATCGCGCCGCGCAGCAGCCGGATCGGCCGAGTCCGCGCCCGGGGCCCGCGCAGCGCTTGCGGTGCGTAGGCGCCGAGCAGGAAGCCGGACAGCACCGGCAGGGCTACGAACATGGGCAGCTGGTAGCGGCCGATCCAGACCAGAGTCCTGTAGTCGGGCGCGTTCAGCGGGATGCCGATGAAAAGCGCGGCGGCGGCCACCAAGGCCAGTAGCCCGACCAGCCGCCGTGGCACGACCGAGCAAGCCGCCAGCACGAGCCCGACCACGAGCGCTGCGCCGGCCAGGATGATCGGGACTGGCGAGAGCTGGTAACCCCAGCCGAACTGCCCGACCTCCTGCCGGATGTAGAACCAGGTGGACCCCAGTACCTTGACCGCCGCGACGTGCAGCGGTGTCCGGTGTCCTCCGCCCGTGACGCTCGTGCCGCCGGCGTACAGGTCCCAGCCAACCGCCAAGCAGGCAGCCAGGCCGATGAACGCTCCCGTGCCCAAAATGTCGGCCCGGCCGGCCGGCGTCAGGCTCAGCGCAGGCAGGTGCGGACGCCGCTTCAGCCGGTGCAGCGATCCCGGTCGGCTCAGTAAGCGCGGTCAGCGCGGCGATGGCGAAGGCGGCGCACACCCAGAGCGGGCCGAGCGTCCGCGAGGTCATCAGCAGAGAGCAACCCGCAGCGAGCCGGATCAGCCTGCGTCGGCGCAGCGCCGGATCGGGGTCAAGGGCAAACGCGAACAGCACGGTCCAGGTCAAGAGCGCCCCCGTGATCTCGGTCGCGCTCGGGTTTACCACCCCGGAGATGAACAGCGCGGCGGGCGTCGCGGCGGCGATCACCCCGAGCGTAGCCGCTCGCCTGGCACGGTTCTCCGCCGCTGTGCGAACCGCCGAGGCCAGCAGCAGGGCGCAGACCAGCGC
The DNA here is from genome assembly GCA_035763685.1 of Actinocrinis sp. Lineage (GTDB taxonomy): Bacteria > Actinomycetota > Actinomycetes > Streptomycetales > Catenulisporaceae > Actinocrinis. Next base: position 3,825 of record DASUAR010000198.1, on the reverse strand, counting down.
GGACATCAGCCGCATCGCGTATCCGCCCTTGTCGTAGCCCATGAACAGACTCGGTGCTCCGACCAGCAGGTAGTAGACCGGGCTGTAAGAACCCTCATAGGTGGCAGAGAGCACTTCACAAGGGCTCGACGACTTCGCATACTCGCGCGTGGACACCACGTCGATCTGGTCCAGGCGGGCCGCGTCCGGTCCGGTGCACCGCGGATGGCCGCCGTGTCCGGTGAACAGCTCCGTCTGGTCGCCCCAGAGCGCCCAGTTCTCCGGCAGCCAGACGGGCGTCAGATAAGCGGGGCCGATCATCGCCTGGCGGTTGCGGTAGTTCGACACCTCCAGCCGGACGGTAGCCGCGGCCCGCATGACGTGGGCCGGTTCGTCCGGGCCGTAATGCCGTGGCGTCCCCAAAGCGAACGTGGCGACGCGAGCCACCACACCCGACGCAGCGCTGACGTGGAAATCCAGATCACCAACCTCGGCGGCGGAGCGGACCAGCGAATCAGCGCGCGAGCTTCCGACCCTCCAAAACACGCTGTCCGACGGTAACCTACCGGGTCGAGCTCGGTCACCGCTGCAGCACGGAACGGTTCTGTCACGGACCGCTGCGTAGACGGCCGTGCGGGCCTCGGCGCTGCCCGTCCCGCTGCCCAACCGAATGGCGAACTCTGCCTTTCTCGACACACTCCCCTATGCCGAGGGGGGCGTGTAGTTGAAGGCGTTGTACAGGATCTGCGAGATGTTCGCGTCGTACGGCAGGGCGCTGTTGAAGTTGATCGAGCCCGCTGTGAAGATCCAGCCGTTGCCGGGCAGGGTCCGGAAGGTCAGGTCCCCGCCGCCTGCGGTGCCGGTGGCCACCTTGGTGAACGTGGCGGATTCGCTCTGGACGGCGTTGTCGCACTCCCAGCCGTTCGCGGCGGTGTTGTACGCGGTGGCCCCGAAGGTGCTGCCGACATCCAGCGTGGTGTTGTCGAGCAGGAAGTTCTTCGTATGGTCGAGGTTGCCCGAGTCCAGGTCCGCGTCGATGTAGCAGTCGTACTGGATGCCTTTCTGGTCCATCCAACTCAGCAGGAACAGGTCGTTGAACAGGGTGTGGCTGATGTGGCCGTTCGGATCGATGTTGACCACGTTGCTCGGCCGCATGAACGAGGAGGTCCACCGGTCGGCGGTGGGCTGGTTGTACTTGTCGTGCCCGCCCCAGGCGTTGTAGGTGTTGTACGGCAGCAGCACGGCGAACGGCGCCTTCGTGTCGTTCGCGCCCGGGGTCACGACGAACGGGATGTCGTAGTGCATGCCGTTCGGGCCGTGCAGGCGGAACGCGTAGAGGCCGGTGGACTTGAGCGTCCAGTTGGCCGAGTTCGTCGGGTTCTCGAAGCTCCACCCGCAGCCTTCGGTCCGGTAGTGGGGCGGCAACGATATCCCCTCGCTTCGAGCGCGGCCTCAGGCGACCTTGTTGAAGATCTGGAAGCCGGTGCCGGCCGGTATCCCGCTCTCTCCGGTGAAGAACTGCGATTGGGCGGCCCACTGGTTCGGGTAGTACCGCAAGGTCCCGTCGCGGCGGCGGCCGAGCAGATCGGCGTAGCGGTCGCCGTTGTAGTCGCCGACCGCGATCCGGTCGAACTCCTGGAAGCCGGCGCCCAACTGGACCGCGTTGGCGGCGGTGCCGAAGTCGACCTGTGAGCCGACGACCGAGGGGCGCACAGCCAGATGGTGCCGTCGGGCTTGCGGCCGAACAGTTGCACGTAGCCGAAGCCGGTGAAGTCGCCCAGCGCGATCAGGTCGAAGACCTGGAACCCGGTGCCCACGGCGACCGCGCTGGAGTAGGGCTTCGCGGGGGTCTGAGCGAAGGCGTTCGGGTAGTACATCAGGGTGCCGTCGGGGCTGATATCGGCGCAGCGGATGATGTCGAATGCGTTGAACCCGGTGCGAATCTGCGTGCCCGTGGTGAAGGGCAACTTCGGGTTCTGACTGCTGCTGTTGATGTTGTTCGGGTAGAGCAGCAGAATGCCGTCCGGCCGCATGACGACCAAGTCCGCATACCCGTCGCCGCTGACGTCTCCAATGATTCCGGCAACACTCATGACACCCGCTCCCCCGTAAGCAACAGTGGATCGCCCGTCATCGACCTCTGCGAAAAGTAGCACCGATCAATGCCGGACAGCCATAGGTCGGGGCAGGCGCCGCCGCAGAGGTCGATGCGACGCTGTGGCTGATCTGGTCGGCGGCGCCGACGGGGCGCACGGCGGCGGACCGGCGCACCGCGCCCGGTACCAAGGAAACTCGGGTAGAACTGAGGGGCCGCGGCCTCCGCGGCGCCCGCCACCCCACCGCCCACGTCCAGACAGCCCGCAGAACTTCTCCGCGTATTCACCGGAGCCATCCGGAGAAACCTGGACACGACCGGATACGCGCCCTACCTGGCCGCTGTTCGAGGCTGTCGGTACGACGGGGCACAATAGGCCGCTAGCAGCATCCCTACCAGCACAGGAGCAGCGCAGCCATGGCCCGCCGCAGCGCACCCCAGGAGACTGACGAGCCGTTCGAGGAGCGGATCGTCGAGATCGACGTGACCGAGGAGATGTCCAACTCCTACCTGGAGTACTCCTACTCGGTCATCTACTCGCGCGCGCTGCCGGACGCCCGCGACGGGCTCAAGCCGGTGCACCGCCGGGTGCTGTACCAGATGAACGAGATGGGGCTGCGGCCCGACCGCGGCTTCGTGAAGTCGGCGCGCGTGGTCGGCGAGGTGATGGGCCGGCTGCACCCGCACGGCGACGGACCGATCTACGACACGCTGGTGCGGATGGCGCAGCCGTTCTCGATGCGGGTGCCGCTGGTCGACGGGCACGGGAACTTCGGCTCGCTCGGCAATGACGACCCGCCGGCCGCGATGCGGTACACCGAGGCGCGGCTGACCCCGGCCTCGTTGCTGATGACCGCGGACATCGACGAGGACACGGTCGACTTCGGCCCGAACTACGACGGCCAGGAGACCGAGCCGGAGGTGCTGCCGGCCGCGTACCCGAACCTGCTGGTCAACGGCGCGGCCGGGATCGCGGTCGGGATGGCGACGAACATGCCGCCGCACAACCTCGGCGAGGTGATCGCGGCGGCCAGGCACCTGATCAAGAAGCCGGAGGCCTCGCTCGAGGAGTTGATGCGGATCGTGCCCGGCCCGGACCTGCCGACCGGCGGCCGGATCGTCGGGCTCGACGGCGTGCGGGATGCGTATGAGTCCGGCCGCGGTGTGTTCCGGATGCGGGCAACCGCGCACGTGGAGACGCTGCCCAACCGGCGCAAGGGCATCGTGGTCACCGAGCTGCCGTACAACGTCGGCCCGGAGCGGGTGATCGCCAAGGTCAAGGAGCTGGTGCAGAGCAAGAAGATCCTCGGCATCTCGGACCTGAAGGACCTGACCGACCGGACCAACGGGCTGCGTCTGGTCATCGAGGCCAAGAACGGGTTCAACCCCGAGGCGATCCTGGCGCAGCTGTACAAGCTGACCCCGCTTGAGGAGTCCTTCGGCATCAACAACGTGGCGCTGGTGGACGGGCAGCCGCTCACCCTGGGTCTGAAGGAACTGCTCGAGGTCTACCTGGACCACCGCTTCGAGGTGGTGCGGCGGCGCAGCGAGTTCCGCCGGCGCAAGCGCACCGACCGGATGCACCTGGTCGACGGCCTGCTGATCGCGCTGTTGAACATCGACGCGGTGATCCAGACGATCCGCACCTCGGAGAACGCGGCGAACGCGCGCGAGCGGCTGATGTCGCAGTTCGAGCTGACGGAGGTTCAGGCGAACTACATCCTGGACACCCCGCTGCGCCGGCTGACCCG
>DASUAR010000197.1:0-2340 GCA_035763685.1 Actinocrinis sp. | reverse complement strand
CGTCAGGCGGCGGATCTCCTCGGTGCAGTCCATCGCCAAGATCACCCGCGCCCAGGAGCTGATCGCGTCGTCCCGGATCGTCAAGGCGCAGCAGCAGATGCGCGCCGCCGAGCCGTACGCGCGGGAGCTCACCAACGCGGTGGAGGCGGTGATCAGCCGCTCGACCACGATCGACCACCCGTTCACCAAGGAGCCGGAGAGCCGGCGACGGGCCGCGGTGCTCATCATCACCAGCGACCAGGGCTTCGCCGGCGCCTACAACGCCAACGTGCTGCGGGAGGCCTCCCGGCTGCGGGCGGCACTGCGCGAGGACAACGTCGATCCGGTGCTGTACGTGACCGGCCGCAAGGGCATCGGCTGGCACCGGTTCCGCGAGCTCGACCTGGCGGGCAACTGGGACGGCTTCTCCGCCGCGCCGCGCTACGGGGACGCGGAGGTCATCTCCGACCTGCTGATCGAGGCCTTCAACGCCGGGGCGGACGACGGCGGCGTGGACGAGGTCCACCTGGTCGCCACCGACTTCGTGTCCATGCTGACCCAGCGGCCCTCGGTGCGCAGGCTGCTGCCGCTCGAGATCAAGGAAACCGACGAACCGGGACCGTCCGGGCCGCTGCCCCAGTACGAGTTCGAACCCGGGCCCGAGGAAGTCCTCAACGCCCTGATGCCGCAGTACGTGGCGAGCCGGGTTTACTACGCGATGCTGGAGGCAGCAGCGTCTGAGCTGGCCTCGCGGCGCCGGGCCATGAAGGCGGCCACCGACAACGCGAACGATCTCCTCGAGACCCTGACCCGTGAGGCGAACAACGCGCGGCAGGCCGAGATCACCCAGGAAATCAGCGAGATCGTGGGCGGCGCCAACGCCCTGGCCGACGCAAGCGCAACGAGTGAGTGAGGAACACATGACCGCGACCGTAGAAAACACCGCCGAGAGCGGCGAAGCCGCCGTCGGCGCCGGCCGCGTCGCGCGGGTCATCGGCCCCGTCGTGGACGTGGAATTCCCGGCGGAGCACATGCCGGAGATCTACTACGCGCTGCACGTGGACGTCACCATCGGCGACACCACGCGTACGCTGACCCTCGAGGTCGAGCAGCACATCGGCGACAACATCGTCCGCGCCATTTCCATGCAGCCCACCGACGGCCTGGTCCGCGGGGCCGAGGTGATTAACACCGGCGCGCCGATCTCGGTGCCGGTGGGTGACGTCACCAAGGGACACGTGTTCAACGCGCTGGGCGAGTCCCTCGACGTGCCCACCTCGTCGCTGGACATCCAGGAGCGCTGGCCGATCCACCGCGACCCGCCGCCGCTCGACCAGCTCGAGCCGCGGACCCAGATGTTCACCACCGGCATCAAGGTCATCGACCTGCTCACCCCGTACGTGCTGGGCGGGAAGATCGGCCTGTTCGGCGGGGCCGGCGTGGGCAAGACGGTGCTCATCCAGGAGATGATCCGCCGGGTCGCCCAGAACTTCGGCGGCGTGTCCTGCTTCGCCGGGGTGGGGGAGCGCACCCGCGAGGGCAACGACCTGTTCCTGGAGATGACCGAGTCCGGCGTCATCGCGGACACCGCCCTGGTGTTCGGCCAGATGGACGAGCCGCCGGGCACCCGGCTGCGGGTCGGCCTGGCCGCGCTGACCATGGCGGAGTACTTCCGCGACGTCCAGGGCCAGGACGTGCTGCTGTTCATCGACAACATCTTCCGGTTCACCCAGGCCGGGTCCGAGGTGTCCACGCTGCTCGGCCGGATGCCGTCGGCCGTGGGTTACCAGCCCACGCTGGCCGACGAGATGGGCCAGCTGCAGGAGCGCATCACCTCCACTCGTGGTCACTCCATCACGAGCATGCAGGCCATCTACGTCCCGGCCGACGACATCACCGACCCGGCGCCGCACACCACGTTCGCCCACCTCGACGCGACCACCGTGCTCTCCCGGCCGATCTCGGAGAAGGGCATCTACCCGGCCGTCGACCCGCTGGACTCGACCAGCCGGATCCTCGACGCGCAGTACGTCGGGCAGGAGCACTACGACGTCGCCTTCGAGGTCAAGCGGATCCTGCAGCGCTACCAGGAGCTGCAGGACATCATCGCGATCCTCGGCATCGACGAGCTCGGTGAGGAGGACAAGGTCACCGTGCAGCGGGCGCGGCGCATCGAGCGCTTCCTCTCGCAGAACATGTTCGTGGCCGAGGCCTTCACCGGGCAGCCGGGCTCCTTCGTGCCGCTGGCGGAGACGCTGGAGGCCTTCAAGGCGCTGACCGAGGGCAAGTACGACCACGTGCCGGAGCAGGCGTTCTTCATGTGCGGCGGGCTCGAGGACCTCGAGCGCAACGCGGACAAGC
>DASUAR010000196.1:0-13242 GCA_035763685.1 Actinocrinis sp. | reverse complement strand
GGAGTTCCACCAGCGGTAGATCGTCGCCTTGCCGACGCCGGCCCGCGCGGCGACCCGCTCGATGCTCAGGTCCTGGTAGCCGATCTCGCCGAGCAGTTCCACCGTGGCGTCCAGGATCGCCTGGTGGGTGTGCGGGTTGCGGGCCCGGCCGGTGGACGGCGGCGGACCCGCGCTCGGCGGCTGGTTCGGCATCGCGGCTGGGTGCCTTCTCGGGATGGCGCCGTGCCGACGGTCCTGGTGTCAGTCCAGGTGCGGGCTGTTTAGACGGACCGTCTCGCGGAGCGGTGGGGGTCAGACCAGAGTACCGGAGACTCGCGCGCGCGGTACCTGTGCGGACAGTCAAGATACAACAAAAGAAACGATACGTATCGTCTTGACAAGCGCGGTGGACGGTGCCGTAATGCAGGTATGTGAGTCCAACGGTTCCGGTAAAGGAGGTGACTTTCATGGAACTCAAGGAACTGCGTGAGCAGCCGGTCGAGCTGCTGCCCGGCCGCGAGGCACTGCACTACTTCAGGCTGACCCTCGCCAGCGTCAACGCCTACAACACGGCGTTGGCCGCCAACGTCTTCTCCGGCGGCTCAAGCGCGACCGCGGTGGCGCTTCAGAGCATCAACATCGGGTGACCCGTGGCCCTGAGCGCGGTGTTCCCGTCCATCGAAAGCCAGTAAGGAAAACACATGAACGTCACCGAACTGCGCGAGCAGACCGTAACGCTGCTGCCCCGCCGCGAGGCGCTCGGCAGCGTGACCGTGGCCTGGGTCAACGCCCACAACTCGGCGGTCGCGCTGAACCTCGGCAGCTTCTGCTCCAGCGCCACGGCCGCGGCCGGACAGAGCATCAACATCGGCTAGCGGATCCCTCGGTGGCGGGGGCCCAGATCCTCCGGCCCCCGCCACCGAACCGCCTGAGTGAGGACCAGCGATGACCATCGCCCAGCCGCAGACCGAACCGCGAACTCGCACCCAGTCCCCGGAGGAAACCGGTTCCCGTGCGCAGATCCAGCCCAGCGCCGCGTCGCCTGCGCAGCCGCCGGCCGAGACCGCGCCGCCCGCCGAAATCGGGGTCGCGGCCGAATCCGCGGCCGAAACCGAATCCGCAGCGGCCGTCGCGGCGCGGGTGCCCAAGCCGGCTCCCGGCCTCGACTTCTTCGGCGAGTATCTGGGCTCGGGTTACGCGGAGCCGCGCTACCTCGTGCGGCGCGCCGACGGCCAGGTAGTCCAACTGACCCTCCTGCTCGACCTGGCGCTACGCGGCGTCGACGGTTCCAGCGACCTTCGCGCGATCGCGGACCGGGTGACCGCCGGCTTCGGCCGCGAGGTCACCGCCGAGAACCTCGCGTTCCTGATCGACAACAAGCTCAAGCCGGCCGGGCTCGTGCTGCCCGACGACGGCCTGCAGACGCCGCTGCCGCGCACCGACCTGCTGCTCGCGCTGCGCGGACACGGCACACTTCTCGGCGCACGCCAGGTCGGGTTCCTCGCACGGACATTGGCCTGGCTGCACCGGCCGTTCATCGTCGCCGCGGTGCTCCTCGCCGCCGTCGCGCTCGATGTCTGGCTGTTCGCCCTGCGCGGCGCGGCCGGCCCGCTGGTCTCGGTGCTCAAGGAACCGCTGCTCATCGTCATCGTGCTGAGCCTCGGCCTGGCATCCGCGCTCTTCCACGAGTTCGGACACGCTTCGGCGTGCCATTACTCCGGCGCCAAGCCAGGCCGCATCGGCTTCGGTATCTTCCTGATCTGGCCCACGCTCTACACGGACGTCACCGACGTGTACCGGGTCGGCCGGGCCGGGCGGCTACGGACCGATCTCGGCGGCGTCTACTTCAACACGATCTTCATCCTCGCCCTCGCCGGCTGCTACGCCGGCACCGGCCGGCCGGTGTTCCTGGCCGCGATCCTGTTCGTGCACTTCGAGATCGTCGACCAGCTGCTGCCGGTGCTGCGCTTCGACGGCTACTTCCTGCTGGCGGACCTCGCCGGAGTGCCGGACCTGTTCGGCCGGATCCGCCCGATCCTGCGCGGCCTGATCCCAGCCGGTCTGCGCCCCGGGGGCCGCGCCGCAGGCGGTCCCAGCGACCTGCGGCGCGGCGTGCGGGTGGCCGTGACCGCGTGGGTGCTGGTCACGCTTCCGCTGCTGCTCGGCGAGTTGGCCTGGCTGCTTTGGCACCTGCCCTCGCTCACCCGCACGGAGATCGCCTCAGGCAAAGCCTTCGCGCGCGCGGTACACGACGACGCGCTCAGTCATCAGTGGTCGCAGATGACGCTGGACGCGATCGGCGTGCTGCTGCTCGCCATCCCCGCGATCGGCCTGACCTGGCTCGCCGCCAAAGTCCTCGTCCGCTGCTCGCGCCTGTCCGCACACGCGGTGAACGCGAGCTGGACGCGCGCACGCAGCGCCCGGCAGAAACCTCGCGGCCGGCATCGGCGCTGACCGCCCCGACACGCAGAACCAGAAACCGCAGCCTCAGAAGGGAACAGCCATGAAACTCCGTCCGAAGCGGGCCGTGGCCTTTGTCGCCGCGGTGGTCGTGGGACTCAGCACCCTGATCGCCGGGGGCACCGCCCAGGCCGCCTCCGCGTCCAACTACGCGCACAGCAGAGCCACTGCGGGGCACCGCCACGCCTTCGACGTGTCGTTCCAGGTCCGGCAGCTGTTCAGCGGCTCCATCAACGCCTCGAACGTCGCCGACGCCGACTCCAGCCACTGCACCGGCTGCCACAGCGTCGCCATCGCGTTCCAGATCCTCGCCGACGGCAAGGTGCCGTCCTCGGTGAACGTGGACAACTACGGCTCCGCGGTCAACGTGGACTGCGTCAACTGCCAGACCCTCGGCGTGGCCTACCAGTTCATCATGGCCAAGCCGACCGTGCTCAGCTGGTCCGACCAGCTCAAGCTGTGGGGCATCGACCGCCAGCTGTGGTCGCTCTACTGGTCGAACGCCTCGGCGGACCAGATCGCGGGCCAGGTCAACTACCTGGCCGGTCAGGTCGAGAGCGTCCTGGCCAACGCGGGACACGGCTACTGGCCGCTGGTGCACCGCTTCCTGACCCTGCGCCACTGACAGTGCCGGCAGTCGGATCGCCGAACCCGGATCTGTCCTGAATCCCCGCGTCCGCCATTACGCGGGAGTAGGTTCCGCGCCGCGGGCAGCTGACAAGCCGCCCGCGGCGCGGCCATATCTATCGGCCAACACTCGTAGATGCTCAGCCAGCTCGGGAGCCTCGTCGAGGTCGAACTCGAAGTCCCGGCCGAGCGCGCCGAGCCAGACCGCGAGCATCTCCACGTCGTTGTTGCCCAGCACAACCGCGCAGGTGTCCTGGTCGACCGCCTCCACCGGACCGAGCGACGGCGGCAGCCGGTCCGCTATGAACTCGGCTGAAGCGTGCACGGTGATCCGCACTCGGTATCGCCACGCGGCGGTCGACACGCCGCGCGCGACATAGCCGGCCAAGTCCTCGTCGGGCAGCTCTCGCGGAACGAAACGCGGCCCGGTTGGCACTCGCGGCTCGACGCGGTCAACCCGGTACGTGCGCCAGGCGCCGCGCTGAACGTCCCAGGCGACCAGGTACCACCGCCGACCCCAGTTCACCAGGCGATAGGGTTCGACGTCGCGGCGACTCGCGGTCCCGTCGTGCGAACGGTAGTCGAAGCGCAACCGCTCTCGATCGCGACAGGCCGCGGTGATCGTGGTCAGCACCTCCGCGGAGACCCGCGAGCCCTTGCGGTCCGGAGCCGGCGGGACCGCGACCGTGTAGCTCTGCAGCGTATTGATGCGCCGGCGCAACCGGTCCGGAAGAACCTGCTCCAGCTTCGCGAGCGCACGCAGCGCCGATTCCTCGATCCCGGCCACCGAGCCGACCGTCGCGGTACGCAGCCCGACCGCGACGGCGACCGCCTCCTCGTCGTCGAGCAGCAGCGGCGGCACATTCGCTCCGGCCGCGAGTTTGTACCCCCCTACCGCGCCACGCGTCGCGTGCACCGGATAGCCGAGGTCGCGCAGCCGGCCAACATCGTTGCGCACCGTTCGCGTGGTCACGCCGAGGCGATCGGCCAGCTCAGAGCCGGTCCACTCGCGCGGGGTCTGCAACAGCGACAGCAGCCGCAGCAGTCGTGCCGAGGTCTCCAACATGCGACTGATTCTGCCTGCATATTAGGAACCAAGTGTTCCTGATTGCGCGCGAAGCTTGAGGCATGGAAAACACAGCGAACCCGGCAGTCCTGAAGAGCGCGACAGCGGAGGTCGTGATGACAAGTGCGGAGACTGAGACCGAGGCCACGACCGGCGCAACCGCACCGGCCCCGGCCCACCGCTGGCTCGGCTTCTTCGCGGTCCTGGCCGCGCTCATCATGAACCTGCTGGACTCGACGATCGTCAACGTCGCGGCGCCGTCGATCCGCACCGACCTGGGCGCCTCGTACTCGGACATCCAATGGATCGCCGCCGGATACACCCTCGCCCTCGCCGTCGGTCTGATGACCGGCGGGCGGCTCGGCGACCTGTTCGGCCGGCGCAATATGCTGATGATCGGCGTCGCCGGCTTCGCGATCTCCTCGCTCGGCTGCGCCATCGCGCCGAATCCGCAACTGCTCATCGCGGCGCGCGTCGTGCAGGGCCTGTTCGGCGCGGTGATGATCCCGCAGGGCTTCGGGCTGCTGCGCGACCTGTTCCCGCCGCGGGAACTCGGCAAGGCGTTCGGCGCGCTCGGCCCGGTGATCGGCCTGTCCACCATCCTCGGTCCGGTCGTGGCCGGCACGCTGATCGACGCGAACCTGTTCGGCACCGGCTGGCGCATGGTCTTCGGCATCAACGTTCCGCTGGCGCTCTTCGCGCTGCTCGCCGGTCTGAAGGCGCTGCCGCGCGGCGCGCGGGCCGGCCGGACCGCGCGGCTGGACGGGACTGGCGCGATGCTGGCCGGAGCCGCGATGTTCCTGCTGGTCTACCCGCTGGTCCAGGGCCGCGAGCTGGGCTGGCCGTCCTGGCTCGCCGGGGTCGGCGCGGGCGCGATCGCGGCCTTCGCCCTGTTCGCCGCGCACCAGGCCCGCCGCACCCGCCGCGGCGTGAGCACGCTGGTCGAGTTCAGTGTCCTGACCAAGCGCTCCTACGCCGGCGGCACCCTGTTCACCCTGGTCTTCTTCGGCGCGATCGTCGGCTTCTCCCTGGTGACCGGCCTGCTGTTGCAGCTCGGCCTCGGCTACAGCCCGGTGCGCGCGGCGCTGGCCATGCTCTGGTGGGCGGTCGGCGCGTTCTTCGGCTCCGGCTTCGGCGCCACGATGATGCACAAGCTGGGCCGCCGCATCGTGCACCTGGGCCTGATCATCATGGCGGCCAGCCTGATCGGCCTGTACCTGGTGTTCGTACACTCACACACCGGTCTGAGCGGCTGGAGCCTGGCTCCGGTGCTCGGCGGCTACGGCCTCGGCATGGGCATGATCTTCGTCCCGCTCTTCGACATCATCATGGGCGAGATCAGCGACCGCGAGATCGGTTCGGCCTCGGCGATCCTGGAGTCGCTGCAGCAGCTCGGCGCCTCGGTCGGCGTCGCCGGTCTGGGCACGGTGTTCTTCGGGATGATCGGCGCGCACGCCGGGACGGCCACCTTCTTCGCCGCCGCCGAGCGGGTCACCCTGATCACGCTCGCGCTGGTCGCCGCCGCCTTCGCGCTCGGCTTCCTGCTGCCGCGCCACGCCCGGCGCACGGGACACGGTTCGGCGGAGGGCGAGGTCGCGGCGGCTGCGGCTGACGGTGCGGCTGAGGGCATCGAGCCGGCCGAGCTGGACGAGCTCATCGAGCGGGAATCCGTGACCGTCTAAGCGGATCGGGCGCGGGCCTGCGTTTCCTTGGCCGCCGCAACCAGTGCAGAATCAGCGCACTGGTTACGGCGGCCAACGCGCACCAGGTGGAGACGAACTCGGTTTGCCAGAGCAGGTAGCAAGCCAACGCACCTGCGCCGATGACGAGTCCGAGCAGCCTGATCTCCGGCTGATCGCTGACTAACAGCGAACCGACAGTCGCGACGATATAGCCGATGATGACCAAGACACCTAAGGGAATCGGCTGTACGCCGTAACGCATCGTGTGACCGGCAGGCTCTGCGGATACCGGACCGGCGGCGATCACGTATCCGAGCGCTGCCGAGACTGCAAAGCCGATAAGCACGAATGGTGCGATACGAAACCGACTCCAGTGTGAGGCCGCACTCCATACTGCAAGCGGCACGAACGCTGGCAGCAGGGCAAAGGCGATCACCACCCACAGCAGCACCGCCGTACCGCCGACCGCATGAGCATTGACGCCGCCGTCGGCTGCGTTATCGGCGTTGCGCCAGACCACAGACTCGATCAGCTGATGCACGCCCAGCAGCACCGGAAGCGCGGCCAACGGCAGGTCGCGGGCTCGGCGCGGGCTAGCGATGCACAGCGCTCCGACCGCGGTGATCGCGCATCCTGCGACGAGGTCCGCGGTCGGGCTCCAACACATGGCGCTGCTTCCGTTCCTTGCTTCATCGACCCGGCGGCTGATCAGCCGCGGAAGGTCTCCAAGAGTCGCAGCCAAATCTCGCTCATCGTCGGATACGACGGCACGGCGTGCCAAAGCCGGTCGATCGGCACTTCGCCCGCCACCGCGACCGTCGCGGAGTGCAGCAGCTCGCCGACGCCGGAGCCGACGAAGGTCACGCCGAGCAGGACTGCGCGGTCCAGATCGACGACCATGCGGGCCTTACCCCGATATCCGTCCGCGAAAAGCGACGCTCCGGCGACCTGGCCGAGGTCGTAGTCGACAACCCGGACATTGCCACCAGCCCGGCGGGCCTCGTCCGCGGTTTTGCCGACCGACGCGACCTCCGGTTCGGTGAAGATGACCTGCGGTACCGCGGCGATGTCGGCCGTCGCCACGTGCGCGCTCCACGGCCGCGGATCGAGCGATTCGCCACGCGCCAGCGCACCGATCGCCGCGCCCGCGATACGCGACTGATACTTGCCCTGATGCGTCAGCAAGGCACGGTGATTCGCGTCGCCGACCGCGAACAGCCAGTCGCCGTCCACGCCCTGCACCCGGCACGAGTCGTCCACCTTCAGCCAGGAGCCGGGCTCCAGGCCGATGGTCTGCAAACCTAGATCGCCGGTGCGCGGCGTGCGACCGACGGCGAGCAGGACCTCGTCCGCGTCGATCTTCTGACCGTCTTGCAGCAGCACGCTGACCGGTCCATCAGGCGTCGGCCGATCGAGCCCGGTCACGCTGACGCCGGTGCGCACCTTGACGCCCGATTCGCTCAGGCTGGCCGCGATCATCTCGCCGACGAAGGGCTCCATCCGCGGCAGCGGCGCGGACTCCCGGATCAGTAGCGTCACCTCGGAGCCGAGCGCACGCCAGGCGGTGGCCATCTCGACGCCGACCACGCCGCCGCCGACGATCACCAGCCGGCCGGGCACCTCCTTGGCGCTGGTCGCGTCGCGGCTGGTCCACGGCTTGGCCTGGGGGACGCCCGGCAGATCGGGGATGAGCGCGGCGCTGCCGGTGCACACCGCTACCGCGTGCTGCGCCACCAATCGCCGTACGCCGCCGTCCGGCGTGTCGACCTCGACCCGGCGCGGCCCGGCGAGCCGCCCATGACCGCGGATCAGCACCGCACCGATCGAATCAACCCAGCCGACCTGCCCGTCGTCCTTCCAGTGCGAGGTGAATTCGTCGCGCCGGGCGAGCACCGCGGCGGCGTCGAGCTTGCCCGTCACCGCCTCGCGGGCACCGGCCACCGCACGCGCCTCGGCCAGCGCGGCGACCGGCCGCAGCAGCGCCTTGCTCGGCATACAGGCCCAGTAGGAGCACTCGCCGCCGACCAGTTCGCTCTCGATCAGGGCGGTGGTCAGCCCGGCGGCGCGGGTACGGTCGGCGACGTTCTCGCCGACCGGGCCGGCGCCGATCACGATGACGTCGAATGCGTCCTCGGACGCTGTGTTTTCGTTGTCAGACACAGGCCAATCCTCCGCCCGGCGTACGGCGTGGTCCACTCAGCCCACGCCGCAGGGCCCCGCGGTATGGCAGCGGTGCCTGTGGGGAAGGCCAGCGGCGTGGCTAAGAGCCCAAACGCGCGGCGCGCTGCTGCCGCCTTCCTCCTGCTCGGCGCGCTCACCGGCTGCGGAACCCGTCTGCCGGCCAGCGCGTTCAGCCAATCTGCGGCCGCGCCGGCCAATGTGTTCATCGACGGCGTATCCGCGACGCAGATCAAGGTCGGGATGATCGACTCGATCACCAGCGCCCTGGGCGTCGACGCTTTCTCTGGACCGGGTTATGGAGCGCGCGCCTTCTTCGACGCGCTCAACGCCGCGGGCGGCGTCAACGGCCGCAAGATCGTCGTCGACCAGTGCGATGACAGCGGAAGTGGTCTAGGCAACAAGCAGTGTGTGCACAAGCTGATCGACACGGATCATGTCTTCGCCTTTGCGGGCAACTCGATCCTCGAATACGCGGGCGCCGCGTACGTCAGCTCACAAGGCGTGCCTGATGTCGGCGGGCAACCGATTGGGCAGGCATACGACCAGTACCCGCACCTCTACGCCATCTATGGCTCCGACGAACCGCGTCAGGGCACAGTCGGTTGGAACGGCCGACTGTACGGGGGCACCGAGGTGTACGAGTACTTCAAGCAGCGGCTAGGCGCGCACGTAGCGGCCGTTGTCGCGTATAACCAACCCGACTCGGTCCGCTTCGCGCAGTACACGGCCGCCGGCCTGCGCGCCGCCGGTTACTCCGTCGTCAACGAGCAGGTGGACTTCGCGCTGCCGAACTTCGCGGCCACCGCGTCCGACCTCAAGGCGCGCGGAGTGCAGGTCGTCTTCGACGCCATCGACACCAGCGGCAACGGCCGCCTCTGCGCGGCGATCGATCAGGTCGGCCTCGGTCTCATCGCCAAGGTCACCACCGTGCAGAGCTGGGACCAGACCGTCGCGAGCACCTACTCCGGCGCGCCGCACTGCCGCAACGCGCTGTATGCGACGTCCTCCGATCGCAACTACGCGGACACGAAATATCCCGCGGTGGCCGCCTTCCGCGCCGCGATGCAGAAGTATTTCCCGGACCGGCAGGACAAGCTCTCCATGTGGGAGCTGGAAGGCTGGGCGTCGGCGCAGTGGCTGACTGACGCGGTCGCGTCCTGCGGTGCATCCGTTTCCCGTGCCTGCGTCGAACAGTTCATGAATCGACCGCAAAAGTACGACGCGCACGGGCTGATCCTGCCAACCGACTTCGTGGTCTCACCGCCGAAGTCGACGCAGAACGGCTGCCTCAACGTCGCGCGCTGGCAGGACTCTGCCGAGGGCGGCAAGGGCGGCTGGGTAACACAGGTGCCGGATATGAACACCAACTGCTTTATCGGCCCGGTGATCTCATACGCACCCTAGGGGTGTGTCAGGGCTCGAACCGCGCGCTAGTTCCGCAGCTTCGCCCGCAAAGACGATGCGGCCGCGTTCCAACCGCCAGACAAAGTCGGCAACCGCCGCCGCGCGATGCGTTACCGGATCGGCGATCAGTACCGCACGGTCCGGCGTAATCGCTGCGGCCAACGCTCCGAAAACGCGATCAGCCAACTCTGGCGCTATGCCCTGAACCGGCTCATCGACGAGCAGCACGCGCCATCGGCTGCCGAGAGCGGTCGCGATCGCCAGCAATTGCCGCTGGCCACCAGACAGCGTCGCAGCTCGCTGCGAGAGCAATGGCTCAAGCTCCGGGAAGAGCGCCAGAGCGCTCTCCGGACCGCGCTCCGGTTCGCCACCGGCCAGCAGATTCTCCTTGACCGTCAGGCTCTGGAACACATTCACGCCGGAGCGCACCACGCGTAGACCCGATGCCGCGCGACGCGTCGCGGACCAAGATGTGGCGTCGGCGAGAGGCTCGCTTGCCGCCGTACGCGTCAGTTCTAAGCGTCCGCCCGCGCTGGTCGCCGTGCTCGCAGCCCCCGCGCACCAGTTCAGCAGTGTGGACTTCCCGGCACCGTTTGGGCCGACGAGTGCGGTAACGGCCCCGAATGGAACCGCGAGTCCCACGCCGTGCAGGACCTCGATGCCGCCGTACCGCACGCGCACCTCAGAGCACCGCATGGCCACAGTCATAGCGCGGCCTCCGGCTGTACCGGCTCACCACGAAGCCACGGAACCGTCAACACCGCGATTCCTACGATGATCGCGGAGGCCCCGGGAATGGCCGCGTCCGCCGCCACCATCCCGGCCGCCGCCAGGATCAGCGACGGCGCACTGGAGATGCCGACGGCCGTCGCCGCCGCCAACCAGATCAGGCCGCGCAGCGGATCGAAGTCGCCGGCGTCGAACACCCCGGCCGCGTAAACCCACAGCGCCCCGCCGAACGCCGCCACCGCCGCGCCACCGGTGAAGACCAGGACCCGAATGCGTTCCACGTCGCCGCCGAGCATCCGGGCCGCCGGTTCGCTGTCCCGGATCGCGGCAAGCCGCCGACCCACCCACCCGCGATCCAGCGGCAGCAGCGCGAGCACCACCGCGCCCAAACAGATCGACTCGATCAGCAGGAACGCGCGGTCGCCGGAAAGGTAACCGGGACGATGCGCGAGCGGCGGCGTGAACAGCGGCTGCTCGAACATGAACCGACTCGCGGCGGTGGCCAGCGCGAGCGTGGTCAGCGCCAGGTGAAGCGGCCGTTTCCGCGCCACCGGCAAGGCGAAGAGCAAGCCGAGCAGCGCGCCGGCCGCCGCCGCCGCGATCAGGCCGAAGCGTGGCGTCCAAGCGGCCACTAGCGCGCCGGCGCCCACGAACGCGGTTTGCCCGAGCGAGATGAGGCCCACCGAACTGAGCGCGCGAAACGAAAGCAGCACCACCGCGAGTGGCGGGATGAGCTGCGCGGTACCGATGTCCTGCGGTCGCAGCCACGCCGCTGCACCGCCCAGGGCGACGACCGGCCACCAGCCGCCGACGTATTCGGCCAGCGTGCCCATCCGCGGCACGATCGAGACGCGTTCGCGCGCCTCCTGGAAGGCCGGAGCCACCCACACTGCGACCAGTAGCACGGCAACGAAGAGATTTGAGCGCACCGCCGCGAGCACTTCGCCGGGCCTGCCGCCGAGTTGCACGCCGATCAGCTCGGCCTGGCCGATCCCGGTCGCCAGCGCCACCGCGATGGCCACCGCCGGATTGACCAGCCGCGCGGCCACCACGACACCCAGCGTCTCGAACAGCACCAACGTGAGCGTCACCGGGTCGAGCCGCAGCTGCGGAGCGAGCAGCATCCCGGCCGCCCCCGCGAGCGCGCAGCCCACCGCCCAGCCCAACCGCCCGAGCCGCCGCGCCGGAAGGCCGCTCAGCTCCGCTAAGCCACGATCGTCGACCACGGCCCGAATCGCCACACCTAACGTGCGGCCGCGCGCAAGGAGCACCAAGCCCGCGGCGACCGCAGCCAACAGCGCGAGCTCGACCAAGACCCCAACCGGCACTGTCAGAGCGCCGAGCTGCACCGATCCCGCCGGTAGCAGCGATGGCGCGTCCGTGCGCGCCCCGGAGCCCCACACCGCCGTGGCGATGCCGACCAAAAGCACCGTGATGCCGAATCCGGCGGTGAGCTCAGCCGCGACCCCGGCGGCACGCTGCTGGAGCGGACGGAAGATCGCCGCATCGATGAGCAAGCCGAAAAGCGGAGCCACAACCAGCACGATCAGCGCCACCGCGACCGCAGTCGGCATGCCCCAATCCCGTACGGCCGCGCGCAACAGAAACGCGGCCATCATGCCAATCGCACCGAACGCGACGTTAAGCACTCCGGTGACGCGGTACGTCGCGATGACGCCGAGCCCGGAGAGCCCGGCCACCGCACCGATCCCGAGCCCCGCGACCGCGAGCTGCGCGGCCCCCGCGCTCATCGCTTCCGGCCCCGGGCCAGCCACCCCGATGGGGGACTTTTCACGGCTTTCACGCCCCCCATCCCGGCCGGATCCGTCCGACGCGCGTGATTGCCACGGTCTGCGCCCCCGCCTACGCGGCGGTGACCAGGTCTGGCTCGCAGATGGGGCAGGCGCGGCTCGGCGTCGAGCCCGAGCCGTCCCCGTCCGGCGGCACCTCGAAGGCCTCCGCCTTGCCGTCGAGCAGCGGACAGTCGCCGCGATGGAGGTAACTTCCGTCCGGCACGGCCCAAAGCCCGTCGCGCCGAACCGTGCGCACCCCGGCCACCCTGCCGCCGCTTCCGCTGCCCTCCGCCCGCCGCCGCGCCGCGATCAAGACCGCACCAGCGACGATCAGCGCCGCTCCCGGGATCGTGGCCGAGGCCAGATACGGCAACTGCTGCGCCTCGGTGGGCTGCCCGGAGACCTGATACCAGCCGGCCACCTCCAGCCCGGCCCCCACGGCGGCCACCACCCAGCCGACATCGACACCGGGACCAAAGCGGACAACCACCGGCACCCCTCAACAAATTGGCCCAACCGCGCCATGATGGTATGGCAGAACCGTGTTGTGCGGGAGAGGCGGTAATCATGAGGCTCCTCGTCCGTATCCTCATCCCTCTGGCGGGTGTGGCGCTGTTAGCCGGGTGTGGCAGTTCCGGGAACGGCTCGTCCGCTTCGTCCTCCGCCGCCGCCTCCGCAGCGGGCGGCCAGAGCGCCGATACCGCCGCGGTGACCCAGGTCTGGCAGTCCTTCTTCTCCAAAGACACCCCGATCAGCCAGAAGGAAGCCCTGCTGCAGAACGGCACCACGACCATGAAACCGGCGCTGCAGGCCTTCGCCGCCGATCCGCGGGTCGGGCAGGCCAGCGCGACCGTGCAGAAGGTCACCTTCCCCGACGCGAACGACGCGGACGTGACCTATCAGATCGCGCTCAACGGCACGGTGATGATGGGCGGCATGGCCGGCAAGGCGATCAAGCAGAACGGCCAGTGGCTGGTCGCCGACAGCACGTTGTGCGGCCTGTTGCAGCTCGCCGCGGCCCAAGGGGGAGGCGGCTCCGGAGCGATTCCGGGCTGTTCATAGCACCTCATCGCGCAGCAATGCTGATCCTCGTCTAGCGCCGGCTTCCGCGTCCTCCGTTCGGGGTCATCCGTTCGGGTGAGCGCCCGGGAACCGTCGCCAGCCTGGCCGAACGTGGCCTGAGCCGGTCCCGGTTGTCCCTCGATCGAATGGTTGATCGTGGCAGTCCCCCTCCCCGCGCTGCGCAGTCCGGCAGACTGGCCTCACCTGCTGTTCCGGGTGGGGCGAGTGGTCCGGCTCCGAATGCGCGGCTCCGTCCGCG
>DASUAR010000195.1:0-2989 GCA_035763685.1 Actinocrinis sp. | reverse complement strand
GGTCGACCTGGTGATCGTCGGCTGCGGCGCGGGCGGGGCGACGCTGGCGCAGCGGATGGCCCGCGCGGGCTGGTCGGTGGTGGTGCTCGAGGCCGGGCCGTTCTGGGATCCGGACGCGCACTGGGTCAGCGACGAAGCGGGCTCGCACCACCTGTACTGGACCGAACCTCGGGTGATTTCGGGTTCTGATCCGGTGCCGCTGGGCTCGAACAACTCCGGGCGCGGCGTCGGCGGCTCGATGGTGCACTTCGCCGGGTACGCGCCGCGCCTGCACCCTTCCGACTTCCACACGCATTCGTTGGACGGGGTCGGTTTCGACTGGCCGCTGAGCTATGAAGAGGTCCGGCCCTACTACGAGCGGATCGAGCACGAACTGCCGGTGGCCGGCCAGCATTGGCCGTGGGGCGAGCCGCATTCGTATCCGCATTCGCCACATCCGGTCGGCGGCAACGGCGAGATCTTCCTGCGCGGCGCGGCGGCGCTGGGCATTCAGGCCCGGGTCGGCCCGGTGGCGATCACCAACGGCCGCTTCGGCAACCGGCCGCACTGCATCTACCGCGGGTTCTGCCTGCAGGGCTGCAAGGTGAACGCCAAGGCCTCGCCGCTGATCACACACGTGCCGGACGCGCTCGCGCACGGCGCCGAGATCCGTTCCGACGCGATGGTCAGCAGGATCGAGACCGACCGGGACGGCCGGTACGCGACCGGCGTGCACTACTTCCTGCGCGGCCGTGAGCGCTTTCAGGCCGCGCGCATGGTCGCGGTGGCGGGATATTCGCTGGAAACCCCGCGGCTGCTGCTCAATTCGGCGACGGCGCGGCATCCGAACGGGTTGTGCAACGAGTACGACCTCGTCGGCCGGTACTTGATGGTGCAGGGCGCGCCGCAGACCGCGGGCCGGTTCGCCGAGGAGGTGCGCATGTACAAGGCGCCACCGCCGGAAGTGAGCAGCGAGGAGTTCTACGAGACGCATCCGCTGAAGCAGTACAAGCGCGGTTTCTCGATCCAGAACGTCTCGCCGCTGCCGATCACCTGGGCCGAGCACGTCTCGGCGCAGGGACACTGGGGCGAGGCTCTGCGTACGTACATGAGCGACTACGTGCACTGGGCCACGCTCGGCGCGCTGTGCGAATTCCTGCCGCTGCCGCAGAACCGGGTGACGTTGGCCGAGCAGAAGGATCGTTACGGCCTGCCGGTGGTGAACATGTCGTACAGCATGTGCGACAACGACCACGCGCTGATGCGGGCCGCGCAGGCGAAGATGGAGGAGATCCTGCACGCGGCCGGGGCAGCCGAGGTGATGACCATCCAGCGGTTCGCGCACCTGGTCGGCGGCGCGCGGATGGGCCGCACCGCGCAAGAGGGCGTGGTCGATGCGAGTCTGCGCAGCTTCTCGATCCCGAATCTGCTGATCACGGACGGGAGCGTGTTCCCGACTCAGGGCTCTGCGAACCCGGCGCTGACCATCATGGCGGTGGTCGACCGCGCGGCTCATCTGCTGGCCGAGGGCGCCCGCGGGGGTCTGCGCGCGCCGCAGCGTGCGGCGACGTGACGTCCGGCCGGGACAGCGGCGATTCGACGAACCCGATCCGACGAACGGAGAATGGAAAAGTGAGTCAGACCATTGTCATCACCGGTGCCAGCGGCGGGATCGGCCGGGCGACGGCGCGCGAGTTCGCCAGGCGCGGCGCGCGCATCGGCCTGGTCGCCCGCGGGCGCACCGGTCTCGAGGCGGCGGCGCGCGAGGTCGAGCAACTCGGCGGCAAGGCGTTGGTGCTGCCGACCGACGTGGCCGACCACGAGCAGGTGCGGGCCGCGGCCGATCAGGTCGAGGAGGAGTTCGGCCCGATCGACGTGTGGGTCAACGTGGCGTTCACGTCCGTGTTCGCGCCTTTCACCGAGATCAAACCTGAGGAGTTCCGCCGGGTGACCGAAGTGACGTATCTGGGCTCTGTCAACGGCCTGCGGACCGCGCTGGACAAGATGGAGCCGCGGGATCACGGCGTCATCGTGCAGGTCGGCTCGGCGCTCGGGTCGCGCTCGATCCCGTTGCAGTCGGCGTATTGCGGGGCGAAGCACGCGGTCAACGGTGTCGCGTCGTCGATTCGCACGGAGCTGATGCACAAGGGCAGCAAGGTGAAGCTGACGGTGGTGCAGATGCCGGCGGTGAACACCCCGCAGTTCTCGTGGGTGCTTTCCCGGATGCCGAACCATCCGCAGCCGGTGCCGCCGATCTACCAGCCGGAAGTCGCCGCGCAGGCGGTGCTCTTCGCGGCGGATCATCCGCAGCGCAAGCAGTACTACGTGGGTTCCTCGACGGCGCTGACCATCGTCGCGGAGAAGTTCTTCTCCGGACTGCTGGACCGCTACCTGGCGAAGACCGGGTTCGACTCGCAGCAGACACAGCAGAAGGCCGCCGCGAACCGGCCGGAGAACCTGTGGGAGCCCGCGGACGGTGACCGCGGACACGACTTCGGTGCGCACGGCGCGTTCGACCAGCGCTCGCACGATCGCGACCCGCAGATCTGGGTCTCGCGGCACGCGCGCCTGGCAAGCGTCGGCGCGGCGGCGGGTGCTCTGGCGGCCGGGCTGGGCGTGGCCGGAGTGCTGACGCGCGGCTCAAAGCACTGATGCGCGAGGCGAAGAGCGGCGCGATCCCGTTCACGGCGTTGCCGTTGATCCGGTTCGCCTACGGGGCAACGCTCCTGGTGGCGCCGGGCGCGCTGATCAAACTGACCTGCGCGCGTCCGGCGGACGCCCGGGCCAGGCTGGTCGCCCGCGTGCTGGGCGCGCGCCACTGCCTCCAGGCGGTCGTGGTCGGCCGCGCCCGAGCGCCGATCGTGCACGAGCTTGCCGTGGCGGTCGACCTTCTGCACGCGCTCTCGATGGAGGGCACGGCGGTGTTCGATCACAAGAACCGCCGAGCGGAGGTGATAGACGGCTGCGTCGCTACCGCGTTCGCGGGCGCCCAACTGCTCTCTCTCACATC
>DASUAR010000194.1:0-7327 GCA_035763685.1 Actinocrinis sp. | reverse complement strand
AGAATCAGCAGGCTGTTGAGCGGGGTGCGCAGCTCGTGCGACATGTTGGCCAGGAACTCGGACTTGTACTTCGAGGCCAGCGCCAGCTGGTCGGCGCGTTCCTCAAGGGCCTGACGCGCCTGCTCGATCTCGGAGTTCTTGACCTCGATGTCCTTGTTCTGCCTGGCCAGCAGCGCCGCCTTGTCCTCGAGTTCGGCGTTGGAGTGGCGCAGTTCCTCCTGCTGGCGCTGCAGTTCCTCGGAGCGGTCCTCGAGCTGCGCGGTCAGCTGCTGCGACTTGATCAGCAGGTCCTCGGTCACGCTGTTGGCCATGATGGTGTTCACGGTGACGCCGATGGTCTCCACGATCTGGTCGAGGAAGGCCAGCTGGATCTCGGTGAACTTGTGGAAGGAGGCGAATTCGATGACCGCGAGCACCTGCGATTCGAACAGCACCGGCAGCACGATCAGCGAGGCCGGCGGCGCGGTGCCGAGCCCGGTGGAGATCGGCAGGTAGTCCGGCGGCACCTCCTCGACCAGGATCGGGGTGCGCTGGTCCGCGGCCTGCCCGACCAGACCCTCGCCGACCCGGAAGCGGATCGGCCTCGGGCCGTTCTCGCCGGGCAGCGCGGTGAGCCTGCCGTACCCGGCCAGCATCCGCACCGAGTCGAACTCGCGCAGGTAGAAGGCGCCGTGCTGGGCGTTGACCACCGGGGTCAGCTCGGCCATGATCAGCTGCGCGACGGCGAGCAGGTCCCGCTTACCCTGCATCAGGCCGCTGATGCGAGCGAGGTTGCCCTTGAGCCAGTCCTGGTCCTGGTTGCGGCGGGTGGTCTCGCGCAGGTTCGCGATCATCTGGTTGATGTTGTCCTTGAGCTCGGCCACCTCGCCGGCCGTCTCCACGTCGATCAGCTGGGTCAGGTCGCCGCGGGTCACCGCGGTGGCCACCTCGGCGATCGCGCGCACCTGGGTGGTCAGGTTGCCGGCCAGCTGGTTCACGCTGTCGGTCAGGCCCTGCCAGGTCCCGCCGACGCCGGGCACGCGGGCCTGGCCACCCAGCTTGCCCTCGGTACCCACCTCGCGGGCGACTCGGGTGACCTCCGCGGCGAACGCGGAGAGCTGATCCACCATCGTGTTGATCGTGGTCTTCAGCTCCAGGATCTCGCCGGAGGCGTCGACGTCGATCTTCTTGGTCAGGTCGCCACGGGCCACCGCCGTGGTGACCTGCGCGATGTTACGCACCTGGCTGGTGAGGCTGTTCGCCATCCCGTTGACGTTGTCGGTCAGGTCCTTCCAGGTGCCGCCGACGCCGGGCACCCGCGCCTGGCCACCCAGCTTGCCCTCGGGACCCACCTCGCGGGCGATACGGGTGACCTCGTCGGCGAACGCAGAGAGCTGATCCACCATCGTGTTGATGGTGTTCTTCAGCTCCAGCACCTCGCCGCGCGCGTCCACCTCGATCTTCTCGGACAGGTCACCGCGGGCCACGGCGGTGGCGACCTCGGCGATCTCACGCACCTGGCTGGTGAGGTTGTACGCCATGAAGTTGACGTTGTCGGTCAGGTCCTTCCAGGTGCCCGCGACGCCGCGCACCCGAGCCTGACCGCCGAGCCGTCCTTCGGTACCCACCTCGCGGGCCACGCGGGTGACCTCGTCGGCGAACGCAGAGAGCTGATCGACCATCGTGTTGATGGTCTCCTTCAACTGGAGGATCTCGCCGCGCGCGTCGACGGTGATCTTCTGCGACAGGTCGCCGCGCGCCACCGCCGTGGTGACCTGCGCGATGTTACGCACCTGGGTGGTCAGGTTGTTCGCCATCAGGTTCACCGAGTTGGTGAGGTCCTGCCAGGTCCCTGCGACGCCCGGCACCTTCGCCTGACCGCCGAGCTGGCCCTCGGTGCCCACCTCGCGGGCGACCCGGGTCACCTCGTCGGCAAACGCAGAGAGCTGATCCACCATCGCGTTGATGGTGTTCTTCAGCTCCAGCACCTCGCCGCGCGCGTCGACGTCGATCTTCTCGGACAGGTCACCGCGCGCCACCGCCGTGGTGACCTGCGCGATGTTGCGGACCTGGTCGGTCAGGTTGTTCGCCATGAAGTTGACGTTGTCGGTCAGGTCCTTCCAGGTGCCCGCGACTCCGGGCACCCGCGCCTGACCGCCGAGCTTGCCGTCCGTGCCGACCTCGCGGGCGACTCGGGTCACCTCGTCGGCGAACGCGGAGAGCTGGTCGACCATCGTGTTGATGGTCTCCTTCAGCTCCAGCATCTCCCCCGCGACCTCGACGGTGATCTTCTGCGACAGGTCGCCCTGCGCGACCGAGGTGGTCACCCCCGCTATGTCGCGGACCTGCGCGGTCAGGTTCGAGGCCATCGAGTTGACCGAGTCGGTCAGGTCGCGCCAGATGCCCGCCGCCTCCGGGACGTTCGCCTGGCCGCCGAGCCGGCCCTCGGTACCCAGCTCCCGAGTGACCCGGATCACCTCCGAGGAGAAATCGGAGAGCTGGTCCACCATGTCGTTGATGGTGCGTTTGAGCCCGGCCATGGCGCCCGAGGCCGGACCTTCCACCTTGCGGGACAGGTCGCCGTCGGCCACCGCCGAGGTGACCTGGAGCAATTCCTGGATCTGGCCGCCGAGCCGGTTCCAGGAGTGGTCCATCGCGGCGATCAGACCGGCCCACTCGCCGGGCATGCGGTCCGGCCGGAACGGGGTCTCGGCCGGGTTGTCGGTCAGCGCGATCTCGCCGCCGACGGTCGCGGCCAGCCAGGCCATCGCGTCGTGCACGTCCTTGAGCTGCGAGGCGAGCCGGTTCACGGCGCGGGCCTTGCGCAGCACGTCGCCGCGCAGGGTGCGGCCGTCCGGCGCCAGGTCGGCCGGGTGCGCGACCGCCTCACGCAGCTCGCCGTCGGCCAGCGCCTCAAGGACCCGGTCGATTTCCGCGATCGGCCCCGCGATGCCGTCGAGCAGTTCGTTGACCGAGCCGGCGGCCTGCTCCCACGCGCCACGCCCGGCGGCCGGGGGGATGCGCTCGGTCAGCCGGCCGTCGCGGCCCACCGAGGCGGAGACGCGGTCGAGTTCGGCGCAGAAGACCTGCTGGCGATCGACGATCTCGTTGAAGAGCGCGGCGGCCTCGGCCAGCGGCGTGCCGGGTACGACTTCCAGTCGCACCCGCAGATCTCCGTCGCGGACCGCGCGCAGCACCTTGACGAGGCCGCCGAGTTCGAGGCCGTCGTCCAGCTCCAGCCGGACCGCGGCCCCCGACCGCTCGGTCGACGTGCCTGTCCGCTGGGCCATGGGGTCCTCTCCTCGCTTGCGAGACAGCCGGTGGTGGCTCGTGGGCGAGCGCAGGCACCGGCTGGTTACGTACACACCTGAGCCAGTCTCGCACCGTATCAGGCGTAGGGGAAAGAAAACCTCTATTTCGCCCACGGAACGGGACGATACGAACACTTTCCGTTCCTTCACATCGCCGCCCTGGTCGATACGATCGACTGGTGAGCAAGGCGGATGACGACGCGTTGAATGATCTGACCATGGCCGTTTTCGGCCCCGAACCCTCGGCGGTGGGGCCGGCGCGTGCATTCGTCCGCGACACGGTGCGGAAGTGGGGCGGTGAGACGGTCGTCGACGACGCCGTGCTCATCGCCAGCGAGCTGGTGACGAACGCGATCGTGCACGCCGGAACGCCGGCCGAGGTCTCCTGTTCGTTGCTGCGTGACCTCAGCAGCGGGGAGGCGTCCGCGGTGCGGGTCGCGGTAGCCGACCGTCATCCCGGGCGGGCGATCCCGGCGCTGAACGGCGGGTGGGAGGACGAGGTCGTGCCGGCAGAGGCGGGGATGCCGGATTTCGGGGTGTCGGAGCGCGGCCGGGGCCTGTACCTGTCCACGCAGCTCGCGTCGTCGTGGGGCGTCCAATACACGCACGCGATGAAGCAGGTCTGGTTCGTCCTCAATCTCGACGGTGAGCTCGACGATCACGGCCCCACGCTCACGCCGGCCATCGTGAACGGCGCGGTCGACGCCGGTACGGTCCGATCGGCGAACGGCAACCGCAACGGCATCGCAGACCTCGATGACTACCTCGCACTCACCGCGGAGAAGATCAAGGGCCTGCTGAACGCGGACGGCGCCTTCGTGCTGCTGGCGGAGGACGGCGGTCTGGACAACGGGCTGCGACTGCGCGCACAGACCGGACTGCCGCCCGGGATGCCGCAAGTCACCTCGCCGCCGAGCGCGGCCGGACGGATCGGGCTGACCGGCCTGCCGGCGGTGTACCCGGATCTGCGCGGACCTTCCGATCACGGCACGCCGCTCATCAGCGCCCTGGCGTCTGGCGGCATGCGGTCGATGGCCACGGCGCCGCTCACCGCGACACCGGGCATCGCAGGGCTCTACGGCACGACCGGCCTGCTCGGCGTCGTCGCACGCGAACCGGGCCGCTTCACCGAGGAAGACGCGGTCCGGCTGGGCGAGGGCGCGGAGCGGATCGCGGCGATCGTCGAGTCCGCGCGGCTCGCCGAGGCCGGCCGGGCCCGTCGTGGCGCGCTCTCCTTCCTCGCCGAGGCCGGGGAACTACTGGCCGGCTCGCTCGACCCCGACAGAACCCTGGCACTCGCCGCGCAACTCGTGGTGCCGTCGCTGGCCCGCTGGTGCGCGGTGCACCGGCTGGACGAGGCGGGCCGGGCGAGCCTCGCGCTGGTCTGGCACGCGGACGAGAGCCTGCACGATCCGCTGGAGAAGGCGGTGATCGGCTCGGGCGCGCCGCAGGAGGCGGCGACCGCGCGGGAGTGGCCGCTGCTGGCGGGGGTGCCCGAGGCGGAGGCGCTGCGCCCCGGTGAACTGCTCATCGTCCCGCTCGCGGCGCGTGGCAGGCAGCTCGGCACGATGACCCTGGCCAGCCCGGCGGAGTACCGCTTCCCGCACGACACCGCGGAGCTGGCCTGGGATCTGGGCCGGCGCGTCGCGGTGACGTATGACTCAGCGCTCGCATACGCGGGCCGGCGGGAAACGGCGCACGCGCTCCAGTCGTCGCTGCTGCCGCCACTGGTCCCCGACGTGCCCGGCGCGGATATCGCAGTGGTCTACAACCCGGCCGGCAACACCGAGGCGCCGGCGCATCTGAGCCAGGACGCGCTGGTCGGCGGGGACTTTTACGACGTGTTCGAGATCCGCCAGGGCTGCTGGGGCCTGGCGATCGGCGACGTGTGCGGCACCGGCCCGCAGGCGGCGGCGGTCACCGGTCTGGCCCGGCACGCGCTCAGGCTGCTGGCCCGCGAGGGGCTGCGTCCGCCTGCGGTGCTCGCCAGGCTGAACCGGGCGATCCTGGACGAGGGCGAGCGTGGCAGGTTCCTGACGCTGCTCTACGCGGAGGCCGAGCCGCTGCCCGACGGGTCGCTCAGCCTGGCCGTGGTCTGCGCCGGCCACCCGCCGCCCCTGGTGCTCAGGCAGGACGGCGCGGTGGTGCCGGGTGCGCAGAGCCAGCCGCTGCTCGGCGTGCTGGACGGCGACCCGGGCTTCCACCTGGACTCGCTGATCCTCAAGCCGGGCGAGACACTACTGGCGTTCACCGACGGGGCGAGCGAACGCAGGCGGGGTGACCAGATGCTCGACTCGGACGGCCTCGCGGCCGTGCTCGCCGAGTGCCGGACCATGTCCGCGGCAGCGGTAGCGGCCCGCGTCCAGCGCGCCGTCGAGGAGTTCGGCGACGCGCCGCTGTCCGACGACATGGCCATCCTGGTGCTGCGCGCCACTGCCTGATCCGCGCTGAGCGGCTGGGCGCGCCGGGCCGAGGAAGCGCGAGCCAACGGTGCAAACCGGCCCGACGGTTGTCTGTGGGCGTTTCGGCCGTGCGTCCAGGCGAAGTCGATCACCGGATTCGCCCCTTGAGACATTCCCCAACACCGCCTAGGGCCTAGTGCTTCGGGATCAGCCGCCGGTGGCCGCGGGCGGAGGCGGAGTCGGGCGCGGCATCGGTCTCGCCGGTGGGGACTGATTGCGGCGCGGCGGCGCGGTGGGCGACGGTGAATCCGAGGATGGTCATCCAAATCGGGGAGGCCAGGAAGCCGAAGAATCCGACCGGGCCCGCCGCGGTCACCAGGCCGACGACGATCGAGAGCCAGCCGAGCCAGGCAGGCAGCGTGGATCCGGCGAGGATGCAGATACCGGTGGCCAGCGCCATGACCGTAAGACCCAGGAAGACGGGCACCTGGCTGTTGTTGCCGATGAAGTTGAGGGTGTCGGCGATGTCGGCGCGGTGGTTGTATCCGGCCTCGACCAGGGCGAGATGGATCAGCCCTTGGACCGCGAACCCGCCGATGTACAGCAGTCCGCCTACGAACGCGGTGGTAGGCAGCCAGGAGTGCCCGCCCGAGGCGGCGCGCAGCGCGATGCGCAGGCCGCTGACGAAGAACGCCAGCAAGCCGAGGCCGACGCCGATGACGTAGATCGTGGCCAATTCGCGGGTGGCGTGCGTGGCGTAGTAGTTGACGATGCTGGCCGACGATGCGTTCTGGTCCGGTGAGCTGGTGCTGCTCAGGACGAAGAAGCCCAGCACGACGCAGACCAGGAAGCCCAGGGCGAGCGGCCCGAGCCAGCGGACCATGCGTTGGTCGTTCATGACGACCCCCCTTCGGCGCCTGCGCCGATTCACGGTGCGGCGCCCGCGTGGAGCGAGATGGGACGATTATGAACCTTTGGGGCGATATGGGAAAGGTGTCGCGCGGGATGCGCGGCGAGTTCGTCGAGGGCGGAACGTCAGGAGCGGTCGGCCTCAGCCCATCTGCTCCAGAGCCTTGCCCTTCGTCTCCCGCACGAAGAACAGGACGAACGGGATCGACACCGCGGCGAAGCAGGCGTAGATGATGTACGCGCCGCTCAGGTTCCACCGCGACATGCTCGGGAAGCTCTGGGTGATCGCGAAGTTGGCCATCCACTGCGCCGAGGCGGCGATGGACAGTGCCAGCGCCCTGATCCGGTTCGGGAACATCTCGCCGAGCATGACCCAGACCACCACGCCCCAGGACATCGCGAAGAAGAACACGTAGACGTGCGCGGCGACGATCGCGACCGTGCCTTCGCCGCTGGGGATGTGCGCGTTGCTGCCCGATCCGGTCGCATAGGAGAAAGCCCACGCCGCGACGCCCAGCGAGATCATCATGCCGGTCGAACCGATCAGCGCCAGCGGCTTGCGGCCGATCCGGTCGATCACCAGGATCGCCACGATCGTGCCGACGATGTTGACCAGTGAGGTCGACACGCTGATCAGCAGCGAGTTCGCCTCGTTGATGCCGACCGACTGCCACAGCAGCGAGGAGTAGTAGAAGATCACGTTGATGCCGACGAACTGCTGGAAGA
>DASUAR010000193.1:0-6054 GCA_035763685.1 Actinocrinis sp. | reverse complement strand
AGATGGTTCACTGCGCGACGAGCCTGGGCGTGCGGCCGGAGCGTCCTCATACCGGTTGTCTGTGGGCGTTTCGGCCGTGCGTCCAGGCGAAGTCGATCACCGGATTCGCCCCTTGAGACATTCCCCAACACCGCCTAGGGCCGGCTGTCACTGGTCACCGCCCGATGCGCGTCTTTCTCAGCTCTCGCTGAATGCACCGGGCGCGACCAGGTAAGGTCGCCGAGTGGAACGTATGGAAACCGCACACGGGCAGGATGCCACGCCGCCGGCCGAGGACGATCGCCCATCGGCCGCCGACCAGGCGCATTCCTCGCAGCCCGTAGCCCCAGCCGCGTTGTCCGAGAGCGCACCGGACGACGTTCCTCCCGCCGCTTCGGGACGGCGGGTACGCCGCATAGGCTCGCTGGTCGCGGTGGCCACCGTCGTATACGCGCTGGACGTGACGAGCAAGGCGATCGTGGCGGCCACGATGCACTACGGGCAGCCGATCAACCTGCTCGGGCCCGCGCTCAAGCTCGACTACACGCGCAACCCCGGCGCCGCCTTCTCCGTCGGAGCGGCCTACACGATCATCTTCACGGCCATCGCGGTCGGCGTGATCGTGGTGATCCTGCGCCTGTCCCGCCGCCTGTTCAGCCTGCCGTGGGCGATCGCGCTCGGGCTGCTGCTCGGCGGCGCGCTGGGCAACCTCACCGACCGGCTCACTCGGGCGCCGGGCATCTTCCGCGGCTGGGTGGTCGACTTCATCGAACTGCCGCACTGGCCGATCTTCAACCTCGCCGACTCGGCGATCTGCGTCGGCGGCGCGCTGATGGTGCTGCTGGCGTTCCGCGGCCTGCACCCGGACGGCACCGACGAGCGCGCCGTGCAGCAGGCCCAGGCACACAAAGCCGGCCAGGCTCCGCAGGAGCGGACCGGGCCGGGCGACGAGATGGGCGGAACCGCCGCGTGAGCACCGGAGCCCTGCGCTCGCTACCGGTTCCGGACGGCCTGGACGGCGAGCGGGTGGACGCCGCGCTGTCGCGGATGTTCGGCCTCTCGCGCACCAAGGCCGCCGACCTCGCCGCGGACGGCCGGGTCATGATCGACGGCTCGGTCGTCGGCAAGTCGGACAAGGTCCGCGGCGGCGCCTGGCTCGAGGTGGAACTGCCGCCACCGCCGGTCCCGGTCGAGCAGACCATCCCGGAGCCGGTTCCCGGAATGCGGATCGTGCACGACGACGAACACATCGTCGTGGTCGACAAGCCGGTCGGCGTCGCGGCGCATCCGAGCCCCGGCTGGCTCGGCCCGACCGTGGTCGGCGGCCTCGCGGCGGCCGGTTACCGCATCTCCACCTCCGGCGCGGCCGAGCGACAAGGCGTCGTTCACCGGCTCGACGTGGGCACCTCCGGCCTGATGGTGGTCGCGAAGTCCGAGCTGGCGTACACGCTGCTCAAGCAGGCGTTCCGGGATCGCACCGTGGACAAGACTTACAACGCGCTCGTGCAGGGGCACCCGGACCCGATGAGCGGCACGGTCGACGCACCGATCGGCCGCCACCCCAAGCTGGACTACAAGTGGGCGATCACCGCTGACGGCAAGGACTCGGTCACCCATTACGACACGATCGAGGCGTTCCGGCACGCGACCCTGCTGGAGATCAAGCTGGAAACCGGCCGCACCCACCAGATCAGGGTGCACATGTCCGCGCTCCATCACCCCTGCGTCGGCGACCTGACCTATGGTGCCGACCCGGCGCTCACCAAGCGCCTCGGCCTGGCGCGACAGTGGCTGCACGCGGCCAGGCTCGCTTTCGAACACCCGGGCACCCGCGAGCGCGTCGAGTTCTCGTCGCCGTACCCTGACGATCTTCAGCACGCGCTTGACGTGATCGCCGCAGAGAGCTGACGTGGTGTCAGACGAGGCCGTCTCAGACAAGTCCGCCGGGCCAGGCGCGACCGTTGCGGAGCGCGCCGACGCGGCGACCAATGGCTGGCTCGTGCTGATCTATCGGATCCCCTCCGAACCGACCCGGCTGCGCGCGACCGCCTGGCGCCGGCTCAAGGGCTTGGGTGCGATCTACCTGCAGAACTCCGCGGCAGCGCTGCCGGCCAGCGCGGCGGCAGAGCGGGCGCTGCGCAAGCTGAGGCACGAGATCGGCGAGATGGGTGGTACCGCAGTGCTGCTCTCGTGTACCGCACTCGCCGGCGAAAGCGAGGTGCTGGCCGCGTTCCAGACCGCGCGGGACGACGAGTACGAGGAGATCATCGACAAGTGCCAGGACTTCCTCGGGCAGCTCGACAAGGAGTACAAAGCCGAGCACTTCACCTACGCCGAGCTTGAGGAGAACGAGGAAGACCTCGTCAAGCTCCAGGGCTGGCTGGCCAAGGTGACCGACCGGGACGTGTTCGGGGCGCCGAAACGAGCCGCCACGCTCGAAGCGCTCGGCACCTGCGAGCGAGCGCTGGAGGAGTACGCGGCCCGCGTCTACGCCGAGGAGGGCGAGGGGCAGTAGCGCGCAGCGCTCTGCTCCACGCAGCGGACGGTCACCGCTTGCGCCGCGCCCGCCAAAGGCTCCACGGCAGCACGAGCGCCACCGCCGCCGGCACGATCCACCACGCCGGGATCGAGCTCTTACTCACCGCGAAGGTGATCGCCAGCGCCGCGACGACGAACACCGCGACCCGCCAGTCGTCGCCGACGATGAAGTCGTACCAGAAGGCGCCGAAGGCCTTCAGCCGCGCGATCATGACTGCTCCATCTGCAGGGCCGCGACCGGCGCGGCAGTCTCACGCGGCGGCGCGGACTGACGCAGCACCGCGACGAGACCGAGCGCGAAGAGGGCCACCACCGGCGCGATCACCAGCAGCGCCGCGTCGTCGCCCGGCCAGTGCGCGTCCGCGCCTTGCGCGCCCCAGAACATCCCGAAGCTGGTGAGCATCACGCCGACCACGAACTTCAGCGTGTTCTCCGGCACCCGCGAGAGCGGCGCCTTGATCGCCACACCGACCAGGGTGACCACCACGATCGCGCTGAGCGCGGCGAGCGCGGCCAGCGGCACGTCGTGCTGGTTGCCGCCGAAGGTGATCGCGATGAACGCGACTTCGAGCCCTTCGAGCAGCACGCCCTTGAACGAGAGGGTGTAGGCGTACCAGTCGGTGACCACCCAGCGCCGCTCGGCCTGCGCCTCGCGCGCCGCGGCCAGCTCCCGGTCGAAGATCGCGTCCTCGTCGTGCAGATCCTTGTGCCCGCTCGCTCGCAGCACCGCCTTGCGCAACCACTGCAAGCCGAAGATCAGCAGCAGCGCGCCCACGATGAGCCGCAACGCGCCGAGCGGAATCGCGGTGAGCGCCGGGCCGAGCGCGGCGACGATGGCGGCCAGCACGATCAGCGCGCTGACCACGCCCTGTCCCGCCGAGCGCCAACCGCGCGCGGTGCCCGCGGCCAGCACGATCGTGAGCGCTTCGACCGCCTCGACCGCGCAGGCCAGGAACACGGCGGCGAAAAGCGCACCCCCGGTACCGGTCATCGACCCTCCTCGTGGCTGTCCAGCTACTTGGATTCCCGAGGCATCGTAACAGCTGTTAGTTACATCCAATAACGCCGTTGAGGCCCGAACTTCGGGCGATCCGGTACACTTTCAGTCCGGCGGAGGGGCTCGCCGTACAACCGCCACAGCTCGCGCGCTGTGGCCAACGGTCCCTACT
The DNA here is from genome assembly GCA_035763685.1 of Actinocrinis sp. Classification (GTDB taxonomy): domain Bacteria; phylum Actinomycetota; class Actinomycetes; order Streptomycetales; family Catenulisporaceae; genus Actinocrinis. Next base: position 2,368 of record DASUAR010000193.1, on the reverse strand, counting down.
CGTTGAGGTAATCCGAGTAGGAGAGGTGTACCCGATGGCGCACAAGCCGGAACCCGAGGCAGAGGCCGCGATCGACGGCAACCATCATCTGCCGATCGACCCGGACGTCCGGATCGAGCCGGCCGGAAAGACCCAAGCCCACACGGCAGCGCGCCGCAGGCACCTGCGCGTGCTGGCGGCGATCGCGGCCGGCGGATTCCTCGGCGGCCTGGCCCGCTATGAGATCGGCCTGGCCTTCCCGACCGGACACGGCACCTTCCCGGCCACCACCTTCGCCGTCAACGTCGCCGGCTCGTTCATCCTGGCGCTGCTCACCGTGTTCGTGCTCGAGATCCTGCCGCCGACCCGGTACGTGCGCCCGCTGCTCGGCGTCGGCTTCTGCGGCGCGCTGACCACCTTCTCGACCTGGATGCTCGACGCTGACCGACTGCTCGGCGCGCACCGCTACGGCGCGGCCACGGGCGATCTGCTCGGTTCGCTCGCCGCCGGGCTCGGCGCGACCAGCCTCGGCCTCACCGTGGGACGCGCGATCGTCGCGCACCGCGAGCGCAAGCTTGAACGCGCCGCGGAACGCGAGCCGGCACTGGCCCGGGGCGGTGCCTGATGCTGGCCGTCGCCGTCGGGCTCGCCGCCGCGTTCGGCGCCGTCCTGCGCTACCTGGTCGACCAGGCGGTCTCGCGCCGCCGCAGCGGGACGTTCCCGGCGGGCACCTGGCTGATCAACATCACCGGTTCGCTGCTGCTCGGCCTGCTGGCCGGCCTGGCCACGCGGCACGGGCTGTCCACTAGCGCGGTCGCGGTCGCCGGCACCGGCGTGTGCGGCGGCTACACGACCTTCTCCACCTTCAGCTTCGAGAGCGTGCGCCTGATGGAGGAGGGCGCCGGTCTGGGCGCGCTGGCCAATCTGGCCGGAAGTGTGGCCGCCGGGCTCGCCGCCGCGGCGGTCGGCCTGGGGCTAGGTCTGCTGTGACGGGCTTGCGCTGACAACTGCTTAACGCAAAGCCGCTGTTCATCAAGTCCGGAACCCCGCCCGCTGTCGGTGGGGAGCGCTAGGATTTCGTGCCGTGGCTGACTCCTTCGTGCACCTCCACGTACATACCGAGTACTCGATGCTCGACGGAGCCGCCCGGCTCAAGGACATGTTCAAACGGGCCGCCGAGCTGGAGATGCCGGCGGTCGCCATGACCGACCACGGCAACCTGCACGGGGCGCACGACTTCTTCAAGCAGGCCAACGCCGTCGGGGTCAAGCCGATCATCGGCATCGAGGCGTATGTCGCCCCGGAGGCCAGGTACACCGCCAAGCCGGTGCTGTGGGGCCAGCCCAGCCAGAAATCCGACGACGTGTCGGCCTCGGGCTCTTATACCCATATGACGATCTGGGCGGCCAACGCGCGCGGCCTGGCGAACCTCACCAAGCTCTCCTCCCGCTCCTACACCGAGGGCTTCTACCGCAAGTGGCCGCGCATGGACCGCGAGCTGCTCGAGGAGCACCACGAGGGCCTGATGGCCACCACCGGCTGTCCGTCCGGCGAGGTGCAGACCCGGTTGCGGCTCGGCCAGTACGAAAAGGCGCGCGACGCCGCCGCCAAATACCAGGAGATCTTCGGCCGGGACAACTACTACCTGGAGCTGATGGCGCACGGGCTCGACATCGAGACCCGGGTGCGTGAGGACCTGCTGCGCATCGGCCGGGAGCTGAACATCCCGCCGGTCGTCACCAACGACTCGCACTACACCTTCAAGGAGGAGGCGGTCTCGCACGACGTGCTGTTGTGCATCCAGACCGCCGCCAACATCGACGACCCGAACCGGTTCCGCTTCGGCGGCGACGGCTACTTCCTCAAGAGCGCCGACGAGATGCGCGCCGTCGAGGACAACGAGACGTGGCTTGAAGGCTGCCGCAACACCCTGCTGATCGCCGAGAAGGTCGACACCGCGGGGATGTTCACCTTCAAGAACCTGATGCCGCGGCTGCCCGCGCCGGAGGGGCTGACCGAGGACGAGTGGTTCCGCAAGCTCGCCTACGAAGGCATGGACCGGCGGTTCCCGGCCGGCTATCCGGACCCCGAGGAGTACAAGCGGCGCCTCGAATACGAGCTCGGCATCATCACCCAGATGGGGTTCCCGAGCTACTTCATCGTGGTCGCGGACTTCATCAACTGGGCCAAGGACAACGGCATCCCGGTCGGTCCCGGCCGCGGCTCGGCGGCCGGCTCGCTGGTCGCCTACGCGCTCGGCATCACCGACCTCGACCCGATCCCGTACAACCTGCTGTTCGAGCGGTTCCTCAACCCCGACCGCGTCTCGATGCCCGACATCGACGTCGACTTCGACGACCGCCGCCGCGCCGACGTGATCCGCTACGTC
>DASUAR010000192.1:0-5455 GCA_035763685.1 Actinocrinis sp. | reverse complement strand
AGCCGTTCACAAGCCGGGGGCGAAATCGGCCGCAAGCCTTGCCGATTGACGGCAATCCTACGGCCTAGCAGATGTGATCCTCGCCACGGGTCACCCCTTCGGCGACCCGCTGATCCGTAACCTAGTCCTTACTCGGTGCGCAGCGCTGTGTGATCTCCATCACGCCCAGGTCAGGGCGCTTTGGACAAGTCCGGAGGCTGATGAGACACGATTGTGACGATCTTCACACAGCCCCGGGACACGGCCCCGCAGAGTGATCGTCCGCACACACGACGGGCGATCCGGAGCGTCCAATCGCCGCCCAGAATGCGGACAAGGAATTTGATTTGCCGCTCTACGTCATGTAGAAGCCAGGCGGCGCATGGCGTACCGGGCAGTAAACGGCTTGTGCACACGAGAATGCGCGAGTCGGAAGAGAGCGCGAAAGTTCCGCCGGCGCTCGCCGCTACGCGAACTCAGGGTGCTGCCGCGCACGCAGAGTCACGAGTAGAGACCGCAACGCACGGCGGGCGCCCCGCCGAATGCTCGACGGGGCGCCCACATATCGGACTAGGCCAGATCGCCGGTTAGTCGGCCAGCCGGCTAAGTCAGCTCAGTTTGGTTCTGGTCAGTTCACCGAGACAGGCACCGCGACGTTCGCGAACGTGTTGCTGTTCGCGCCGGAGACCGTGACCGGTCCCGCGGTAAAGATGCCGAAGTGGTTGTCGTGGATGAAGTTGCCGCTGATCGTGATGGACAGCGGCGCGACCGTGCCGACGAGGACGCCCGTGGTCTGCGAGTCCACCGCCGGGAAGAAGTCCGGGTCGCCGACGAGGTTGTTGGTGCCGATCACGTTGGCGCGCACCACGTTGCCGTTGAGGTCCTGGCCGGGGGTGTGGCTGTGGACAGTCACGCCGGACTGGCCGTTGCGGTCGATGAAGTTGCCCTCGACCACGTTGTTGTACACCGCACCGCCGGGCAGGCCGGTGGCGATCACGAGCCCGGCGCCCTGGCCCAGGGTGCCGTTGTGAATGAGCTTGTTGCCGAACATCACGTTGTCGTAGACGCCCGCGACATTGGGGGCGGGCACGCCGCCGGGCGCCGCGTTCGGGTTGTGGCCGACCACGGTGATGCCGCAGTCGTACAGGTTGTCGGTCACCACGTTGGCGACCAAGTGGTTGTGCGCGGTCGGGCCGATCTCGTCGCTGACCAGGATGCCGCCGCTGTTGCCGTGGACGGTGTTGCCCCAGATCGTGTCGTACGAGCTGCCCATGAGGTGGATGCCCTCACCGCAGTCGCCCGGGATGTCGCCGGACGCCTGGCACTCCGGGTAGTCGTTGGGCACCGGGTTGACCGGCAGGCCGCCGAGGTCGTTGTCGGTCACCACGTTGCCCGACACGGTCACGTGGCCGGCACCGGCGATCAGGATGCCCTCGCCGATGGCGTTCTTCACCGTCAGACCGCTGACAGAGGCGTGCGAAGCGGTGATCACGATGCCGTTGTTCTTCTTCGTCGCGTCGATCGTCGCCCCGTGCCGGCCCTGAATGCTCACCGGCTTGGCGACGGTGACGTCCTCGTAGTACGTGCCGGGGCAAACCACGACGGTTCCCCAGGACGGCGCGGCGTTCACCGCGTCGGCGATCGAGTGGAACGCGGCCGAAGCGCAGCTGTGGTCAGCCGCGGACGAGTGAGCGTGGTTGGACACGTAGAGGAGATGAGACGCTTCATGGGCTTGCGCCCCGGAAACCATCGCAAGAGGCATGGCCAGGGCCACGGCCCCGACGGCAAGTCGTGTGGACGTTCTGAGATTGTGCATCGGTGCTCCAGGTCATTTGCCGAACCGAATACCAACCCGCACACGCGATGCGTCTGTCCCACCACAACGCCGACGATCAACCGGCGCCCGCAGACCGTGTCATCGCGCAAAAGCAGCTGAATGAGAATATCTTGACGATGCGAAAATGGCCCGGAAATGTTTTACCTGGATGGGTTAGTGACGGCGCTGATCAGGAATGACGCGAAGCGGAAACCGACAAAGAGTCGTGTATGACCGCGGGCGCTGTCACTCGATTGGCGCACCCGACAGATTTCGCCGGCATCGCAATGTCCGATTATCGAATGCCGGTGGAATGCGCGCGCGCCGAATTAATAGTCCTTTGATACTTTCAACGCCACCGCCGACTAAGCGCTCGGGGCGACCTTGCTCAGACCATTGATGATCCGGTCCATCGCGTCGCCGCCGCGCGGGTCGGTGAGGTTCGCCAGCAGCTTGAGCGTGAAGCGCATCAGCATCGAGTGGGACAGCCCACGCTGCGTCGCCACCCGCATGACCTTCGGGTTGCCGATGAGGCTGACGAACATCCGGCCGAGCGTGTAGTAGCCGCCGTAGGTCTGATTCAGGATCTTGGGATAGTCAGACAAGGCCAGCTCCTTGTCATACACCGTGCGGCGCGAGTGCGCCTGCGCGATCACCTTCGCCGCGATCTCGCCGGACTCCATCGCGTACGCGATGCCCTCGCCGTTGAACGGGTTGACCATGCCGCCCGCGTCGCCGACCAGCAGCAGGCCGCGGGTGTAGTGCGGCTTGCGGTTGAAGCCCATCGGCAGCGCCGCGCCGCGGATCGGGCCGGTGCGGTTCTCCTCGGTCAGCTCCCACTCGGCCGGGGTGGAGGCCAGCCAGCGGCGCATCATGTCGCGGTAGTCCACGCTGCCGAAGGCCGTGGAGGTGTTGAGGATGCCCAGGCCGATGTTTGACGTGCCGTCACCCATGCCGAAGATCCAGCCGTAGCCTGGCAACAGCCGGTCGGGTTGCTGGGCGTCGCGCAGCTCCAGCCAGGACTCGAGCCAGTCGTCGTTGTGCCGCGGGTTGCGGTAGTACGCCCGGTACGCCACGCCCATCGGCCGGTCGTCCCGCTTGTGCAGGCCCATCGCGATGGAGAGGCGGGTCGAGTTGCCGTCCGCCGCCACGACGAGCGGCGCGCGGAAGGTGACCTCCCGCTTGTCTTGGCCGAGCTTCGCCGTGACGCCGACGATCCGGGACGTGCGCTCGTCGCGGATCGGTCCGGTGACGTTGCACTGCTCCAGCAGCCGCGCGCCCGCCTTCTGCGCCTGACGGGCCAGCAGCTCGTCGAAATCGGAGCGCGGGCGCACAAGTCCGTAGTTCGGGTGCGAGGCCAGCTCCGGCCATTCCAGCTCGAGCTGCCGTCCACCGCCGATGATGCGCAGGCCCTTGTTGTGCAGCCAGCCGGCCTCCGGCGAGGTGTCGATGCCCATCCGGATCAGCTGGGTGACCGCGCGCGGAGTCAGGCCGTCGCCGCAGATCTTCTCGCGCGGGAACTCGGTCTTTTCCAGGAGCAACACGTCCAGCCCCGCCTGCGCGAGGTGGTACGCCGCGGCGGACCCGGCCGGCCCGGCGCCCACGATGATCGCGTCGGCCGTGTTTTCGGAGGCGGCGCGATTCTGCGCGGCGGCGTATTCAGTCGGCACGGCAGCAGTCTAGACAGACGGCTGTACGAAGGTCGGGCGCGGTCGCCTGGTGATCGAGGTGCCTGTCTCGCTGAGCGGGACAGGCAGCACGCCGGTTGTCCGGCTCAGCGGGACAGACAGCGCGGACAGTTGTCCGGCTGAGCGAGACAAGTACAGCAACGCGCCGACGCCACGGCACGGCACGGCACGGCACGGCACGTTACAGCGCCGCTAGTCGATGCCGAGCCCGGCGGAGTGCGGTACGCCGTCAGCCGCAGTGTTGTCGTTTGCGGGATGAGCCTTGCCCACCGGCCCCTGCGCGAACGCCGTGAGGAGGTTCAGCGTCGCGGTGCGCACGAAGGCCCGATCCGCCGCGTTGAGGTGCGAGGAGCACTGGATGCCGAGCGCGCACTCCCAGCGCATCGTTCCCGCGTCGAAGACGCCCGCGCCGGAGGACGTCGTGTAGTACGCCGATTCCTGGTAGCTGGCGTGGCCGTCACAGGTCAGCGCCGAGTGGCTGAGCACTTCGATCGGGTGCGGCGTGGTGGCGATGTCGACTACACGGTCGAATTCGGGGCCGACCAGTCCCGGGAACTTCTCCCCCTTCGTCGCTCCCGTCCCGGCGAAGATCCAGTTCGTCGGGTCGTAGACCACGTACGGCGCATCGACCGGATTGCACTGGTAATACGCGCCGGTCAGCGTGTTCTCGGGACGCGGATCCGGTTCGTCGCGCCAGTCCTGCGTGGTCTGCGTTTTATCGGTGGCGTACATCGGGTCCGACGCGGCGTCCTTGTAACAGATGATCAGACGATCGGCGCCGAGTTGGGTCGAGGCCCAGCGGATGTGCCGGAAGATCGCGTTCGCGCCGAGGAAGGCGAGGTTCGCACCGGCGTCGCGGGCCGAGGTGAGGGTCTGCCGCATGGTGGCCGAGTAGTACTCGTCGTGTCCGTCCGAGACGATCCCGGCGGCGTGGGTGAACTGCGCCGGTTCGGTTTCCAGCTCCACGTCGGTCTCGTAGGCGACCGGCAGATTGTGCTGCTCGGCGAAGGACACGAGGGCCTGGTCGAAGGGGAGGAAGAGTCCGTCGGCCGCCTCCTCGTCGGGATCGAGGTAGGGCCGGTCGAACGAAACGGCGCGCGCTCGGTCACTGGGGCCGCCGCTGGGGCCGTGGTAGAGCGAGTAACCGCCCCACGCGTTGTACGCCTGCCATGTCGTGACACCGGCGACGAGGATGATTTTGCCGGTGGTGTCTGTGGATCGCACGGTCATGGGCACGTACCGCTGCCCCTTGCCGTTGGACGCGACGAGCTTGATCAGGTAGTCACCGGGCGGCCAGGACTGCGTGGACACGGTCATCGACGGCGACCAGTTGCACTCGACGGTGTGCGTGCCCGGCGCGATGGTCTGCGCGGTCTGGTATTTCCCGGGCGTACTCGGGGACTGCCATACCTCACGTCCGTTCGTGCCCCCGTAAGAACCGATGCGGTACGCGGTCGCGGTGAAGCTGGGCGCGGTCGTGGAGACGAATAGCCTGAAGGATTGACCGGGAATGACGGACACCTGATCGGTGTAACCCTGGATGGCGTTCTGCGGCCCGACCGCGGAGGCGGGAATCGACCAGGCTTTCGTGCCCGGCTTGGCGTTCTCGGCGGCGATGTCGCTCAGGCTCGGCGAGGGAGAGGCGGCAGCCGTCGCGGTGCCCGCGGGCGTGTCGGCCGCGGCGGGGTGCGCGCTTGAGCCGCTGCACGCGGCCAACCCGGCGCTCGCCAGCCCGACACTTACCGCGAGCGCCAGCGCCGCGAGCGGCCGGGTTCTGGGGAGCCGGGTCCAGGTCCTGCGCAGCCAGGTCATGCGGAGCCGGGATCGCCGGTCCGGAACGCCGGGAGACCGATGGGTGAGAGACACCGCCTGCGTCCTACTTTCTTTCGAAGGTGCCAGGATAGGTCCATGAGCAGAGCCTCCCTGGACAAGGAACCGCACGAAGTCGCCGCGATGTTCGACGGCGTGGCGG
>DASUAR010000191.1:0-11264 GCA_035763685.1 Actinocrinis sp. | reverse complement strand
CGGCGTCCCGAGGCTCCTGAAGGGGTTGGGAAGGCAGATGCCAACCTGGCTTAAGGCTGTGATCGCGGTCGCCGGTGTGGTGATCGCCGCCAAGATCGTGATCGCGGTGGTCACCGCCGTGTTCAGTTCGCTGTTCTTCGTAGCGCTCGCCGTCGGGGCGGTGGGCGTGCTCTGGTATGGATACCGCCGGTTCATGAACTCGCTGCCCGCCTACCGGCGGCGGCAGATCCGCAACCGCCGCGACTACTGAGGTTCGCGTCCGCCCGGCGCGGTGAAAGCGCCGGGCAGCGCGTCCGCTTTCGGAATCAATCGCTGCGCCCCTTCTTGCGCCGGCCGCTGCCCGCGCTAGGGTGAGCCGGGAAAACTCAAGACCGCGGGAGCTCGGAACCGACCGGGCTGAGAGGGCGACTGGCCAGGCAAGAACCTTGCCGCTGTCCGTTGTCGCCGACCGCAAGAACCTGTCCGGGTAATGCCGGCGTAGGGAGAGTGGGGCAAGCGTGTCCGCGATTCGCAAGACTTACCTGATCAGCGACAACTCCTCCGGGGAAATCCGCGTCCCGATGCGTGAGGTCGTTCTGTCGACCGGTGACAGCGTCGTGTTGTACGACACCTCGGGTCCTTATACCGATTCCGCGCTGACGACCGACGTGCAGGCCGGGCTGCCCAAGCTCCGGGAGCCGTGGATCACCGCGCGCGCCCAAGGCGCCCAAACTCACCAAGGAGCACAGCCTCCGCTCACGCAACTGGCCTACGCACGCCGCGGCGAGGTGACCGCGGAGATGGAGTTCATCGCGCTGCGCGAGGGCGTCCCGGTCGAAAAGGTGCGCGACGAGGTGGCCGCGGGGCGCGCGGTCATCCCGGCCAACATCCGGCACCCGGAGATCGAGCCGATGGTGATCGGCGAGGCGTTCCTGGTGAAGGTCAACGCCAATATCGGCAACTCCGCCGTCACCTCCTCGATCGAGCAGGAGGTGGAGAAGATGGTGTGGGCGACCCGCTGGGGAGCGGACACCATCATGGACCTGTCCACCGGACGCGACATCCACCAGACCCGCGAGTGGATCCTGCGCAACTCCCCGGTCCCGGTCGGCACCGTGCCGATCTATCAGGCCCTGGAGAAGGTCGGCGGCAAGGCCGAGGAGCTGTCCTGGGCGGCCTACCGGGACACCGTCATCGAGCAGTGTGAGCAGGGCGTCGACTACATGACGGTGCACGCCGGAGTGCGCCGCGACTACGTGCCGCTGACCGCGCGCCGCAAGACCGGGATCGTCTCGCGCGGCGGGTCGATCCTCGCGGCCTGGATGATCGCGCACGGCCGGGAGAACTTCCTCTACGACCACTTCGCCGAGCTCACCGAGATCCTGCGCGCGTATGACGTCACCTATTCCCTCGGCGACGGCCTGCGCCCGGGATCCATTTACGACGCCAACGACGAGGCGCAGCTGGCCGAGCTGAAGACCCTCGGCGAACTGGGCCGGATCGCCCGCGAGCTGGACGTGCAGGTGATGATCGAAGGGCCCGGACACGTCCCGATGCACAAGATCCGAGAGAACGTGGAGCTGCAGAAGGAGCTGTGCGATGACGCGCCCTTCTACACCCTCGGCCCGCTGACCACGGACATCGCCCCCGGATACGACCACATCACCTCCGCGATCGGCGCGGCGATGATCGGCTGGTACGGCACCGCGATGCTCTGCTACGTCACCCCGAAGGAGCACCTGGGCCTGCCGGACCTCGAGGACGTCAAGCAAGGCATGATCGCCTACAAGATCGCTGCGCACGCCGCGGATCTGGCTAAGGGACACCCCGGCGCACAGGCCTGGGACGACGCGCTGTCCGACGCCCGCTTCGAGTTCCGCTGGGAGGACCAGTTCAACCTGGCGCTTGACCCGGCCACGGCGCGGTCCTTCCACGACGAGACCCTGCCGGCCGAGCCCGCGAAGCAGGCCCACTTCTGTTCGATGTGCGGCCCGCACTTCTGCTCGATGCGTATCACCCATCAGATTCGTGGCGCGGCGGCGGCGTCGGTCGGGTAAGACTGGTGACGTGCATGAGGACGCAAACGCGGAGCGGCGGCGGCTGAAGGCGGCGGACGACGAGGTAGAGCCCTGGCGCGAGTGGGGCCCTTACCTGTCGGAGCGCGCGTGGGGCACCGTGCGGGAGGACTACAGCGCCGACGGCGACGCCTGGCGCTACTTCCCGTTCGAGCACGCGCGCTCCCGCGCCTACCGGTGGAGCGAGGACGGCCTGGCCGGGCTGTGCAACCTCAACCAGGACTGGTGCTTCGCGCTGGCCTTCTGGAACGGACGCGACCCGATCCTCAAGGAACGGGCCTTCGGCCTGGCCAACGCCGAGGGCAACCACGGCGAGGACGCCAAGGACTACTGGTGGTACGAGGACGCGACGCCGACCGGCTCATGGCTGCGCTGGCGCTACCACTACCCGCAGGCCGAGTTCCCGTATCAGCAACTGCGTGATCAGAACGCGGCGCGCGGCAAGGACGACCCGGAGTATGAGCTCGTAGACACCGGGATCTTCGCCGATGGCCGCTACTTCATCATCACCGCCGACTACGCGAAGGCGACGCCGGACGCGTACGCCGTACGCATCACGGTCGAGAACGCCGGGCCCGACCCCGCGACGCTGCACGTCCTGCCGCAGCTGTGGTTCCGGGACATGTGGTCCTGGGGTCGCGCGCCGGACATCGAGGACGCGGTCGATACCACGGGGCTGATGATCACGGGGGAGCCTGGCCGGCTGACCGCGACGCACCCGCACCTCACCGGAAGCCTGGCGCTGTTCGACGAGTCCGGAGCGCGACCCGACCCGCTGCTGTGCGACAACGAGACGAACGCGCAGCTGTTGTTCGGCGCCGAGAACCGGACTCCGTACCCGAAGGACGGCATCGGCGATCATGTCGTGAGCGGCGCCGTGACGGTCAATCCGGGGAACACCGGCACCAAGGGCGCGCTGCACTACTCGCTCGATCTCGCTCCCGGCGAACGGCGCGAGATCAGCCTATGGCTGGCCGCCGAGAGCGCCGGCCTGCCCGACCACGCCGCCACCTTGGCCGACCGCGAGCGCGAAGCCGACGAGTTCTACGCGGAACTGACCCCCTCCGGTACCGCCGCGGACGACGCCAGGATCATGCGCCAGGCGTTCAGCGGCCTGATCTGGTCGAAGCAGTTCTACCACTACGACGTGCACCGCTGGCTGCGCGGCGATCCGGCGCAACCGCTGCCGCCCGACCACCGCGGGCACGACCGGAACGCCGGCTGGGACCACTTCTGGGCCCGCGACGTGCTGCTGATGCCCGACCCCTGGGAGTACCCCTGGTTCGCCTCCTGGGACCTGGCCTTCCACTGCGCGGTGATGGCCGAGGTCGACCCCGGCTGCGCGAAGGAGCAGCTCTACACCTACCTCTCGCAGCGCTATCAGCACCCGAACGGCCTGTTCCCCGCCTACGAGTGGGACTTCGACGACCTGAACCCGCCGGTCTTCGCCTGGGCCGCGCTGCGGGTGCACCGGGCCATCGGCGGCGACCGCGACTTCCTGAAGGCCTGCTTCCACAAGCTGCTGCTGAACTTCACCTTCTGGGTCAACCGCAAGGACGAGGGCCAGGACAACATCTTCGAGGGCGGATTCCTCGGCCTGGACAACATCGGGGTCTTCGACCGCTCCCGGCTGCCGGTCGGCGGCGTGCTGGAACAGTCCGACGGCACCGGCTGGATGGCCTCCTACTGCCTGTACATGCTGGAGATCTCCATCGAACTGGCCGTGCAGGAGCCCATCTACGAGGAGATGGCCTGCAAGTTCGCCGAGCACTACGCCTACATCGCGAAGGCGATCAACGACTGCGGGCTCTGGGACGAGCAGGACGGCTTCTACTACGACCGGCTGCGCCGCGACGGGGACGAGCCGATGGTCATGCGGGTGCGCTCGATGGTCGGCACGGTGCCGCTGGTCGCCGCGATCGCGGTGGACGCCGATACGCTCAAGCGGCTGCCGCGTTTCACCGCGCACCTGGCGGAGTTCACCACCCGGCGCCCCGAGTACGCCCGCGCGATCACCAGGCCGCACGCCGCCGGGGGCATCGTGTTCTCACTCGCCGACGACGTGCAGGCGGACCGGATCCTTCAGCGGCTTCGCGACACGGCGGAGTTCTTCTCCCCGCACGGACTTCGCTCGCTCTCCCGCTACCACCTCGACCACCCGTTCTCCATCGAGCTCGACGGCTACACCGCGAGCGTCGACTACGAGCCCGGAGAATCCCGCTCAGGCATGTTCGGCGGCAACTCCAACTGGCGCGGACCGGTCTGGCTGCCGCTCAACTATCTGGTGTACGAGGCGATGTGCCGAATCGGTCCCGCCCTCGCCGTGACCGCGCGTGCGACGGCTGACGTGCCGAACGTGGACCGGGCCGGATTCGCGGAGGAACTGCGGCAGCGGCTGATCGGGATCTTCCGGCTCGCCGAGGATGGCACGCGTCCGGTGCTCGGCCCGGTCGCAATCGGCGCTGCTGAGCCGGACGCCGCGGTGCCCGCCGAGTCAGCCCTCTTGCAGTCGGACCCCCGGTGGCGGGACCGCCCGTGGTTCTTCGAGTACTTCCACGGTGACACCGGCAAGGGCCTCGGCGCGTCGCATCAGACCGGGTGGACCGCCTTGATCGGTTCACTCATTCGTAACCAGCCGTCTGGTTTTCCTGTGCGCTGACCTGGGCATGTTCCCGAAGAAAGGGTGGGCAAGAGGCGCACTGGAGTGATGGCGGCGCTCGACGGCGCACTCCCGTGGCCCGTGTTCCGCGTCTCGCACATTCGGGGACGGCGTGATTTTGATCAAACACACACAGGACCGCATCGACGGTCGGGGGCACACCGTCAGGGAACTGTTCACCGGACGCAGGTACGGGCTCGAACATTACCAGCGCGAGTACGACTGGAGCCGGACCCACGTCGGCGATCTGCTGCGCGATCTGTCCGGCCGCTTCCTGGAGCAGTGGCGTCCCGACCACGACCGCGAGGACGTCGCCGGGTACCGGCCCTACTTCCTCGGTCCCTTCGTCACCTATCCCGCACCGGGCGTGTCATACCTCGTCGACGGCCAGCAGCGTTTCACGACCCTGCTTCTGCTGCTGATCCACCTGCGGCACCGGCTGACCGACTACGAGGACCACGCCGGCGCGGCCGTGCTGGACAACATGATCTGCACGGTGCAGTACGGCGTGCCGACCTTCACCGTGCACGTCGACGAGCGCGAGCCGGCGCTGCGCGCGCTGCGGGCCGGGCGCGACTTCCCGGTCACCGAGCTGACGCCGCTCGCGGTGCGCACCATGTGCCAGCGCTACCGCGAACTGGTCGAGGACTTCCCGGCCGCCCTGCGCGGCGAGGCGCTCCCCTTCTTCGTGGACTGGCTCCTCGAGCGGGTGTTCCTGGTCGGGATCACCGCGCGGGACCGGGACCACGGCTGGGAGATCTTCGAGTCGATGAACGACCGGGGCGCCCGGCTGACCCCGCTCGACCTGCTCAAGTCCTTCCTGCTCTCCCGCGCGGACAAGGACCACAGCGCGCTGAACGCGATCTGGCGGCGCGCCATGTCGCAGCTCGCGGCCACCGACGACCAGGCGCCCGGCGATTTCGTCAAAACCGTGCTGCTGGCCAGGTACGCGCCCGCGGACCCGGCCACCGCGGAGCGGATCGCTACCGCGTTCCACGAGTGGGTACGGCAGAACACCGACGCGGTCGGCCTGGTGCGCCCGCGCGACTACCGCGTGTTCATCCGCGACACCATCAGGCCTCTGGCGGACCGCTACCGTGCGCTGGTCGAGGCGTGCGCCGCGCCGGCCAAGGGCCTTGAGCCGGTGTTCTACAACGCGGCCAACGGTTTCACCCATCAGCTCACCCTGATCATGGCGGCGATCGGGCCGAACGACTCGGACACCGCGTTCCGGGAGAAGGCGCGGCTCGTCGCGGCGTTCTGCGATCTGTTGCTGGCCCGCCGGATGGCCAACTACGCCGCGCTCCAGTCGGGCGACCTGGCCCGGCAGGTCGGCGCGCTGGTCGCGCCGCTGCGTGCGGCGCAGAGCCTTGACGCCGTGCGCGCGCTGCTCGCCGCCGAGGTGTGCGGGCTCGAACACGACTTCGCCGGGCTGGAGACCTTCGGGCTGCGCTCGGACAACCGCAAGCAGGTGCGCTACCTGCTCTCCCGGATGACCGGCTGGGTGGAAACCCAGTGCGGGCAACCGGATCTGATCGCCGACTACCTCGGCTTCGGGCCGTCCGGCAGACCGTACGAGATCGAACACATCTGGGCCGACCACTTCGGCCCCTACGCGGAGGAAGCCGGCACGCCGGAGCGGTTCCGCGTCGTGCGTAACCGATTCGGCGCGCTGTTGTTGCTGCCGAAGGAGATCAACGCGGCGTTCCGGGACGACCCGTACTCGCTCAAAGCAGAGCACTACCGCGCGCAGAACCTGCTGGCCCGCTCGCTGCATCCGCTCTGCTATGAACGCAATCCATCGTTTCGCAGGTTCGTGCTGCGCAATGGTTTGGCCGACTACTTCCGTGCGTACCCGCACACCTTCGGCATCACCTCGATCACCGAACGCCAGCGGCTATATCGCGCGCTGTGCGAGCGGATCTGGGACCCGGAGCGGCTTGGTCTCGCCGCCCGGGCCGTCGAAGTGCAATCGGCGTGAGTGAAGCGGTGACGGACGGGGTATCAGGGGATTCCTGATACCAGGAAAGGCTTCTGTATCAGGGAAGCTCTTTGGGTACGGAGGGAAGGCCGCACACCAGGCACGGGCCGCCGAGGAAGAGGCCGGTGTCCAGGTTGACCGCGTAGCCCCCGGCGTACACCAGCGGACCGGTCACCGCCTGCGGCTCGATGCCGAGCAGCAGCGGAATCGGGGAATGGCCGTGGACGAGTTGCCTGCCGCCGAAGGTGCGCAGGAACTCGCGGGCCGCTATCCCGTCGTCGGAGGCGAAGGCGAAACGCTTGGTCATCAGGTGGGTGAGACGGTCGATCTCCTCGACGTCCACCGGGTCGCTCAGGAGATCCGCGATGCGCGCGTTCACCGCTTCCGCGGATTCGCCGAACTCGAGGTACCCGACCGTGTCCGCGTGCACGAGCAGGTGCCCGCCGATCAGCGCCATGGCCGGCAGCTTGGCGATCCACTCCAGGTGCGCTTCGGTCAGCCGGCTCGAGTCGGCGTCCTTGCCGCCGTTGCCGAACCACCGCTCGCGGAAGAGCGCGTGGACGTCGTCGTCGCCGGACTGCATCAGCCGCAGCTTGCGGCCCGCGGGCAGATGCGCGGCGAGCAGCATGAGTTCGTGGTTGCCGAGTAGGCAGCCCACCTCGCCGCCGTGGTCGGCCGCCTGTGCCTGCAACGACATGACCAGATCGAGCACGCCGATGCCGTCCGGGCCGCGGTCGGTCAGGTCGCCGAGGAACCAGAGCCGGGCGTCCTCGCCGATCCAGCGCTCCCGCTCGTCGATGAATCCGGCGCGGTACAGCGCCTCGCGCAGCGGAGCCACGCAGCCGTGCACGTCGCCCACCGCGGCCACCGACTCGGACAGGTCAACCATGAGATGTGAGGGTAGTGGGAGAAAGCGGTCTTCCGGTATCCCTGCCGCGTGTGTCCGTATGCCGCTAACGTGCTGAGAAGGGTTTTGACGCCATGCGCGGGGACACGCGAGTGGGCGTCGATTACCCGTGGTTCAAGGGAGGTTGCCGATGGCCACGATCGGCCGGGCGGCACGTCGGGACGGTCCACCGCGCGCCGGTCAGAGCCTGCAAGCCGCTTATTCGCAGCGCTACGGCGCCTGGATAGCGGCGCGCCGCCGCTCGGCCGCGCTCTCCGCGCTGTGGTGGGGCCCGCTGATCGTGGCCGTCTCCGTCGCCGCCGGCTTGTCGACGCATTACCCGCTGTTCGGCGTGCTCTACTTCGTGCTGGGCACCGCGGTGGTGCTCGACGTGCTGTTCCGCAGACCTGACGCGCTGGTCCGAGTGCAGGCGCGGGCCGCGGCCGAGTCGGAAACCGGCAAGGCGCTGCGGGCCGTCGAGATCCGCGGCCGCGCGATGGTTCTGCACGACCGGGTGCTGACCGGATTCGGCGAACCGTTCGAGGTCGAGCACCTGGTGCTCTCTCCGCGCGGGGCCTTCCTCGTCGACTCGAAGCAGTGGCACGACCGCGACGTGCGGATGTTCGGCGCGATGATGTACGTGGATCACGTCGACCAGTCACCGATGTTCAAGCGTCTGGTCGACCAGGCTCGGACGATCGGTGAGGCGCTGACCGCCGCCGCCGCGCGCGACGAGGAGGTCGGCATCGTCACGGTGCTGCCGGTCCTGGCCGTGCACATCGAGAAGCTTCAGGGCACGCCGCGCAATATGCAGGGCGTGACCGTGCTGATCCCCGAACAGTTGGCCTCGACTATGCGCAGTCCGGACGTGCGCTGGTCGGCCTCGGCGGTGAACAGCCTGGTCCTGGCGGCCGATCGGCTGCTGCTGAGCAAGCAGCAGACCGGCTCCGTCTGATGGTCTGACCGGCTGCGCGCCGCGGCCCGCTTTTGCCGCGGTCCGCTTTTGCCGCTGCCGCTGCCGCCGGTTCCGGCTCAGCCTTCGGTGCGCCAGCGCTCCTCGATCCGGCCGAACTTCCACACCGCCAGCGCGACGACCCAGGTGGCGATGAAGAGGCCGACGATGACGAAGCCGACGGTGTTCAGGTTCAGCCCGGAGATCCAGCCCCAGAACGCTCCGGTGTAGTTGAACTGCTGGGCGACCAGTCCCAGCAGTTCCACGGTGCCGACGATCAGCGCGACGGCCACCGAGAGCCCGGTGATGGTCAGGTTGTAGTACACCTTGCGCACCGGGTTGGCGAACGCCCAGCCGTAGGCGAAGTTCATGAACGAGCCGTCGATCGTGTCGAGCAGGCTCATCCCGGCGGCGAACAGCACCGGCAGCGAGAGGATCGCGTACCAGGGCAGCCCGGCCAGCGCGCTGGTCGAGGCCAGCACCAGGAAGGCGACCTCGGTGGCGGTGTCGAAGCCGAGGCCGAAGAGCATCCCGACGGGGTACATCTGCCAGGGCTTGCGGATCGCCCGCATCACCCGGCCGAGCAGTCGGTTGATCAGACCGCGGTTGGCCAGATGCTCCTCCAGCGCGACCTCATCGAACTCGCCGCGGCGCATCGCGCGGAACACCTTCAGGATGCCCCAGAGGATGACCACGTTGACGGCCGCGATCAAGTACAAGAAGCCGCCGGAGACCGTGGTGCCGATCAGGCCGGCGTAGTGGTGCAGGTTCGAGTTGTCGTCTCTCACCGGCCCGACCAGGGCCTTGACCCCGAACGAGAGCAGCAGGGCCAGGCCGAAGACGATCGAGGAGTGCCCAAGGGAGAACCAGAAACCGACGGACAGCGGCCGCTTGCACAGTGACATCTCCGCCTCGGCCATCAACTTGCGCGTCGTG
Source organism: Actinocrinis sp. (assembly GCA_035763685.1). Taxonomy (GTDB): domain Bacteria; phylum Actinomycetota; class Actinomycetes; order Streptomycetales; family Catenulisporaceae; genus Actinocrinis. The sequence continues at coordinate 1,796 of DASUAR010000191.1, read as the reverse complement.
TTGTCGATCGCGGCGATATGGTCCGCATCGAACGCGTGACGCATGCCGAGCGTGTATGCGGTGAGACCGGTCCCGACGCCGAATGCGGTACCGCCGAGCGAGTAGTGCCGTGACGCGACGGACGCGACGATGCCCCAGCCGATCACGTGCAACAGCAGGATGAAACCGCCCATCCCGGAGAGCCGGTACCACTCCGCGGGAGTAAGGGCGCCGCGTACCCGGCCTATCACGCTCGTTCGGCGCCCGGTGGGGACCGCTTCCACCGCGGTCACGGATTGGCTCATGCGGCCACTATTGCAAATAGTTCGCATCTGCGGCTAGTAGGCAATCCCTCGGGTGACCGCGGCCCGCCGACGTCGTACGCTGAGCCGGGCGGCGAGTCCGCCGGTGCTGAATGCGGAGAAAGCGGGCAGTGGTGAGCAATTCAACGGTGCATGATCCGAACTCGACCGGCGCTCAGTCCGGCCCGAGGCTGCGCGAGGCGGTTTCCGGGCTGCCTGCCTACAAGGCGGGTAAGGCGCCCGCGCCCGGCGAGGGGCCGTCCTACAAGCTCGCCTCCAACGAGAACCCGTACCCCCCGCTGCCCGGCGTGCTCGAGGCCGCGACCGCGGCCGCCGGATCGATGAACCGTTACCCCGACTTCGGCTCGGTCGAGCTGCTGAACGAGCTGGCGAGCTACTACAACGTGCCGGTCGAACACCTGGCGGTCGGCACTGGCTCGGTCGGCGTCGCGCAGCAGCTGCTGCAGGTGGCTGCGGGCCCGGGCGACGAGGTCATCTACGCCTGGCGGTCCTTCGAGGCGTACCCGATCCTGACCCAGATCGCCGGAGCGACCTCGGTCCGGGTGCCGTTGCGCGACGAGAAGCACGACCTCGACGCGATGGCCGACGCGATCACCGAACGCACCCGCCTGATCTTCATCTGCACCCCGAACAACCCGACCGGCACCGTGGTGCACCGCGCCGAACTGGAGCGCTTCCTGGAGCGGGTTCCCTCGGACGTGCTCGTCGTGATCGACGAGGCGTACCGCGAGTTCAACCGCGATCCCGAAGTGGTCGACGGCCTCGACGTATACCGCGATCGGGCGAACGTCTGCGTTCTTCGTACTTTCTCCAAGGCCTACGGCCTGGCCGGGCTGCGCGTCGGCTTCGCGGTCGCGCACCCGCCGGTCGCCGCGGCGCTGCGGGCCTGCGCGGTGCCCTTCGGCGTGAACCTGGTCGCTCAGGCCGCCGCGGTCGCCTCGCTGCGCGCCTGCGATGCGCTCGCCGGGCGGGTCGACGCGCTGGTCAGCGAGCGTGCCCGGGTGCTGGCGGCGCTGCGTGCCCACGGCGTCGAGGTACCGCACACCGAGGCGAACTTCTACTGGCTGCGGCTCGGCGACGCGACCGAGAAGTTCGCCGCGGCGTGCGAGGAGGCTGGCGTGACCGTGCGCCCGTTCGTCGGCGAGGGCGCCCGCGTCACCATCGGCGAGCCCGAGGCCAACGACCTGGCGGTCGCGGTAGCCGCCCGCTTCGCCTAGGCAGCGCGGATCTCGAAGGCACGCGGCACCTGGCGGTCTTAGCCAGCACCGGGCCTGAGGGAGCAGCGAGTCTGACCTTAGTTCCGGGTGGGAACGTGTGAAGAGTTGACTCTTAACCCAACCGGACAAGTGTTGTCGTTCCGATTAGTCCGGTGGGCACTGTTCGACGGATGCAACTGGTCGGTAACGTGATCCTCGTCAACGCGTTCGCCGGCCGACACCCGAGGCGGCGGCGCGGCGACCCGGCAACGATCCAACCGCGCCCGGCGATCCCGGG
>DASUAR010000190.1:0-9115 GCA_035763685.1 Actinocrinis sp. | reverse complement strand
GTTCCACTGCACCAGCAGGCCGCCGAGGCTGAGCCCTGAGATAGCGGCCAGACCGGCCACCATCCCGAACATGCCGAAGGCCTTGGCCCGCTCCTGCGGCGGGAAGCTGACGTGGATGATCGCCAGCACCTGCGGCACCATGACCGCGGCGAACCCGCCTTCGACGAGCCTTGCGACGATAAGCGTCCCAGAGTTCTGCGACGCCGCCGCGAGGATCGAGGCAAGGGTGAAGCCGAGCACCCCGAGTTGGAAGATGCGCTTGCGGCCGTAGATGTCGCCAAGCCGGCCGCCCAGGATCAGCAGCAGCGCGAAGGCGATCTGATACCCCGCGGTGATCCACTGCACCTGAGCGTAGGTCGAGCCCAGGTGCCGCTGGATCGAGGGGACGGTCACGTTCAGGATCGTGCTGTCGAGCATGTCCATGAACGCCGCGACGAGGATCACCGTCAGGGCGATCCAGCGCTTGGGGCTGAGCTGCTGCTCCTGGTCGGGTGACGTTGTGGTCACCGGGGCTGTTTCGAGGTCAGCCATGGGGACCCTCCTTTATCTGTGCGTGGGTTGGTACGAGGCCGGTTGGCCGGTGTCGGTCAGAGCAGCACGTGTCGATACGTGTCGCTCTGCGCGTAGGGATGCGTGGCCACCTCGACCACCTGCGTGTCGGCGAGTGCTATGTAGCTGTGCACCAGCCGGGGCCGCACGCGGACCAGGTCGCCGGCCTCAAGCACGACGTCGATCCGCTCATCGGTGTCCAGGTCGAAGTACGCGGCCTGGAGCCGGCCCGAGATCACGTACATGACCTCGGTCTTGTCGAGGTGGTAGTGGTTCCCGCGGCACGGTCCGCCGGGATAGCAGTCCCAGTAGACGGCGAACTGGTACATGCCGCCGTTGGCGAACCTGACCAGCTCGCCCGCCGGCGAGGTGAGCCTTCCGGTCTCCCCGTCGATGACGCGCTCGAAGGTCTCGAGGTGCTCGTGATCGAGCTTGTCGGTGCGGTGCAGCTGGGTGGTGTCCATGTTCCGGCCCCACTTTCAGGCTGTGCGCGCGGGTTCTCCGCGCGCTTTGTCGGGTGACGACCAGGGGTCAGCCGCCGCTTTGACGTCCGCGAGCAGCCGGGCGAGTGTGAGCGAACGGTCTGGGGTTTGGGCTGATGGGCGGTCGCGTATCGCGTGAGCGAATGCGTGTACTGCATTGCGGACCTGGTCGTCGGGCTTCAGGACCAGATCCTCGGTGCCGCCGGCGAGTTCCAGCCGGATCACCGGCGGTTCGTTGGCCGGCGGCGCGTATGCGCGTTCGACGATGATCCGGCCCGCACTGCCCCAGAGTTCGTAGGCGGAGCGGTAGCTGTGTTCCATGCCGAAGGTGATCTGGGCGGTCGTCCCGGTTGGCGTGGTGAGCAGGATCGCGCCGCCCGTGTCGATTTTGTGATCGGGGTGATGGCGCAGACTCACGCCGCGCACCTGCACCTCTAGTCCCAGAAAGAACAAGGCCGCGTACAGCGGCTGGACGGCGATGTCCATAAGGGCACCGCCGTCCAGGTCTGGCCGGTAGCGAATGTCGTCGGGGGGTGGGGGCGGGATCGCGAATACGGCGGTGAGGGTACGCAGGTCGCCGATGGTGTTCTGCGTCAGCAGTTCGCGGACCTTCGTGTTCCTGGCGTGGTGGGGGAACATGAAGTTCTCGGCGAGGAGCAGGTTGCGCTCTGCTGCGAGGGCGTAGAGGCGGGCGGTGGCGGCGAGGTCTGGGGTGAGGGGCTTCTCACCGAGTACGTGTTTGCCGGCGAGTAGCGCTCGTTCGATCCATTCGGCGTGCAGGGAAACGGGGAGCGGGATGTAGACCGCTTCGATGGTGGGGTCGGCGAGCAGGCGGTCGTAGCCGGTGATGGGGGTGCACGTGTACTGGGCGGCAAGGTCGTGGGCGCGGGCGGCATCGCGGCTCGCGATGGCCGCGATGTGGATGTCGGGGTCGGCGGCGAAGGCCGGCAGCAGGCGGCGGCGGGCGATGTCGGCGCAGCCCATGATCCCGATCCGTACCGGGGCGGTCACGGCGAGAGCACTTCCCGCAGGAACCGTCCGGTGTGGCTGGCCGGCTGCGCCGCGACCGTTTCGGGGGTGCCCGCGGCCACCAGTTTGCCGCCGCCGTCACCGCCGTCCGGGCCGATGTCGACGATCCAGTCCGCGGTCTTGATCACGTCGAGGCTGTGTGTCACGACGATGACCGTGTGCCCCTTGTCGACCAGGCTGTGCAGCACGGAGAGCAGCCGGTCGATATCGCTGGAATGCAAGCCCTGGGTCGGCTCGTCGAGGAGGAACAGGGTGTGTGTGCCCGCTTTGCGCTGAAGCTCGTTGGCCAGCTTCACGCGTTGCGCTTCGCCGCCGGAGAGGGTCGTGGCGGGCTGGCCGAGCCGCAGGTAGCCGAGGCCGACCTCGTCGAGCACCCGCAGCGGACCCTCGATCGCGGGTTCGCCGGTGAACAGTTCCAGGGCGTCCTCGATGGACATCGCGAGTACGTCCGCGATGTTGCGGTCCCGGTAGCGGATCTCCAGGGTTTCCTCGTTGTAGCGCTTCCCGTCGCAGGTTTCGCAGAGCAGGAAGACGTCCGGCAGCAGTTGGACCTCGACGCGGATGGTGCCGTCGCCCGCGCAGGTCTCGCAGCGCCCGCCAGGCGAGTTGAATGAGAAGCGGTTTGGCTTGTACTTGCGCTTCTTCGCCTCGTCGGTCGCCGCGAACACCTTGCGGATGCCGTCGAACACGCCGGTGTACGTCGCGGGAGTGGACCGGCCTGAGCGGCCGATAGGGGCTTGGTCGACGCGGATGAGCCGGTCGATGTGTTCGAGCCCTTCGATCCGGCCGTGCGCTCCGGGTGCGGGCGCGTCACCGCCGAGTGCGCGCTCGACCGCCGGATACAGGATGTCCTCGATGAGTGTTGATTTGCCGGCACCGGAAACGCCGGTGACCGCGGTGAACACGTCGAGCGGGAAGGAGACGTCGATGCCGGTGAGGTTGTGTTCGGCAGCGCCGTAGACGGTGATGTGGCGGCTCGGGTTAGGTGAGCGGCGGGTGACCGGGATCGCGATGCCGCGGGTGCCGTTGACGTAGCGGCCGGTGGGTGAGGTCTCGTGGGTGAGCAGTCTGTCTACGGGGCCTGAGAAGACGAGTTCGCCGCCGTGTTCTCCGGCTGCCGGGCCGAGTTCGACGATCCAGTCCGCGGCCTTGATCATCTGGTGGTCGTGCTCGACGATGAGCACGGTGTTGCCCTGGTCGCGTAACGCTTTGAGGGTGCCGACGAGGTCTTCGGTGTCTCGCGGGTGCAGTCCGGCGGACGGTTCATCGAGCACGTACATGAGGCCGAACATGTTGGTGCCCAGCAGGCTGCCGAGGCGGATGCGCTGCGCCTCGCCGCCGGAAAGGGTGCGCGCCGGGCGATCGAGAGTCAGGTAGCCGAGGCCCATGCGCAGCAGGTGATTGAGGCGTTGGTTGATCTCCTCGATGATCGAGGCGACGGTTTCGCGTTCGCGCTCGGAGATGTCGAGGGTGGAGAAGAAGCGCAGGGATTCGCTGACGGGCAGCGCGGCGGCTTCGGCGATGTTGTGCCCGGCGACGCGGACCGCGAGTTGGGCGGGCGCGAGCCGGGTTCCGTTGCATTCGCCGCACAGCGCCGGGCGCATGTAGATCTCCAGCTGGCCGAAGTTCTCGGCCGAGGCCTTGCGGTAGCGCTCGTAGAGCCACGGGACGACGCCGGTGAACACCACGTCCTTGACCGGGTCGCCCGGCTTGTCGAACTTGCGGGCTCGTACGTTGATGTCGGTGGCGTGCAGCAGCTTCTCGCGCAGTTCGGCGGAGAGTGCGGACCAGGGTGTTGATTCGCTTTCGCCCATCAGCGCGGCGACGGCGCGGGCCTTCATCCGCTCCGGCTCGGTGAAGACGGGCCGCCAGGGCACGATCGCGCCTTCAAGGAGGGAGCGCGAGGGGTCGGTGACGAGGGTGGACGGGTCCACTTCGAGGCGGTTGCCGACGCCTTGGCATGCGCGGCACTGGCCGAACGGGAGGTTGAAGGAGAAGGCGCGCGGGCCCATTTCGGGCAGCGCGGTGTCGTGATCGTGCGGGCAGGTGAAGCGGCCGTCTCGCTTGGTGAGTTCGGTCGCGCAGACGGTGCAGTGCGGGTGGCCGATCTGCGAGTACAGCACCCGCATCAGGTCGTAGACCTCGGTGACCGTGCCGACGGTGGAGCGCGGGCTGCGGGAGGCCGAGGAGCGCTGATCGACGGCGACCGCGGAGCACAGGCCGAGCACCTGGTCCACGTCGGGCTTGTCCATCTGCCCCATGAACTGCCGCGCGAAGGTGGACATGGATTGCAGCTGGCGCCGCTGGCCCTCGGCGTAGATGGTGGCGAAGGCCAGCGAGGACTTGCCCGAGCCGGAAACGCCGGTGAACACGGTCAGGCTGCGGTGCGGCAGGTCCACGTCCACGCCGCGCAGGTTGTGCTCGCGGGCCCCGCGCACGGTCAGTGTCTCCGGCAGGCCGGCGGCGGCGCGGGGCTGGTCGCGATTGGTGCGGGTCATCGTCCGTGCCCCGCCAGCTTTTCGATGCGGGCGACCAGCTCGACCGGCGAGGGCATGGAGGTGATCTCGTCGCGCAGTTGCCTGGCCTTGACGCGGTACGAGTCGTCATCGAGCAGCGCTTGGCAGTTCTCGACGACGGCGGCCGGGTCGATGGGCTGCTGGAGTAGTTGCCGGGCGGCTCCGTACGCGGTCACCCGGCGGGCGCTGTCGTACTGCTCGGCCACGATCGGCTGCGGGACCAGCAGCTGCGGCAGACCGGCCAGGATCGCGGCCATGGTCGAACCGCCGCCGCAGTGGTGCACGGCGATGTCGCAGGAGGAAAGCACGGAGGCCAGTGGGAGGAAACCGGCGGCGAGCACGGCGTCTGGGAGCGGGCCGAGCTGCGGCACGACGTCGTCCGCCACGGCGACGAGCAGTTCGACGCCGAGCCGTGGCAGGGCGTTGACCAGCTCCTTAAGCACCGCTCCGCCTCCTGCGCCGGGTGCGACGGTGCCCAGGGTGAGCAATAGGCGTGGTCGCTTGCGCTCGCCGAAGACCCAGGAGGGCACGGTGGCCGGCGGGTCGTACTGGACGTAGCGCAGCGGGACGCTGGGCGGCAGGTCCGGCGATTGCAGCGAGACGGGGCACGGTTCGAGGCGGAGGTCCGGTTCGGGGAGGGCGTCGAGGCCCAGTTCAGCGAGTTCGGGAGCGAGTTCTTCGACGCCAGCCTTGTCCATCGCGCGGAAGTAGCCGAGGCCGACGCCGTGCTCGACGAACGGGACGCCGTACACCTTGGCGGTGACCGTGGCCGAGTAGGCGTGCGGCTCACCGAGGATGACATCCGGCTTCCACTTGCGGGCGATGTCCAGCAGGCCGGGCAGGGTGCGCGCGGCGAGCCGGCCGAAGCCGCGGCCGGCCATGTTGAGCAGGTCGGCCTCTTCCCGCGCGAACGGGAGTGGATTGCCGGCGCGGTCGTGCACCATCACTTCGCGCATGTGCATGGGGCCGTAGCTGGGGATGAACGGCAGTCCCGAGCCCTTGACCACGTCGGCGATGGTCTCGGGCGAGGCGACCAGCACCTCGTGGCCGGCCGCCCGCAGCGCCCAGGCGAGGGGGACGACGGGGCAGTAGAGCCCGAACGACGGGCCGGTGCTCACCAGAACTCTCATAGGTCAGGTTAAGCATCCGCCGCTCGAGTCTCACTCGAATCCGGCACGGGAGGCAGGTGGCGTACGCCGAGGTCCGGGCACTGGGTCAGGTCTGCGCCGGGCCGCCAGCGGGGCTCGAGCCGGCTTGCTTAGCCTGCGGACCATGCAGATCGAGGAGATGGCGGTCCGTGACGCCTACCGGATACACCCGCGCATCCACACGGACGAGCGAGGCGCGTTCTTCGAGTCTTTCCGGGACGGTGAGTTCACCAAGGCCACCGGACATGTGTTCCGGCCGGTGCAGACCAACTTCTCCGTCAACCACCGCAATGTGCTGCGCGGGATGCACGGGGTCAGCCTTCCGCCGGGGCAGGCGAAGTATGTGACCTGTGTGCGGGGCGCGGTGCAGGATTTCGTGCTGGACGTGCGGATCGGGTCGCCGACCTTCGGCGAATTCGACACGACGCTGCTGGAGCCGGGCACGGGAAAGGCGGTGTTCATCCCGGACGGGATGGCACACGGGTTCGTCTCGCTCGCCGATGATTCGTGCGTGAGTTATGTGTTCGACGTGCCGTACATCCCGGGTACGCCGTTCGAGATCCATCCGTTCGATCCGGAGCTGAAACTGCCCTGGAATACGGACGGCGAGCCCGTGATGGTGGCGAAGGATCTTGAGGCGCCGACCCTTGCGCGGGCGGCAGAGCTGGGGATTCTGCCAACGTACGAGGAGTGTGTCGCGCACTACGAGCGCAAGGTGGCGGGGGTTGACGCCGCGGTGATTCCGCATCAGCGGTAGAGCAGGGATCTGACAACACTGCGGGGCCTGGGCCGGATATCCGGCGCAGGCCCCGTTTTCGTGGTGAATCAGCTGTCGATGAGCAGCGCGGAGTACGTCGCGGCGATCCGCGTGTTGTCGTAGCGCAGGCCCACGTGTGAGGTCGCCGAGATCGTGTCGCGCCAGAACCGCTCGAGCCGGTACGACTCGCTCAGCCCTCTGGTACCCGCGGCACGAATCAGACCATTGACGCCCTCGGCGACCTCCTCGTTGGCGAAGACCCCGTTGCGCTGATTGCGCGCGATCAGGGCCGGGGTGAGCGAGCGGCGGTCGACGGTCGCGGCGCTCTGCTCCACCAGCAGCCGGGCCGCGTCGATCCGCGCCACGGCCCGAGTCAGCTCGATCTGGCTGGCCTCTTGCAGCTTCTTGCCCTTGAGCGCCTGCACGGCCGCCTTCACCGCGCCGAGCGCCGCCCCGACTCCCGGGGTGACCAGCATGAGCGCGCCAGTGGCCTGATACGGGATGTTGTGGTTGGGGTCACTGGACCAGCGGTTGCGCCCCTCGACCATGTCCTGCCGGTTGTAGGACAGGTGTTCGGGTACGAACACGTCCTCCACCACGAGGGAGTGGCTGCCGGTGGCGCGCATCCCGGCGTTGTCCCAGTTCTCGATCGCGCGGTACGAGCCGCGCGGCAGCGCGAAGAACCGCAACTCCGGCTGCGGGCCGTCGCCCACCGACGCGCACAGCAGCGCCCAGTCGGCGAAGCTCACGTTGGTGATGTACGGCCACGTGCCGGAAAGTCGGTGCCCGCCCGCGACCGGCTGGGCCTTGCCCGCGGGGATCAGGCCGTCGGCGATGAGGGTGTCAGGGCTCGAACCCCACAGCTCGCGGTGGCCGGCTTCGGGCAGGTAGGAGGCGAAGCGGGCGGAGGCGGCCAGCAGCGCGGCGCACCAGGCGGCGGAGGCGCAGCCCTCGGCCACGTTGAAGACGCCTTGTACGAACTCTCCGAAGGTCCCGTCGCCGCCGTCCCAGCGCGAGGAGACGAAGTGCCGGGCGAAGCCGGCCTCGCGCAGGGCGTCGACCACCTCGACGGTGAGGTCGCGCTGGGCGTCCCCGGCGTCCGCGTACTTGGCGGCGATGGAACCCGCCTTCTCGGACGCGTTGCGCAGTCCGGTCTCGGGGCGAATGTCGGTGGACAACTGAACTCCCGGTGTCGAGTAGTGGCGCCGAGGGGTGCGGGCTGTCAGCCGACCGGCTCGAACCGCAGGTCGCGGCGCTGTGCGTCGGACGCGGCGAATCGCAGCAGGCTCTCGCCTTCCTCGGTCAGGGCGGTGACGGTCTTCTTGCTCAGGCGCGCGAACGGCTCGACGACCAGCGTGGCCAGGTCCTTGGCGCGGTCGATCCGCCAGCGCCCCTGGACGAACCCGTCGACGAGGATGGTGGAGCGGATGATCCCGTTGCTGGTGAAGACCCGCGGCTTGTACTGCTCCGCCATGATCCGCTCGCGGTTGGCGTGCGAAAGCAGGATGTTGTCGAAGTCGGGCAGGTAGCGCACGGGTGCGGGGGTTTGCGGGTCGGGCAGCTCGATGTCGGCGAGATCGTAGAGCACGGTGCCGCGCTCGTCCCGGTAAGTGCGCAGCTTCGGCGCGAGCCGGGCGAAGGCCTCTTTGAGCCGGGTGACTCCGGACCACTTCTGCATATCCATCACGCTGGCCGGGCCGAACGCGGCGAGATAGCGCAGCACGTACTCGTCGATCGACGGGTTCTGCTCCACCGGCTTGCCGAGCCAGCTGGTGGCCGTGGTGTGCGCCGCCGCGGTGCTGTTGTTCCAGTAGCCGCGTGGCGGAACCTGGATGAGCGGGACGAGGTTGCGCACGTTCTGGGCCAACGCCATCGGATCGCGCCCGGGCCAGTGCTCGGCCATCAGCCGGCCGAGTTCGGCGAAGGTGAGCGGCCGTTCCTCGGTCAGCTTGCTGCCGAGCGCGGCGATCTGGCTCGGTTCGAGTCCCTCGACCTGCTTGCCGAACTGCCCCTTGGCCGCGCGGGCCAGCATGTCGGCCAGCAGCGGCGAGAGGTTGAGGCAGTCGCGCGCGCTGACCAGGTGGAGGGTGGAGCGCATCAGCGCGATGCGCACGACCGCGCGTTCGCGCAGCAGCGTGGCGAGTTCTTCGGTGCTGAACGTGGCCAGCCGGGTCCACAGCCCGACGTAGGGCGGGTTCACCGCCTGCGCCTGCATGCCGACCAGGTACTCGATGGCCTGCTCGGCCGTCATCCCGGAGCGCCGGGTGAGCAACTGGCGGTCGAGCAGCGCCCGGTTGAGCGCCCGCACGGTGAGTTCGGGCGCCCGATCCGTGAACCCGGCCGGCATGATCACGACAGCTTCGCCAGCGCCTGGCCGCTGAACCCGCCGGAGAGCAGGTCGACCACGGCCTGCGGCAGCGCGGGCACGCCGCCCTCGGCCACGGTGCGCGGGTAGACGATGCGCCCCTCGTTCAGCCACTCGCCGAACTGGGCGTTCCAGCCCGCGATCTGGTCCGGGGTGTGCAGGCAGGCGAAGCCCTTCACGGTCAGCTCCCGCGGGATCATGCTCTGGGTGTCCAGGCGCGGCCGGGAGTCGGCGTCGCCGTGCTGGGCCGCGAGCGCGCCGCACAGCGC
>DASUAR010000189.1:0-7769 GCA_035763685.1 Actinocrinis sp. | reverse complement strand
ACCGTGATCCTGGCGCACACGATCAAGGGCTGGACCCTCGGCAAGGACTTCGAGGGCCGCAACGCCACGCACCAGATGAAGAAGCTGACCAAGGCGGAGCTCAAGGAGTTCCGCGACCGGCTGCACCTGCCGATCACCGACCGCCAGCTGGAAGCCGACCTGCCGCCGTACTTCCACCCGGGCGAGAACTCGGAGGAGGTCGCCTACCTCAAGGAGCGGCGCGCCGCCCTCGGCGGGTACCTGCCGCAGCGGGTAGTACGCCCCAAGCCGCTCAAGCTGCCAGGCGACGCCGTCTACGGGGATTTGAAGAAGGGCTCCGGCAAGCAGGCCGTGGCGACGACGATGGCGTTCGTCCGGCTGCTCAAGGACCTGATGAAGGACAAGGAGATCGGCGCGCACTTCGTGCCGATCATCCCGGACGAGGCCCGCACCTTCGGCATGGACTCGCTGTTCCCGACCGCGAAGATCTACTCCCCGTTCGGCCAGACCTATGAGGCCGTCGACCGGGAGCTGCTGCTCTCCTACAAGGAGAGCAAGCAGGGGCAGATCCTGCACGAGGGCATCAGCGAGGCGGGCGCGACGGCGTCGCTGGTTGCCGCCGGGACGTCGTACGCCACGCACGGCGTGCAGATGATCCCGATCTACATCTTCTACTCGATGTTCGGGTTCCAGCGCACCGGCGACCAGTTCTGGCAGTTCGCGGACCAGATGGGCCGCGGATTCGTACTCGGCGCTACCGCGGGGCGCACCACGCTCACCGGTGAGGGCCTCCAGCACGCGGACGGGCACTCGCACCTGATCGCGTCCACGAACCCGGCGGTCGTCGCGTACGACCCGGCGTTCGCGTTCGAGATCAGCCACATCGTGCAGGACGGCCTGCGGCGGATGTACGGCTCCTCGACCGAGCACCCGCACGGCGAGGACGTGTTCTACTACGTCACCGTCTACAACGAGCCCAACCAGCAGCCGGCCGAGCCCGCGGGCATCGACGTGGACGGCCTGCTCAAGGGCCTTTACCGGTACAAGCCGGCGCCCGAGGGCACGGAGGAGCGGCCGAAGGCGCAGATCCTCGCCTCAGGCGTCGGGCTGCCGTGGGCGCTCAAGGCGCAGCAGTTGCTCGCGGAAGACTGGGGCATCGCGGCGGACGTGTGGTCCGCGACCTCCTGGACCGAGCTGCGGCGCGACGCGCTCGCGGTAGACCAGCACAACCTGCTCTTCCCGGAGCAGGAGGCTCGGGTGCCGTACGTGACGCGGGTGCTGGAGAACGCGCCCGGCCCGATCGTGGCGGTCTCCGACTGGATGCGCGCGGTGCCGGACCAGATCGCGCAGTGGGTCCCGGGCGACTACACCTCGCTCGGCGCGGACGGCTTCGGCTTCGCGGACACCCGCGGCGCGGCCCGGCGCTTCTTCCACATCGACGCCGAGTCGGTGGTCGTCGCGGTGCTCAGCCAGCTGGCCAAGTGCGGCGAGGTCAAGCGCGAGGCGATCAGTGAGGCGATCAACCGCTACCAGCTGCACGACGTGAAGGCGGCCGGGGCCGGACCGACCGGCGGCGACGCGTAGCCGGCCGGTCGTGCGGTCACGAGATGACGCGGGGCGGGCCCGGAGGTGAGACTCCGGGCCCGCCCCGCGTCATCGGCCGAAATAGGGATTCGAACCAGGTTGACTCAGCGGGCGGATTTTGTGCCCGCTCGGCCGGAATAGGCCGGGACCTGCACGTATTGCTCTTCCTGCTCATGGAAGTAGCGTTCCAGGATCCGGATATCCGCGGCGTCCTTCGCACGGTTCAGATACCGCTTCCAGGCAAGCGAATCACGCAGCGAGACCACGCGGATACCGTCGATGACCTCCGCGTCGTCGATCAGTTTGTCGATCGGCCATTTCGGGGCGACCCAGCGGTCGAAGATCTCGATTTCCCCGTCCCCGACGCGCACCACATGGCCGATTCCGGAGGGGGCGAGTTCTGGTTTTCCGAACGTTTGTGCGATTTTCCAGGCGCCGCCGCGGGCCACCACGTCCACGTCACGCAGCCGGGAACGCAGGCCGTGCGCGTAGAGCGGGGTACTGCCGGCGAGGGCGAAGTCGCCGGGCGGCATCCCCAGGTCCAGGACCTGCCGGATCAGCCGGTTGCGCCGGAGGCTGGCAAGCACAGCGTTCCCATCTGGGCACTGCCCCTATCTGGGCGCCGCCGCACCCAACAGCCAATGCGTGGCGAGAGCCGGGGCCAGCGCCATCACCAGGCTGGTGAGGCTGCCGATGAGGAAGTATTCTGCGAAACCCTCTTCATTACGGCGCAGCGCGGGGAATCTCGCCACGGATTTGGCGGTCAGGGTGAGCACCGCCGCGGTCGATTGTCCGGCCAGCACGAGCGAGAACAATATCGCCCGCTCCAGCCATCCAATAAGCATACCAGCGCCTACTAAAGCCCTGATCTCACTCGGTTCCTGCGGCAGCGCCGCGGATTTGAGCCGGAGGGTTTCGGTGTGCGGTTCGAGCACCTGGCCGACTATCAGTCCGCCGATGAAAATTGAGGTCAGCGCGCCCGCCGAGACTATGGCCACCCGCTCGTCGTGCAGGAAAGCGCTCAAATATCCGCCGAAGGTGCCGGCCCCGGCGATCACGCCGACCAGCGCCACGAGCAGCAGCACCAGGGCCGGGATCTCGGCGTGCCGCAGCGCGAACATGGAGCGGATCCACGGGGTCTCGGCCGCCGCGCCGCGATCGGGACCGAGCCGTCCGCGCAGTCCGAGACAGGCCGCCCCGGCCAGCAGCAGGAGCACCCAGGAGCGCCAGCCCGGGAACGCCGGGGCGAGGATGAACGCGCTGTAGGCCACGCCGGCGCCGACGTGCACCCGAGGATTCTCGCGCAGGCCCGGAACGCCGAGCGGGAACAGGGCACCGACCGGCAGGCCGACCATCAGCCGGACCACGCTCGCGCTCATCACCCGTTCCCCGTCCCGTCTCGTTGCCGCACTGGGGACAAGCGTAGGGGAGGGGTCTGACAAAAGCTGTTGACGAAAGGGGCCGCGGACGAGCAGTGGTGCTGGAGGGAGTTCGCTCAGAGTTCGAGCGACATGGAGACGTTGGTCTCGATGAAGCCGAGCGAGCGGTAAAGGGCGCGCGCGGGGGCGTTGTGCCCGAAGACGTGCAGGCCCACGGTCTCCGCGCCGAGTTCGCGCGCCTGCTCGATCCCGGCGAGCATCGTGGCGCGGCCATAGCCCATGCTACGGAACTGCTCGCGTACCTCGATGTCGTAGATGAAACCCTCGGTGCGGCCGCCCTTGGGGCGCAGCGCGATCCAGATCGTCGCCACCTGCTCGCCTGATTCGGCGTCAGTAACCGTGTAGAGGTGCTGGTCAGGTGTCTTGAGACCGTCCGGGAGCAGCCGCGCGTGGTCAGCCTCCGAGAGCGCCACCGCCTCGAACTCGCTCCACTCGCCGGAAGTCACCTTCTGCCAGGCGTAGTCGCGGATGCCGGCTCGCAGATACGGGCCGAAGTCCTCCTCGGCCATCGGGGAGAGCGTCACACGGGGTTGGTTCTTTGCCATGCAGTGACGCTACTGTCCCGCCCGGTTCAGTGTCGGGGGAGCCCGGCCGCGGGACGGACTGTGCCGACATCGGGACGGCGGGCCGGTCGCGTCTGCGAGAGTAGGCATGTGACGAAGACTGCCGGGACCAAGAGCGCGGCGACGAGCACCGGCGCGACGCAGAAGGCCGATCCACACCGGACCGCGGCCGTGCGGCGGCTGGAGAAGGCCACCGGCCCGCTCGCAAACGCTGCCATCGCGCGGATGGAACAAAAGTTCGCCTGGTACCGCAACATGCCGCCGGAGAACCGGTCGTGGGTCGGTCTTGTCGCTCAGGCAGGCATTGCTGCCTTTACCGAGTGGTTCCGGCACCCGGACCAGAAGGCCGCGGTCTCGGCCGATGTCTTCGGCACCGCGCCGCGCGAGCTGACCCGCGCCGTCACTCTCCAGCAGACCGTGCAGCTGGTGCGTACCACCATTGAGGTGGTCGAGGACCGCATCCACGAACTGGCGGAGAGCGATCAGGAGGAGGCAATGCTGCGCGAGGGACTGCTGCGTTACTCCCGCGAGATCGCGTTCGCCACGGCGCAGGTCTACGCGCAAGCCGCCGAACTGCGCGGTGCCTGGGATGCTCGGCTGGAAGCCCTCGTCGTAGACGCGCTGCTGCGGGGAGAAGCCGACGATGCGGTACGTTCCCGCGCCTCCGCGCTTGGTTGGGGCGCGCACAGCGATATCGCGGTAGTCGTCGGTACCGCACCGCAGGACGATGCAGAGGCGGTGGTCGATGCGATGCACCGCGCCGGTCGACACGCCAAGCTCGCCGTGCTGGCGGGCGTACAGGGCGACCGGCTGATCGCGATCGTCGGCGGCGTCGACGGCGACCCGATCACCGCGGTGCGGCCGCTCGCCGGACAGTTCGCGCCGGGGCCCGTGGTGGTCGGACCGGTGGTCGCGGACCTGACTCTGGCCGCGGGTTCCGCACATGCCGCGCTCTCCGGGCTGCACGCCTGCGCCGCCTGGCCGGACGCCCCGCGCCCGGTCGGCGCCGACGACTTGCTGCCCGAACGGGCGCTGGCCGCCGACGACACCGCGCGCACGGTCCTGGTGGAGGAGATCTACAGGCCGCTGGCCGAGGCCGGCTCGGCGCTGCTGGAGACGCTCTCGGTCTACCTGGAGCAGGCCGCCTCGCTCGAAGCCGCCGCCCGGATACTGTTCGTGCACCCGAACACCGTGCGCTACCGGCTCAGACGGGTGACCGACATCACAGGCTTGACGCCCGCTCAGGCGCGCTCGGCGTTCACCCTCCAGGTCGCGCTGGTGCTGGGACGACTCGCCGACCCGGCCAAGCCCTTGTAGGGGTTCTACAAAGCAGCCCGCAGGATCTTCGTGTCCGCCACCGGGGCCGAACCGGGCCCGCCTTCCCGGAAGATGGAAGGGTGCTCGTACTCGTCGCTCCCGGCCAGGGTGCCCAGACCCCCGGCTTCCTCGCGCCCTGGCTCGAGGTGCCCGGCGTGGCCGACCGCCTCGCCTGGTGGTCCGCCGTCGCCGACCTCGACCTCATCCACTACGGCACCGAGGCGGACGCGGACACCATCCGCGACACCGCGATCGCCCAGCCGCTGCTGGTCGCCGCGGGCATCGCCGCGGCCCTGGCCGTCTTCCCGCACCCCGCCGAGGCCTTCCGCCAGGTCGGCGCGGCCGCGGGACACTCGGTCGGCGAGCTGACCGCCGCCGCGGGGACCGGGGCGATCACCGCCGAGTCGGCGATGGTGCTGGTGCGCGAGCGCGGCCGGGCGATGGCCGCGGCCGCCGCCGTGACGCAGACCTCGATGACCGCGGTGCTCGGTGGCGACGCGGACGAGGTGGTCGCCAAGCTGACCGAGCACGGGCTGACCCCGGCCAACCGCAACGGCGCCGGTCAGATCGTGGCCGCGGGGACCGTCGAGCAGCTCGAAGCGCTCAAGGCCGACCCGCCGGGCGGCGCCAAGCTGCGCGGGCTCTCCGTCGCAGGGGCCTTCCACACCGCGCACATGGCTCCGGCCGTCGCGCGGATGGAGCAGCTGGCCAGGGGCGTGAGCACGCGTGACCCGCGGGTGCGCTACATCTCCAACCGCGACGGCGCCGTGGTGCACTCCGGCCGGGAGGTCGTCACGCGGCTGGTGAATCAGATCGCGAACCCGGTGCGCTGGGACCTGTGCATGGAGACCATGCGCGAACTCGGCGTCACCGGAGTGCTCGAGGTCCCGCCGGCCGGCACGCTGGTCGGCCTGGCCAAGCGCGCGCTGCCGGGGGTGGCGACCTTCGCGCTCAAAACCCCGGACCAGCTCGACGCGGCGCGCGCCTTCGTGGCCGAGCACGCCGAGGAGCAGAGCGCGGCCTACCCGCTCGACACCGCGCCGACCTGGCGCCTGGTAGTGGCTCCCTTCTCCGGCACGGTGCAGCGCGGCACGCAGGGCACGGCGAGCGCCGAGCCTGGCGACGAGCTGGCTCCCGGCGCGAATATCGGCGCCGTCGTCTCACGCCGCGAGGAGCGGGTACTCGTCGCCGAGCACGGTGGCACGGTCCTCGAATGGCTCGTCGAAGACGGCGACCCGGTCGCCCCCGGTCAACCGCTGGTCCGCATCCACCCGAAGGCAGAGGCCCACTGACATGACGCAGATCCAGTCGCCGGCCGGCGCCCCGCACGCCAGGATCCTCGGCGTGGGCGGCTACCGGCCGTCCCGGGTCATCACGAACGAGCAGATCTGCCAGCTGATCGACTCCTCGGACGAGTGGATCAGGACCCGCACCGGCATCCAGGAGCGGCGCTGGGCCACCGCCGAGGAGACCGTCGGCGTGATGTCGCTGGCCGCGGCCGGCAAGGCGCTGGCCTCCGCCGGGATCGAGCCGGAGCGCATCGGCTGCGTCGTCATCTCGACCGTCACGCACCTGTCGCAGACCCCTTCGCTGGCCGCCGACGTGGCCAACCAGCTCGGCGCCATAAACGCCGCGGCCTTCGACATCTCCGCGGCCTGCGCAGGCTTCTGCCACGGCCTCGCCCTCGCCCAGGACATGATCCGCGGCGGTTCGGCCGAGTACGTCCTGGTCATCGGGGTCGAGCGGCTGAGCGACCTGACCGACATGAACGACCGCTCCACCGCGTTCATCTTCGGCGACGGCGCGGGCGCCGCGGTGGTCGGCCCTTCGCAGACCCCCGGCATCGGCCCGGTGGTGTGGGGCGCGGACGGCGCGCAACTCGAGGCGATCGGCCAGACCTTCTCCTGGGAGGAGCTGCGCCAGCAGCCGGACCTCGGCTTCCCGTCGCTGCGCATGGCCGGTCAGCAGGTCTTCCGCTGGGCCTCCTA
Source organism: Actinocrinis sp. (assembly GCA_035763685.1). Taxonomy (GTDB): domain Bacteria; phylum Actinomycetota; class Actinomycetes; order Streptomycetales; family Catenulisporaceae; genus Actinocrinis. Next base: position 899 of record DASUAR010000189.1, on the reverse strand, counting down.
CCAGATGGTCCCGGTCGCGAAGAAAGCGCTGGAGCGGGCCGGGATCACCGCCGACCAGCTTGACGCGTTCATCCCGCACCAGGCGAACATGCGGATCACCGACGCGATGATCAGGGCGCTCAAGCTGCCCGAGCACGTGCCGGTAGCCCGCGACATCGCGACGCAGGGCAACACCTCCGCCGCGTCGATCCCGCTCGCCATGGAGCGGATGCTGGAGGAGGGCGAGGCCCCGCACGGCGGCGCCGCGCTGTTGATCGGCTTCGGCGCCGGGTTGGTGTACGCCGCGCAGGTAGTCGTCTTGCCGTAAATGTACGCTGCCCTAGTTCCAACCGGGCGGGGAGTGAGTACTCGACCCGTGCGGCGCAGTTCCCAGACAATCCAAGCAGCTAAGGAACCGGAAAATGGCTACCCAGGAAGAAGTCCTCTCGGGCCTCGCCGAGATCGTGAACGAAGTGGCCGGGATCGAGGAGAGCGAGGTCCAGCTGGACAAGTCGTTCACCGGCGACCTTGATGTCGACTCGCTGACCATGGTCGAGGTCGTCGTCGCGGCCGAGGAGAAGTTCGACGTGAAGATCCCGGACGACGAGGTCAAGAACCTCAACACGGTCGGCGACGCGGTCAGCTACATCCTCGCGCACAGCAGCTGAGGCAGAACCCCGGCAACCGGGTGCTCGGCCGGCCCAGCAAGCGCCTGACGGCGCGTCAGCTCAACGCGGCGGCCGAGCCGAGCACTCGACCCGGCGGCCCCGCCCGCTCCTTCCGCCTTCCTTAACGCAGTCCAGAGCGTACGTACAGATTGGGACAGACTTGTCGGCGTCAACTAACAGCGCGGATTCCCGCCGCAAGGTGGTCGTCACCGGCCTCGGCGCGACCACGCCGCTCGGCGGTGACGTCGCCAC
>DASUAR010000188.1:0-56802 GCA_035763685.1 Actinocrinis sp. | reverse complement strand
CCCGCGCCGGTACCCGCACCCTGGAGCGACCCAGGAGGGTGCTGAAGCTCCGGACCGACCAGTCGAAAGGCCGATCTCGATGCGCCGCTATCCCCCCATCGCCGAGCATGGCATGATCGGCGACCTGCAGACCTGCGCCCTGGTCTCCTCCGATGGAGTGCTCGACTTCTTCTGCGCGCCGCGCTTCGACTCGCCCTCGGTGTTCGCGTCCCTGCTCGACCACGACCACGGCGGCTACCTGCGGCTCGCGGCCGACGACGCCGACGTGCAGTGCAACTCCCGGCAGCTCTACCTGCCCGACACCGCGATCCTGATCACCCGGTTCCTCTCCCACCACGGCGTCGGCGAGGTCGTGGACTTCATGCCGCTGAACCGGCCGGAGCAGGCCAGCGGCCGGCGGCGCATCGTGCGGATCCTGCGGGTGGTGCGCGGCACGGTCAAGTTCGTGCTCGAATGCCGGCCGCGGTTCGACTACGGCCGGGCCGGGCACGAGCTGACCCTCGTGAGCGACCGCGCGGCGGTCTTCCGCGGACCCGACCTCGACCTGCAGGTGCAGACCACCTTCCCCTTCCGCCGCGAGGGCGACGACATCGTCGGCAGCGTGACCCTGCGGCTCGGCGAGACCGCGGCGCTGGTGCTGACCACCGGGATCGAGGAGCCCAGCCGGCCGATCACCGTCGCGCAACTGGAGGACGAGCACGAGGCGACCACCCGGTTCTGGCACTCCTGGCTGCGCGGCTCGGCCTTTCGCGGCCGCTGGCAGACGATGGTGCACCGGTCCGCGATCACTCTCAAGATGCTGACGTACGCCCCGAGCGGCGGGATGATCGCGTCGGCCACCTTCGGGCTGCCTGAGCAGATCGGCGGCGAGCGGAACTGGGACTACCGCTACACCTGGATCCGTGACGGCGCGCTGGCGGCGCGCGCGCTCGCAGAGCTCGGATTCGTCGAAGAGGCCGACGCGTTCCGCCGCTGGGTGACTGAGCGACTGCGCGATACGCGGCATGCGTGCGGCGAGCCGTTGCAGATCATGTACCGCGTAGACGGCGATCCGTACCTGACCGAGGAAGAGCTGCCGCACCTGGAGGGCTACGAGAAGTCCGGTCCGGTGCGCATCGGCAACGCGGCCGCGGACCAGCTGCAACTCGACATCTACGGCGAGGCCGTGTGGGCGCTGACCCAGTCGCGCGAGCTGGCCGAGGTCTCCGGCTATCAGGGCTGGCAGACGCTGTCCTCGATGCTGGACTGGCTCAAGACCACCTGGGACCGGCCGGACGAGGGGATCTGGGAGACCCGCGGCGGGCGGCGCGACTTCACCTTCAGCAGGCTGATGTGCTGGGTGGCGTTCGACCGGGGCGTCCGCCTGGCCCGCGAGTACGCGCGACCGGCGGACCTCGACGGCTGGACCACCACGCGCGACGCGATCCTCAAGCAGGTGATAGAGCGCGGCTGGTCCGAGCGGCGCGGCGCGTTCGTGCAGCACTACGGCGGGGACGTGCTGGACGCGTCGCTGCTGATAATGCCGATCGTCGGGTTCATCTCACCCAAGGACCCCGCGTGGCTCTCGACGCTCTGCGCGATCGAGCAGGACCTCGTGACGGACTCGCTGGTCTACCGCTACGACCCCTCGGCCGCGCCGGACGGTCTGCGCGGCAGCGAGGGCACGTTCAATCTGTGCAGCTTCCTCTACGTCGACGCGCTCGCGCGGGCCGGGCAGCTCGACAAGGCCCGCTACGCATTCGACAAGATGTTGACATATGCGAACCACGTCGGCCTGTTCGGGGAGGAGATCGGGCCGACCGGAGAGCAGCTGGGCAACTTCCCGCAGGCCTTCACGCACCTGGCGCTGATCTTCGCGGCGACGACACTCGGCAGCGAACTGGAGCGGCGCAGCGAGCGCGGCACGCGGCCGCACGGAAGGCCGTGGTGACGCTGGCGCGCCGTCGCCGGCACGGTCGGTAATCCGGTCGCTCGGTATCGGACGCCTTGGTACGTTGACGCTTTGACGTGCGGCGACGCGAAGAAGCGCAAGGAACGAGGGGTCCGTGGCTTTCGAGAGCCTGAGCAAGCGCAGCGTGGACGGGCCGACGCTGGCCTCGCTGATCGGCACCGCCTTCGGGCCGCAAACCGGTATCGCCGCGGCGGCGGAGATCAATGAAGGGTTCTTCAACGCCGCATTCCGCCTCGCGCTGACGGATGGCCGCGAGGTGATACTCAAGGCGTCACCGCCACCGCAGGTCCCGGTGCTGACCTACGAGCGGGACATCATGCGCGGTGAAGCAGAGTTCTTCCGCGCGGCGGCGAGCAGCGCGGCCGTGGTGCCCGAGGTGCTGTGCGCGAACTTCGAGCGCGAAGTCATCGACGGCGACTTCATCGTGATGACGGTGATTGACGGCGTCACCTGGTACTCGGTCGAGCAGCAGCTCAGCGAGCAGGCCAAAGCCACGCTGAAGCGGCAACTCGGCGGCATCGCCGCGCACCTGCACCGGGTGACGCATCCACGCGGCCGGTTCGGCTACCCGGCGGTCGACGAGCTGTCGGGCTCGACCTGGCCTGACGCGTTCGCGGCGATGATCGGCGCGATCCTCGACGACGCCGACCGGTTCGACGCTGCGCTGCCGCTGCCCTCGGCGGACATACGCAAGGTCGCGCAGCGCCATGCGGACGCGCTCGCGGCCGTCGACACGCCGGCGCTGGTGCACTTCGATCTGTGGCCGGGCAACGTGATGATCACCGGTTCCGAAGCAGCCGACCAGGACGGGGGCGGCGCGGCGGCGCTTCGCATCAGCGGCCTGATCGACGGCGAGCGGATGATCTGGGGCGATCCGCTCATGGAGTTCGTGGGCATGGCCGTGTTCGGTCGCGCGGACCAGGACGAGGACGTGCGCGCCGGATACCTGGACGCAGGCGGGACCATCGACGAAAGCGAAGCCGCCGAGCGCCGCATGACGCTCTATCACTTGTACATGCAGGTGCTGCTGCTCACCGAAATGAGTCCGCGCGGATACACGGACCCTCAGTACCTCCAGTACTTCGGCAGCGAGTGTCCGAAGCGGATCTTCGAGGCCGTCGACAAGCTCCGTTGATCCGCGGCGCGTCGTTACGGCCCGCCACCCGCTGGGCCGCCGCCGCGAGTGTGCCCGACAATAGGCGCATGCCTGCGATCGGTGCCTTCGTCGAGCTGCTCGTCTGGTGCGTGGGCTGGGCGGTGGGCGTCAACGCACTGGCTCTGCGCCGATTCAATGAGCCCGCGATGCGCGGCGGCCTACCAGGACGCATCTGGATCACAGTGTTCATACCGTGGCTATGGCTTCCACTGTTCGTGGGCGCGTTTTGGATCGATTGGCTGCTCTGGCCGATGGGGCTCGCCGGACCGATCGGGATGCTGATTATGGTGTGCGAGATCGTCCTTATGCACTGGCGTCAACGTCCCGCGTCTTGACCAGGGCGCCCTTCCCGGTCAGACGAAGGAGAGGGTACGGAAGGAACCGCCGAGGACTGACGCCGGGTCGGCGCCGAGCACCCGCTGCAGCACCGTCGCGTAGACCGAGCGGAAGTCGGTGTGGAACTTCAGGTCGCCGTTGTCGAGATCGGTAAGTGAAGGCTGCTGGCCGATGAAGCCGCCGCGCACCGACTCGCCGACGACGAAGACCGGGCCCGCGGTGCCGTGGTCGGTGCCGTCGTTGGCGTTCGCGGCCACGCGTCGGCCGAACTCCGAGTAGGCGACCAGCACGACATCCTTTGCCCGCGCTCCGGCGGCGATGCGCTGCTGGAACGCACCGATCGCGTCGGAGACCTGCTTGAGCAGCGCGCTTTGCGTTCCCTTCTCCGCCGCATGAGTGTCGAAGCCGCCGAGGCTGATGGCGTAGACGCGGGTCGGGACGGACGACTCGATGCAGGACGCGACGATGTCGAGTTGCTGGGCGAGCGCGCCGGTTCCCGCGCTCGCCCGCTTCGCCTTGCCGCCAGCCGATTGCTTGAGCTTCGCGGAACCCTTAGTTGCCCCGGTGCCGTTACTCGGCGCCGCGGCCGCGCTGTTGAGCGTCGGGCCGAACGCCGCCGAAACCGTGAACAGGTCCGCCGTGTCGCGCGCTGCGTAGGCGGCGTTCGGGCAATCCTGCGCCGAGGTCGAGCCGAGCGTCTTGAGCGCTTCTCCCGGCGAACCACTCGGCAGGGCGAAGCGCCCGAGCGGCAGGGCGGAGCCGGCGGTCTTCGTGCCCGCGAGCAGCGGCGGCAGCACTCCCCCGAGCGAGACCGCACGCACGGCGCGCGACTGATCGTCCGGTTGGCCGTCCAGCCAGCGGCCGAGCCAGCCTGAGGTGCCCGGCTCGGCCGGTGACGCGGTCTGCCAGATGTCCATGGAGACGAAGTGGCTGTGGTTGGGCTGCGGATAGCCGACACCGCGCACGATCGCGAGCTTGCCGCCCTGCCACAGTCCGTGCAGCGCCGTCATCGCCGGGTTGAGCCCGAGCCCGTCGCCGAGGTCGAGCACCTCGTGCGGCTGATAGGCCAGGTCCGGGCGGGCCTTCTGGTACGCCGGATCGGCGGCCGGTACGAGCGTATTGAGTCCGTCGTTGCCGCCGTAGAGGGTGAGCAACACGAGGATGCCCTGGCCCGGAGGCAGCGGGTCGGTGGCCGCGGCCGAGTGCAGTTCGTGCAGGCCGAGCACGGTGCCGCCGCCGGCGAGCGCGGCCGCGCCGGTGACTCCGGAGGCGAGCAGGAACTTGCGGCGGGTGAGCGTGTCCATGGCTTCGGTGGCTCCTCAGTTGACCACGTACTCGGGGCTGAGCAGGGCGAGCTCGACCAGCGTCACCGGATGCGCGGCGACGTCGGCGAGCGCGCCGCGGGTCCGATCGCTGAACCCGTCGATGCCGAGCAGGTGAGCGGCCGCGTCGATGCGCGCGCTCGGTGCGGCGTCGGCGACCTGGGAGAGGTCACCGACCGACGCGGCCCAGTGCGCGAAGGTGATGCGGGTCTGGGTCGCGGCAGTGGTCAGCCAGAGCCTCCCGGACGGCCAGCCGCCGACGTTCGGGGGCGCGAAGGGCAGTTGCCCGAGTCCGTTGAGGGCGGCGCGCAAGCGGACCGAATCCTTTGCCGAGCCGTCGGTCGGCGGATTGATCTTCAGGGCGCGCAAGGTGCCGACGACGTACTCGACCGGCTGCTTGACGAGCGCGTATCGGGCGGAGGGCGCGGACGAGGAGGCTGCGGATGGGGAGCTCGCGGACGACGATGCGGCGGCCGCGGTGAACACCGGATCCATGAAGACGGCGCGGGCCAGCGCGGTCAGGTCGTGGTTCGTGCCGTAGGCGGATATCAGCCGGCTGAGCGTGTCTGCCGGGACCGGATCGCCGGAACCGAGCCGCAGCCACAGCCGCGAAGCGATGAAACGCGCGTTGGCAGGCTGCGCCATGAGCAGGTCGGTGAAGGCGTCGACATCGAATGAAGCGGTACGCCCGAGGATGCTCTGCGGCCCGATGGCGTGTGCCTTCGCGGCGAAGACGGCCTTGCCGGAGCCGCGATCCAGCCGCCAGCCGGTGAGCGCGAGGGCGGCCTGTCGCACATCGGTCTCGGTGTAGTTCCCGACGCCGAGCGAGAACAGTTCCATCGACTCGCGCGCGAGGTTCTCATTGGGCGCCTTCGCGGTGCTACCGGCCGCGTCGAGCCAGATCATCGTCGCCGGGTCGGTGAGCATGGCCCGCATCAGGGCACGGAAATCCCCGCCGCCCAGCGCACGCTGCATCTGGTTCTGCTGAAGCATGAGCGCGGCGCTGCGCACCTTCTGCACGGAGGTGGCGAAATGGCCGTGCCAGAAGAAGGTCCGCTTCTCGGCCCACGGCCGGCGCGCCGCGACCATCCGCGCGATCCACCAGGCGATCAGTTCGTAGGCGGCTTGGGCGCGTTCGGCGTTCGCCGCCTTCTTCTCTGCGGGCGTGGCTTCGCGGCCGGGCAAGGGATCCGCCAGAGCGGTCGGCGGCGCGGTCGCCTCGACGCCCGGATCGGAGCCGGGCGCGAGCAGGCGATCGACGAGCGCCTGATATCCGATCGCCGCGGCGGCGTCGATTTCCGCTCCGCTCGCGCCGAAGCCGCTGCGCCGCAACAGGTGCCCGATCAGCGCACGATCCTGTTGACTGTCCGTCACGCGGACAGTGTCGCGGACGGCGGATAAGGACGCGATAAGCACGACGGCCAGAGCAGGGCAGGGCGAAGCAGCTTCAGCTTCGCTGGCTGCGGCCGACGCGGGCGAGGCGCGCGTACACCAGCGCGGCGGCGGCCACGACCACGGCCCAGGCCAGGTAGACGCCGGTGGCCGCCAGGATCAGTGCCACGGCGGCGAGCGCGATGACCGCGGCGGCGCGGCCCTTGCTGCGGCGCGGCAGCAACCGCAGCGCCGCGGCGACGCCGATGGCGTACACGACCACGATCAGCCCGGCGGTCAACGAGACGAGTGTGCGGGTCTGCACGTGGAAGGCGGCGGTGGCGACCAGACCGGGAATGGTGAGCGCGGAGACGAAGGTGAGGCTGCGGCGCGGAACCTCTCCGGCCGTGCTGCCGCGCGCCAGCCAGCCGGGCAGCGCGCCGTCCCGGCCGAGGGCGGCGCCGAGCTTGGCGACACCGGCGTAGTACGCGTTCATCGTGCCGAGCGTGAGCAGTACCGCGGCGCCTGCGGCCAGCAGCCGCGCGTTCCCGCCGAGCCCACGGGCCATCAGATCGCCGAGCGGCGCGGCCGAGTCGGCGGCGTGCGGGCCGAGCACCGTGACGACGGCGAAGGCGACCGCGAGGTACAGCACGCCGACCACGGCGAGCGCCGCCGCGGTGGCGCGCGGCAGGTCGCGCGCCGGGCGGCGGAACTCGGCGGCCAGGTGTGTGATCGCCTCCCAGCCGGCGAAGCTCCAGACCAGCAGCGCGGCGGCCGGGGCCAGGGAGAACCAGCCGCGTGGCGCGAACGGCGTGAGGTTGCTCCAGCGCGCGTGCGGGAGGGCGAGGCCGACCGCGAGTAGCAGAAGCAACACGAGCAGCGCGGCCAGCGCGAGTTGCACGCGGCCGGTCACGCGCAGCCCTGCCGCGTTCGTCGCGGTGACGATGACCATCAGCGCCGCGGCCGTGATCGTCGCGGTCGTGGTTCCGCCGCCGAGAGCCGCGGCCACGTACTGGCCCCCGAACAGGGCGGCCGGGGCCGAGCCGGTGGGCACGGTGAAGAAGAAGCACCAGCCGACCACCACCGCGGTGCGTTCGCCGAAGGCGAGGCGCGCGTAGGTCGAGACGCCGCCGGCGTCGGGATGGCGGGCCGCCAGCGCGGCGAAGGTCGCGGCCAGCGGAACGGAGAGGAGCACCAGAGCGCACCAGGCGAGGAGCGACGCGGGACCGGCCGCCTGCGCGGCGAGCGCGGGCAGTGCGATCACGCCGGTGCCGAGTACCGCGCCGACGTACAGGGCGGTGCCTTGCAGCGTGCTCAAGCCGGTCGCAGGCGAAGTCGCGGCGTGCGCGCCGCCCGGTCGGGTCAACTCGGTCAGTTCGCTCACGGCATCAGCCTGCCGGGTGTTTTCGACCCGAACCATCGGCAGAAATGCCGTGATGCGCTAAATTTCCGCCATGAGCAGACACGTCGTCGCCGTCGCGGTGACGGACGGCGCGCCGGTCTTCGAGCTCGCGGTGCCCTGCGAGGTGTTCGGGATCGACCGCAGCGACCTGGTCGACCCGTGGTACGAACTGCGCCTGTGCGCCGGCGCGCCCGGCCCGGTGCGGCTGGCCAGCGGTCTCCAGGTCCCGGCGCCGCACTCGTTGGACGAGTTGGTCGCGGCGGACACCGTGATCGTGGCCGCGTGCTCGCGCCAGATCCAGCTGGAGCCGCCCGCTGACCTCGTCGACGCGGTGCGCGCCGCGCATGAGCAGGGCCGGCGGATCGTCGCGCTGTGCGCGGGCGCTTATATCCTCGCCGCCGCCGGGCTGCTGGACGGGCGCCGCGCGACGCTGCACTGGATGAACAGCGCGGACGTCGCCGGGCGCTTCCCGGGCGTCGAGTTCGACACCCGCGCGCTGTACATCGACGACGGCGACATCCTCACCTCCGCCGGCACCGGCGCGACGATCGACCTGTGCCTGCACGTCGTACGGTCCGACCACGGCGCAGCCGTCGCCAACGAGGTCGCGCGGCGGATGGTGGTGCCGCCGCATCGCGAGGGCGGGCAGACGCAGTACACGACCCCGCGCCCGCGACCCCGGATCGCGTCCGAGCGGATCGACAGCCTCGCGCCCATACTGGAGTGGGCTCGGGCCCGGCTGCACGAGCCGCTGACCGTTCCACGGCTGGCCCGGCGCGCACACCTGAGCGAACGCACGTTCGCCCGCCGGTTCCACGACCACCTCGGTACGACGCCTTTGCAATGGCTGCTTCAAGAACGGGTCCGGCTCGCTCAGGAACTGCTGGAAACCACGGAGGAGACGGTCGAGAGCATCGCGGCGCGGGCCGGATTCGGCACCGGCGCCAACCTGCGTCATCACTTTCGCCGGGCCACCAGCGTCTCGCCGCACAGCTACCGGCAGGCCTTCCGCCGCCGTGACCCATCGGTCGGATGTGCCGATAGAGGGGACGAAACAGCGAATGCGCGGATTCAGCGGTAGGTTCGACTCGAGTGGCCGGGACGCGCAGCGGGCTCCCGGCGATGGCTTTGTGCGAAGCACCGCGACTGTGGCCCTCGGCCGCGCCGAGTGCGTCGCGGCGGGCGGAAGGGCGTAGGCGGTGGTGGCGGACGCGAGGGGCGCACGCACGCCGGGGACGGACGGGCTACCCGCCGACTTGGCGGCCGCCGTCGCACTCGGCGGCGAGGTGGGCGCGCACTTCGCGGACGTCGACTGGACCGGCCATCCGCTCGGACCGCCCACCACCTGGCCGCCGGAATGGCGCTCGGCGGTCGCCGTGGCGCTGGCGTCGCGCTTCCCGGTGATCGTCTGGCTCGGGCCGCAACTGCACGTCGTCTACAACGACAACTACGCGCCGTTCCTGGATCGCAAGCATCCGGCCGCGCTGGTCAAGGCCGGGCAGCAGGTGTGGGCGGAGATCTGGGATCAGATCAGCCCGATGCTGTCCGGAGTGATGGCCACCGGCAAGGCGACCTGGTCTGACGATCTGATGCTCGCCCTGGTCACCGACGGCGTTCCGCGCGAACGCTATTTCACGTTCACCTACAGCCCGATCTTCGCGGCAGACGGCACGATCAGCGGCATCTTCTGCCCGGTTTCCGAGACCACCGAGCGCGTTCTCGGCGAGCGGCGACTGCGGTTGCTGACCACCATGGCCGCAGAACTCTTACACACCCGGACCGTGGCGCAGGCCGTGGACGCAGTGGCGCGGGTGTGTGACGGTACGCATCCCGATCTACCGTTCATCGCGATGTATGTCGGCGACGACGGCAAACCGGCGACGCTCGCTGGAGCCAGCGCGCCGGTATGCCACCGGCTACCGCGGTCACTCGCGGCGTTGCTACCCGAGGGCGCCGAACTCGGCGCAGGGCAGACACTGATGCTCGACGTGCGCGATCGCCTGGAGTCGTTGGCCGCGGATATCGAGGCCGGTGGTCCGAAGCAGGCGCTTCTGCTGCCGCTGGCCGCCGGACCGGCGAACGCCGGTGAGGGCGCGCTGCTGTTCGGGCTCAATCCGGATCGTCCGCTCGACGAGCAGTACCAGGGCTTCTGCCGGCTGCTCGCGGACCAGATCTCGGCGGCGTTCTCCAGCGCGGGCTCTTTCGAGCTGGAGCGGCGGCGCGCTGACGCGCTGGCCCAGCTGGACCGCGCGAAGACGGTGTTCCTGACGAACGTCAGTCACGAGTTCCGCACCCCGCTGACCCTGCTGCTCGGCCCGCTGGAGGACGCGATCGCCGCCGAGAGCGCGGGGCCGCAGCGCGAGCGCCTGGAGAGCGCGCGGCGTAACGCGGCCCGGCTGCTGCACCTGGTCAACTCGCTGCTGGAGTTCGCGCGCACCGAAGCCGGCCGGGCCGATCCCAAGCCGGTGCGCACCGATCTCGGGGCGCTGACCGCGCAGATCGCCTCCTGCTTCGCCGAGCTGTGCGAGCGCGCCGGGATAGAACTCGCGCTCGACTGCGCCCCTGCTCCGGCCGAGGTGGATCCGCAGATGTGGGAGACGATCGTGCTCAATCTGCTGTCCAACGCGGTCAAGTTCACCCTCAGCGGCTCGATCACGGTACGCGTGCACTGCCCGGATCAGGAGACGATCGAGGTCAGCGTGTCGGACACCGGAACCGGCATCGCGGCCGAGGACCAGGAGCACCTGTTCGAACGCTTCTATCAGGCCCGCAATCCGCGCGCCCGCAGCATGGAGGGCAGCGGCATCGGGCTGTCGCTGGTGCGCAGCCTGGTGGAGTTGCACGGCGGCACGATCACGCTCGAAAGCGCCGTGGAGCGCGGTACCTCCGTGCACATCCGGCTGCCGTCGGCCCGTCAGATCGCCGAGCGAGCACCGCAACAGCCCTTGCGGGACACGGCGTCTGACGGCCCGGCAGAGACCCCGGCCGCGACCGGCGCGCTCTCACCGGTCGGGACGGCCTACGTGGCCGAAGCGATGCAGTGGCTTGATTCGGCCCCCGCGTCGCACGGCGGCGACCAGAACCACGACGCGCCAGCGCACCTGCCGCTCGTCCTGATCGTCGACGACAACGCCGACATGCGCCGCCACCTGGTGCGGATCTGCTCGGCCCGCTGGCGAGTGGCGTCGGCGAGCGACGGGGAGAGCGCACTGCGCGCGATGCGCCGGCGGCGTCCGGACGTCGTGGTCACCGACGTGATGATGCCTACGCTCGACGGGCTCGGACTGGTCGCCGCGATGCGCGAGGATCCGCGACTGGCCACCGTACCGGTGCTGATGCTCTCCGCTCGCGCAGGCGTCGAGGCGGCGGGCACCGGCCTGGCCGCGGGCGCCGACGACTATCTGCCGAAACCGTTCAGCTCCATCGATCTGGTGAACCGGATCGCCGCGCGCCTGAACGCCGACGCCCGCGAGCGCGAGCGGCGGGAACTTGAGCGGGCTCGGGCGCGCCGGGCCGCGGCGCTGGCCGAGTTCGCCGCCGCGTTGAGCGCCGCCGGCTCGGTCGCCCAGCTGGTCGAGGCGCTGCTGGCCAGCCCGGCCGGCCTGGACGCCCCGGTGGCGGCGCTGGGAGTGCTGGACCCTGATTCCGGTACGGTCCGAAACGCCTTCGAGGGCGATATCCCGCCCGAGCTGCGTGAGCGCTACCACGTCATCGCCGCGGACTCTCCCCTGCCGCTCGCCACCGTGATCCGATCAGCCCAGCCGATGATCATCACGGACGCGCACGAACCGGACACGCAGTTCGCCGAACTGGTGCGCGACGGCGAGATGTTCACTCGCGCCGCGCTGGTCTACCCGTTGCGCGATCGGGTCGGCTCGGTGATCGGGTCCGTGTTCCTGGCGTGGCCGCGGCCGCGTGACTTCGCAGCGGAGGAGCTCGAACTGGTCGAGCAGGCGGTACTCGGCGCGGGGCACGCGCTGGAACGCATCCAAGCGGCGGAGCGCGAGCATCGCATCGCCACCGGGTTCCAGGAGCATCAGCTCGACCTCGACCGCCGTTCGCGCGCGGGTGTGCTCGGCGCGGTGTATCAGCCGGCCGCGGAGATGATGCGGGTGGGCGGCGACTGGTATCTGGTCGCGCCGCTGCTCGAGGAGCACCGGCTCGCCGTCTCGGTCGGCGACGCGGTCGGCCACGGGCTGCCGGCGGCGACGGTGATGAGCCGGTTGCGCAGCGCCGCCGCGGCGGCGACGCTCACCGAGCCCGCCCCCGATTTCGTGCTCGATCTGCTGGAGCGGTATGCGGCGAGTGTGCCGGGCGCGGAGTGCACGACGGTCGCTTACGCGGTGGTGGACAACGAAGCCGGGGTGATCGAGTACGCGTGCGCCGGGCATCCGTACCCGCTGCTAATCACCGAATCCGGCGATGCTCGCTACCTCGTCGACGGCCGTCGACCACCGCTCACGGTCGGGCGCGGGGATCCGGCGAGGTCGCTGGGCCGAGACGAGCTGCCGCCCGGATCTTTGCTGCTGCTCTACACCGACGGCCTGATCGAACGGCCCGGAGAGAGCCTCGACGAGGGCTTCGATCGCCTGCTGGCGGCCGCGACACCGTTACGCCATCACGCAGTTGACGCGGTGTGCACGAAGCTGCTGGAGGCGATGGTCCCGCCCGGCGGCTACCGCGACGACGTCGCGATGCTGGCGCTGCGCCCGGCGGGCGTGACGCCGACCAGCTTCGTCACCGCGCAGCCCGCCGATCCTGAGGCGGTGCCGCAGCTTCGTGCCCGGCTGCGCGCTTGGCTCGATGATCTGCAGCTGACCGCGACCTTGAGCCACGACGTGCTGCTGACGGTGTGCGAAGCCGTGACCAACGCGATCAAGCACGGCACCCGGGCCGATCCGCGCCAGTGCGTGTCGGTGGAAGTCTTCGCCGAGCCGGATTCGATCTGTGCTTCGGTCAGCGATCCGGGGCAGTGGGCCGCCGACACCACGACCGCTCGCCCGGCCGAGGGCGGCGCGGGCCTCACGCTGATCTACGGCCTGAGCGACAGGGTGGAGATCGCGCGGGCAGCGCGAGGCACCCGCGTGACGATGCACTATCGCCGCCACCGCGTCCCGGCGGCCCGGCCGGCGGTCGGAGCGCGCCGATGACCGCGGCGAATTTCACTCTTAAGACGTCGTCGGCCGACCGCGGTCCGGCGACGGTGGCCGTGACCGGCGAGGTGGACACCACCAACGCCGCCCGTTTCGCCGCCGCCGTGGAAGACATCGCCGTCGAGCGGCCGACCGTGCTTGATCTCAGTGATCTGCTTTACGTGGACAGCGCCGGTTTCGCCGCCCTGCACCGGATCGTGGCCGGTCGCGCGGTCGCCATCGCGTTGCCTGCGCACAGCCCGCTGCGTAGGGCTGCCGTTTTGATGGATCTGCCGCATCACGACAACGCAGAGGACGCCGCGGCGGCGCTGGGTTCAGCCGGTGGGCACACTACCTAGCGCGCCGCTGATCGATCGTCCGCGGACTCGGCTGGGGGCTGCGCCGCTTGCGCCGGTCCGGACGGCCACTTCTGCGAAGCGGCGGTCGGCGGGCGCTCGATAGTCACCAGGACCGTCTTGCCGTTGGCGTGCGTCATGGTTTCCACCCGGCCCGCCAAGCCGTTGAGCACGTGCAGTCCGACGCCGCCGCCGCCGAGCAGATCGGCCGGGCGCGGGGCCGGCGTCGTGACGCTGGTGTCGCGGACCGCGACCGTCAGGCAACGCCCGTCGTCGCTCAGCGTCAGCTCGAACGGTCCCGGCGCGTGGCGCACCGCGTTGGTGACCAGTTCGCTGACCGCCAGCAGCGCGTCATGCAGCAGTGACGACCCCAGCGGCGGGTTGCATCTCGCGAGGAACTCGCGGGCCAGGTCGCGCGCGTGGGTGATGCTCGCGACGCTCCCGTCGAGTGAGTATCGCGTTCCCGCCGCGTCGTCGTTCATCTCGCATTCACCCCGTCCACGCTAGTGGCTGCGCACCGTGTGCGGCTTGCGCCAGACCGGTCTTTTCGGGCTTGGTGCCACACCCGCTACCCACGGCGCGCGCCCCGTCGCCGTTCAATCGGCCACAGCCGGTTAAACCGGCGGATGTCAGCACAATGATCATCTGGTCTTCATCCAGCCAGCGCCGCCTCGGTGTCGGGGAACACCTCGAGCACGCCGAGCGCGCCGGCCAGTTCGATCACCCTGATCAGCGGGGCGGACGGCGCGGCCAGCCGGAACACCGCGCCCTGCGCCCGCGCGTCCCGGTTCGCCTGCAGGATCGCCAGCAGGCCGGCCGAGTCACAGAAGGTCACCTCCGTGGCCTCAAGCACCACGGTGCCGCGCGCCACCAGCGGTAACAGCACGGCGCGCAGCCGGTTGATCGAGGTGAAGTCCAGTTCCCCGGCGGCCTGCACGACAGTGGTGCCGTCGCGCGCGCCGTGCTGGACTCGCACGTCCAAAGGACGGGCCTCGGCCATACTGCCGTTCCTCCTGCCCGAGCCGCCTGCGCTCGCGGTCCATCGTAGCCAGTCACCCCACGGCGTGTGATCGCGACGGCACCCGCTTACCCCGCCAAGCCGCGCGCAGTCCTACGCTTCGAACCGTGAACGCAGAGCAGCGCTATTTGAACCTGAACGTGTACCTGCGCAACTCCGGTTATCACGAGTCCGCTTGGCGCGTCTCGTCCCTCGATCCGGCGGCGGTGCTCGACCCCGGCCACTACGTCGGTCTCGCTCGCACGGCTGAGCGCGGCGTGCTGGATTCAATCTTCCTGCCCGACAGTCCGGGGGTGGCCGAGTTCCGGTCCGAATATCTGCCCGGAGCCGGTCTCGACCCGGTTCAGCTGCTCTCGGCGGTCGCGATGGCCACGGAGCAGGTCGGGTTGATCTCGACGGTCTCGACGACGTACAGCTTCCCGTGGGACGTCGCGCGCCGCTTGGCCACGCTGGACTTCCTCAGTCACGGCCGGGCCGGGTGGAACATCGTGACCACGGTCGAGCCCGCCGCGGCCGCGAACTTCGGCGACCAGCCGCACCCGCCGACCGCGGATCGCTACCGGCGCGCCGACGAGTTCGTCGAGGTGGTGCTCAAGCTCTGGGATGCCTGGGACGACGACGCGGCGCCGATGTCGAAGCAGACCGGCATGTGGGCGGACCCGGCGAAGCTGCATCCGCCGCGGCACCAGGGCGAGCGCTTCCAGGTCTCCGGCTACCTGCCCTTCCCCCGCTCGCCGCAGGGGCATCCGTTCCTGACGCAGGCGGGCTCCTCCCCCGACGGCGTGGCGCTGGCCGCCAAGTACGCGGACGCGGTTTTCA
Organism: Actinocrinis sp.; assembly: GCA_035763685.1. Taxonomy (GTDB): domain Bacteria; phylum Actinomycetota; class Actinomycetes; order Streptomycetales; family Catenulisporaceae; genus Actinocrinis. Next base: position 41,939 of record DASUAR010000188.1, on the reverse strand, counting down.
CGCCGCAGAGCGATCCGGAAAGCTCCCGCGCCTTTCGCGAGCGCCTGCGCGCACAGGCGGCGGCCGCCGGGCGCGACCCCGACCACATCAGGGTACTGCCAGGCCTGTCCTTCCTGATCGGCAGCCGCGCCGCCGAGGCCGAAGCGCTCAAGCAGCGCCTTGAGGCGGCCGCGAGCAGCGAGTTTCGCTGGCGCAACCTGGCGAACCTCGCCGGGCTGGACTACCGCGACATCGAACCGGACGAGCCGTTCCCGGTCAGCCTGCTCGATTCCGCGCCGAAGACCAGCTTCGGCGCGTCGATCTACCAGATGGCCGCGCAGCGCCCGCAGAGCTTCCGCGAGGTGGCGCAGCGGCTTTCCGCGCTGCCCGGCGGCCTCGATTTCACCGGGACCCCGCAGGCGCTGGCCGACCTGATCACGGACTGGTGGCAGGCCGGGGCGTCGGACGGGTTCACTCTCATGCCGAACGTGCTGCCCGACCAGTTAGAGCTGTTCGTCGACCACGTCGTCCCGATCCTGCAACGCCGCGGCATCGCGCGCACCGAGTACGCCGGCCGTACGTTGCGCGACCATGTGGGCCTCCCGCGCCCGGTCGTAAGGAGAGACTGACCGCGAAACCGTCTGGTCGCATATCGGGTTCGATTCTATGCTTGCGCCTCGTGCCTTCAGAGAAGATCATGCGCAGCGACGCTGACCAGGCGGTGAAGCCGGCGAATCCGGTGGTCGCGGGGTTCTTTCCGGACCCGAGCGTGTGCCGGGTAGGCGATGACTACTACCTGGTGTGCTCCAGCTTCGAATACTTCCCCGGCGTGCCGATCTTCCACAGCCGGGATCTGGCGCACTGGCGGCAGATCGGCAACGTGCTGGACCGGCCGAGCCAGTTGGTCCTGCCGCGGAGCACGACCTCGTCCGGCGGGATCTACGCCCCGACGCTGCGGTACCACGACGGCCGGTTCCATCTGGTCGTGACGAACGTCAACGGCGGCGGCAATCTGCTGGTGACCGCGACCGATCCGGCGGGCCCCTGGTCCGAGCCGACCATGCTGCCGGGGGTGCCGGGTATCGACCCCGACCTGGCCTGGGACGAGGACGGCAACTGCTGGTGCACGGTGGCCGGGGTCGGGCAGGTTCGCCTGGACCTGGAAACCGGGAAGGCCGAGGGGGAGGCGCGCCGGATCTGGTCCGGCACGCCCGGGGCCAAGGCACCGGAGGCCCCGCACCTGTATCACATCGGCGACCGGTGGTACCTGATGATCGCCGAGGGCGGCACCGAGCGCGGGCACGGAGTCTCGATCGCGCGTGGCCCGGCGCCGGACGGACCGTTCGAGCCCTGCCCGGCGAATCCGATCCTCAGCCACCGCAGCACCGACCATCCGATCCAGAACACCGGCCACGCGGATCTGGTGCAGGGGCCTGACGGTTCGTGGTGGATGGTGCTGCTCGGGGTGCGTCCGGGCGGGGGCACGCCGGGTTGGCACGTGTTGGGCCGCGAGACCTTCCTGGCTCCGGTCAGCTGGGTGGACGACTGGCCGGTGGTCGGCGAACTGTCCACCGAGCTGCCGGGCCTGCCCTGGCCGCTGCACCCCTCCCCCGCCCAGCCGGTGCGCGACGACTTCGACGGCGGTGAGCTGCATCCGCGGTGGATCTCGCTGCGCCACCGGCGGGGCGAACTGTGCACGACGAGTACGCGACCGGGCTGGCTCACGCTTCGCGCCGGCGGCGGGTCGCTGGACGACTTGAACGTGACGTTCGTCGGCCGTCGGCAGCAGCACTTTGACTGCCGGGTGCGTGTCCTGATCGACCCCGCCGAGGGCAGTGGCGGGCTCGCGGTGCGCCTGGACGAGCAGCATCACTACGAGATCGAGATCGCGGATGGCGCGGTGCGGGTGATCGCCCGGATCGGCCCGCTGCGCAGCGTCGTGGCGCAGCGCGAGGTGCCGGCCGGCCCGGTGATCCTCGGCGTCGAGCCGCGGCTTCGGGAGACGCTGCACGACTCGTGCACCGGGCCGGACACCGTATCGCTGGGCGTCGTCGAGCCCGACGGCGGTTTCACGGTGCTCGCCACGCTGGACGGCAAGTACCTCTCCACCGAGGTCGCCGGCGGTTTCACCGGCCGCGTCATCGGGATGTACGCCGCGGCCGGCACCGTGCACTTCGACTGGTTCGACTACGAGCCGATCGAGCGCTGATCGCTGATCAGCCTTCGACCGCGATCGACTGCGGGCGAACGCTGATCCGAAACGGTCAGCCTTCGACCTCGGGCCGGCCTGGTTCGGCCCATTGGGTGTGGAACGCGCCCTCGCGGTCAACGCGCTGATACGTGTGCGCGCCGAAGAAGTCGCGCTGGCTCTGGATGAGCGCGGCGGGCAGGCGTTCGGAGCGCAGCGTGTCGTAGTACGCGAGCGCGGCCGTGAACGCCGGAGCCGGAATACCCCGGCGCGCCGCCGAGGCCACCACCTCGCGCCAGGGCACCTGCGCGTCGGCGATCTCGCCGGCGAAGTGTTCCTCGGCCAGCAGGCTGACCAGGCCGGGGTTGGCGGCGTGCGCGGCGCGGATGCGGTCGAGGAACGCGGCGCGGATGATGCAGCCGCCGCGCCAGATCTTCGCCACCGCGCCCAGGTCGATGTCCCAGCCGTATTCGGCGGCGGCGTCGCGGATCATCGTCCAGCCCTGATCGTAGGCGATGATCTTGGAGGCGTAGAGGGCCTGCTCGACCTGGTTGGTGAAGCGGTCGGTCTCATGCGCGCGCAGCGGCTGACGGGTGCCGCCGGGCAGCGGACGGTACGCCGCGCGCAGCTCGGCGCGGGAGGAGGCGACCCGGGCGAAGGTGGCCTGCGCGATCCCGGTCACCGGGCTGCCCAGATCGAGCGCGGTCTGCACGGTCCAGCGTCCGGTGCCCTTTTGCTCCGCGGCATCCTTGACGATGTCCACGAACGGCCGGTCGGTGGCCGGGTCGGTGTGCGCCAGGACCTCCGCGGTGATCTCGATCAGGTACGAATCAAGGCGGCCCTTGTTCCAGGCCCGGAAGACCTCGGCGATCTGCGCCGGGCTCAGGTCCGCGACGTCGCGCAGCAGATGGTAGGCCTCGGCGATCAGCTGCATGTCGGCGTATTCGATGCCGTTGTGCACCATCTTCACGAAGTGCCCGGCGCCGTCCGCGCCGATGTGCGTGGCGCACGGCTCGCCGTCCACGTGCGCGCTGATCTTCTCCAGCATCGGGCCGAGCACGGCGTAGGACTCGGTCGAGCCGCCGGGCATGATCGAGGGTCCGTGCAGGGCGCCTTCCTCGCCGCCGGACACTCCGGTGCCCACGAAGTGGATGCCGCGTTCGCGCAGCGCGGCCTCACGCCGGCGGGTGTCGGCGAAGTGCGCGTTGCCACCGTCGATGATCATGTCACCCTCGTCCAGCAGCGGGGCGAACTCGTCGATCACCGCGTCGGTCGGCTCCCCGGCCTTCACCATGACCATCAGCCGGCGGGGACGCTCCAGCGCCGCGACGAAGTCCTGCGCCGACTCGGCCGGCACGAACGCGCCCTCGTGCCCGTACTGCTCGATCAGCGCCCGGGTGCGCGAGGGGGTGCGGTTGTGCACCGCGACCGTGTAGCCGTGCCGGGCGAAATTGCGGGCCAGATTCCGGCCCATCACCGCCAGCCCGGTGACCCCGATCTGCGCCGATGCCTCCATGTTGCGCCTCCTTCGTCGGTGTGCTGCTCGACCTTGAGTACGGCCGCACTCCCGGACCGGTTCGACGCCGCCCGCCACCTGCGGCCGCTCACCGAGTCCTGAGACGGCCGCAGCGACACATGCGACGACAATAGAACAGGTCGGTGCCCATAGCGCGGGAGCGGATAGGAGCGAGTCGGATGACCAGCGCGAACAGCTCAGCTCAGGGTGATGATGTGAATGAGGCGGGCGAGGTCGTGCCGTTGCGGACCTTCGGCGACCGGTTGCTTGACGAGGCCCGCGCCGCGGGCTCCGGACGTGCCGCCCGCACGATCATCGCACTGCCCGGCCTGCGCACGACGCTGCTCGCGCTCGCCGCCGGCCGGGAACTGGCGGAGCATCAGGCGCCGGGCTCCGCGACCATCGCCTGTCTCAGCGGCGAGGCCACGCTCGCGACCGGTGACCGCGAGTGGCGGCTGCGCGCGCACGACGCGGTGGCCATTCCGCAGGAACGCCACCGGCTGCTCGCCGAGCGCGACACCCTGGTGCTGATCACCGTGCGGCTCGACTGAGCCGCCCTGAGGAAGGGGCTTTCCGCGCGAGTCGCGGCGTGCGCTACGTCGGCAAGTGCAGTACCTGTCACGATGTCACCAGCAAACCACTGACAGCAGGGGATGGAGGCGCGGCGCGGTGAGCCTGGCCGGGTTGGCGCTGGTCCTCGCGCTCGGACTGGCCGGGCCGCTGCTGGCCACCCCGAGGCGGATCGGCATCCCGGTCGCGGTCGGCGAGATCACGGCCGGCGTGGCGGCCGGGCGTACCGGGCTGCGCTGGATCGATCCGGGCGAACCCGTGCTCTCCTTCCTCGCCTCGTCGGGCTTCGGATTGATCATGCTGGTGGCGGGCAGCCACGTGCCGCTGCGTGATCCGGCGCTGCGCCTGGCGCTGCGCCGCGGCGCGCTGCTCGCGCTGGTCACCGGGGCGCTCGCGGTGGCCGGGGGTTACGGCGTCGCGGCGCTCTTCGACACCGGACACGCACTGCTGTACGCGGTGTTGTTCGCGTCCAGTTCGGCCGCGCTGATCATGCCGGTGATCGACGAGGCGAAGCTCGACGCGCCGCCGGTGCTCGCCACGATCGTGCACGTGGCCATCGCGGACACCGCCTGCATCGTGCTGCTGCCGCTCGCCGAGGAGCCGCAACGGGCCGGCCGGGTCGCGCTCGGCGTGCTGGCCGTGCTCGCCGCGGGCGCGCTCCTGCTGCTGGTCACGCGGGTGGTCATGCGTCGCGGACTGCTGACCCGGATGCGCAAGCTCAGCCGCCGAATGCACTTCGGGCTCGAACTTCGGGTGCAGCTGATCACGGTGTTCGCGCTGGCCGGACTGGCGCAGCGGCTCGGCGTGTCGGTCATGCTCGCCGGATTCGCGGCCGGGCTCACGCTCGCGGCCCGGGGCGAGCCGCACCGGCTGGCCCGCCAGTTGTTCGCGGTCGCGGACGGCTTCCTCGGCCCGGTGTTCTTCGTGTGGCTCGGCGCGTCGCTGGACCTGCGGGCCCTGGCCGCCCATCCGCGGATGATCGCGCTGGCCGGCGTCCTGGCGCTGGCCACCGTCACGGCACACGCGGCGGCGGTACTGCTGCGCCAACCGCTTGCGCTGGCCGTTCTGGCCGCCGCGCAGCTCGGTGTGCCGGTAGCCGCGGTCACCATCGGTTCCACCGCCGGATTGCTGCGGCCCGGGGAAGACGGCGCGATCCTCGCCGCGGCGCTGATCACGGTCGCCACGACCGGATGGGCCGGGTCCCGGGCACGCCGCGTGCCGGGTCTCCGCCTGGATGCCGACTCCGGCGCGGTCGCCACCCGCGAGTAACACCGTCTGAGCGCATTACCTGCCAGTCGAGCTCGCGGTCGCCGTCGCGATCACGTTCGCGGTCGACGGCGGGAGCGCAACGCCCGGTATCCGGCGCGTTTTCGGGCGGCGTTCCTGAGTAAGCGTCAGTTGATGGCACAGGGCCTTGTGATCAACCGGGTACCGCCGCCATGATGGGTGACCGCTCTGCGTCTGGAGCGAGCGAGCAACATTCAGCAAGCGCAATTCATCCGGTGCGGCCGGATATGAACAGGATCAGGGCGTGCAGTTCAACTACCCGCCGCGTCGGCTTTTGCGAGGCGTGCCACTCTCTCGGCTGACCGCGGCGGCGGCGGTGCTCGGCGCCGTGCTCGGCGGCATCGTCGCCCTCGGCGCCCTGGGCCACACCGGGAACAACCGCGGCACCCCGCCACCCGCCGTCGTTCCCGTCATCGGCCCGGCGAATCCGCCGCTACTGCCGGCGCCCAACGGCGCGAGCGCGGCAACCCCTGGTTCAACCGCGACATCCGGCTCACCGCGACCCGCCGACTCCGCGACCGGGCACCGGGTGGGCGCGGCGCCGTCGCGATCGGCCGCGCCGTCATCTCCGCCGCCGCGGGCGTACGAAGGCGACGCGAGCGGCACTGTCCTGGCCGGCGGCGCGCAGGCCGGCTGGTGCGGGGCCTGCCCGGACGGAAGGAAGATCCGGTTCCTCGGCGAGGGCGGCACGCTGACCTTCCCGAACGTCAGCGCGCCGGTCCCCGGCGACTACACGATGACGGTCGTGTTCACCGATGGCGACACCAGCGGCGGGCGCACCGCCGTCGTGTCCGTGGACGGCCGCGACACGAACGTCTACTTCGCGGGCAACGGCGACTGGAACAGTCCGCAGACGCTCACCATGACGGTCTACCTCACCGCCGGGCAGAACGCGGTCGAGTTCAGCAACCCGGCCAACGTCGCGCCCGACATCGCCGAGATCGTCATCTGACCGAGCGCCCAGCGTAATCGAGCCCTGAATTGGATCCAGCGCTGCGATGCTTGCCAACGCGCGGCGGCTGACGTACTTTCCTCCTCGCGAAGTCTTTCGCGCACGGCCGTTATGAGGGTGGCGGCCATATTCGCCCCCTTATAGACATAGGCCGTGGAGGTTCTGTCATGAGGTTCCGAACAGGAACCGGATCCACCCGCGCGCTCGCAGCCGTCGCCACCGCGGCCGCAGCCACTCTCGTCGGCGCTCTCGCGGTCGTGGTGCTGCCGACCGCCGCGAGCGCGGCGGCCGGGCCGGGCAGCTACACCATCGTCAACGCCGGAAGCACCCATCTGTGCCTGGACCTGCCCGGCTCGAGCACGTCCGCCGGCGCCCCGCTCGACCTGCAAAGCTGCGCCGGATCAGCCAACCAGGTGTGGACGCTGACCAGCGCGAGCACCGGCTACACGATCACCTCGCCGGTCAGCGGGCTGTGCCTGGGCATCGCGGCCGCCTCGACCAGCGCGGGCAAGGCGGTGCAGCAGCAGACCTGTGACGGCTCCGCGAACCAGCAGTGGAAGCTCAACGCCAGCGGAAGCAACTACCAGCTGGTGGACGTCAACAGCGCCAAGTGCATGAACCCCTCCGGCAGCGGCACGTCCGCCGGGACCGCGGTGTTGCAGAACAGCTGCGACAGCAGCGTCACGAAGCAGTGGACTCTCAACCCGGCCTCGGGTTCCACCCCGACGCCGAGCGCCACCGGCACCTCGAGCGCGAGTGCCAGCGCGAGCGCGTCGCCGTCCGCGAGTTCGAGCCCGACGCCGCCGCAGCCGGGCGAGCCGAGCGTGCCCGGCACCTGTACCCCGCTGCCCGCTCAGCTGGCGGCGCCGGGCAACGAGCAGTTCACCAGCGCACAGGAGGCCTCGCCCCCTGACACCGCGCGCATCCAGGCGGCGCTCGACAGCTGCACCGGAACCGGCAAGGCGGTGGAGTTGACCGCGAGCGGCGGCAACAACGCCTTCCTCTCCGGCCCGCTCACGGTCAACGCCGGCGAGGTGCTGCTGGTCGACTCCGGCGTAACGCTCTACGCCTCCCGCAATCCCGCCGACTACCAGGTCTCCGGCCAGCCGAAGTGCGGCACGCTCGGCGCCTCCGACGGCAGCACGCTCGGGACCGCGACCGGCTGCGTCCCGTTCATCGCGGTGCGCGGCGACAACTCCGGGATCATGGGCACCCAGAACGGCTCCGGGAGCCAAGGCGTCATCAACGGCCGCGGCGACCAGGACATGCTCGGCACCAGCACCACGTGGTGGGCCCTGGCCGAATCGGCGCACAGCAAGACCAGCACGCAGCAGGAGAACCCGAAGCTGATCACGGTCTTCGGCGCGTCGAGCGTGACGATGTACCACATCAGCCTGACCAACTCGCCGATGTTCAACGTGCTGCTGGACCGCGGCAGCGGGTTCACCGCCTGGGGCGTGCGGATCGACAACCCGGACAACGCGCGCAACACCGACGGCTTCGACCCGGACAGCGCCAGCAACGTCCTGATCACCGACAGCTACATCAACACCGGTGACGACGGCATCGCGGTCAAGGCCGACGCCGGCGGCGCGGCGAGCCACGTCACCGTCAGCAACACCAGTTTCTGGGGCATCCACGGCTTGTCGGTCGGCAGCCAGACCAACGGCGGCGTGCAGGACGTGACCTTCTCCGGCAACTACATCCACGGCGGCAAGGACGTCCACGGCAACACCGCGTCGAGCAACAACGGCGTGCGGGTCAAGAGCGACACCAGCTTCGGCGGTACGGTCTCCGGGGTCAGCTTCGTCAACACCTGCGAGACCGGGGTGCAGCACCTGATCCTGATCGACCCGCAGTACCTGAGCGGGAACGGCTCGACCGTGCCGAACTTCGCCGACATCACCATCAACGGCCTGAAGTCGGTCAGCTCCTCCTCCGGCAAGTCGACCCTCGACGGCTACTCCGCCGCGTATCCGCTCGGCCTGACCCTGGAGAACGTCCAGCTGGACGCCACCAAGGTCACCGCGCAGTACGCGAACATCAAGATCTACAACGCCAACATCGCGCCCTCGGGCACCGGCGTGACGGTGACCAGCTTCACCGGCTCCGGCAGCGTGCCCAGCTGCGCCAGCTTCCCGAGCTGGCCGGGGCTGTAACCGCAAACCGCACCGGAGCACGACCGCGAACGGCGGGCCGCGGGTTCTTACCCGCGGCCCGCCTCCTCGCCGAACCCTGACAGGATGACGCCGGGAACCCGGTCGGCGGGCAGCGGGCGGGAGAAGTAGTAGCCCTGCCCGGTGTCCGCGCCGAGGTTGCGCAGCGCCTCGGCCTGCGCCGCGGTCTCCACGCCCTCCGCGATCACCATCATGCCGCAGGCCCTGGCAAGGTTGATCAGGCTGCTGACGATCGGTTCCTCGGAGCTTTCCTGCGCGCCGTCGCCCGCGCCGGCCGGAGGTATGAGCCCTTTGACGAACGAGGAGTCGATCTTCAGCGTGTGCGCGGGCAGCCTGCGCAGATAGGCCAGGTTCGAGTAGCCGGTGCCGAAGTCGTCGATCGCGATGCGCACGCCGAGGTCGGACAGCTCCCGCAGCCGCTGCACGGCGGGCCGGCCGCGCTCGCCCGGCTCCATCACCGCGCTCTCGGTCAGCTCCAGCTGGAGGCGGGCCGGCGGCAGGCCTCCGGCGTCCAGCGCGGCGCGGACCTCCTGCACCAGTCCGGGGTCGCGCACCTGACGCACCGCCACATTCACCGACACGCTCACCGGCGCGCCATCGGGCGGCCGCGGCCAGGTCGCGGCGTCGGCGACCGCGCGGTGCAGCACCCAGCGGCCGAGCGCCACGATGACGCCGGTCTCCTCGGCCAGCGCCACGAAGCGGCCGGGACCGAGCAGCCCGTGCTCCGGATGGTTCCACCGCACCAGCGCCTCGAACGAGCGGACCCGCAGGTCGGCCAAGTCCACGATGGGCTGGTACTCCAGGAACAGCTCGCCGCGCTCAAGCGCGCCGGGCAGCTCCTGCGAGAGCGCGTAGCGGGCGACCTGCCTGGCGTTGCGCTGCGGGTCGAACAGCGCCCAGCGGTCCCGCCCGGCCGCCTTGGCCCAGTACAGCGTGATGTCGGCGGCGCGCAGCACCTCACTCGGGCCGGCGCCGGTGACCGGTTGCTCCACGATGCCGATGCTCGCGGTGACGGTCAGCTCGCGCCCGTCGAGCAGGACGGGTCGGCGGACCGCTTCGAGGACCCGCTCGGCCACCTCGATCGCGCTCTGCGGACCGTCGGCGTCCGGCAGCAGGATGACGAACTCGTCGCCGCCCATCCGCGCCACCGGATGGCCATGCGGCTCGACGGCCTCGCGCAACCGCGCGGCGACCTCGACGAGCAGCCGGTCGCCGGCGTCGTGGCCGAGGGTGTCGTTGACCGCCTTGAATCCGTCGATGTCGAGGAAGCACACCGCTATTCGGCTCGCTTCGTCCCCGTCCAGCGTCGCGGTGAGCTGTTCGAGCAGCTGGGTGCGGTTGGGCAGGCCGGTGAGCGGGTCGTGGGTGGCCTGGTGACGCAGCAGCTCGGTCATCTCGCGCCGTTCGGTCACGTCCTCGAACAGCCCGACCATCAGCGCCGTCTTGCCGTCGTCGCCGATCACGGTGCTGGCCCGCATGCGCGCCCAGACGACCTCGCCGTCGGGCCGCAGAAACGCCTTCTCGCCGGTCATCTGCCGCCGCCGCCCCGCCAGCAGCGCGTGGAACTGATCCCAGTATTCCGGCGGGTCGGTGGGCCGGCGCAGGGAGCCGATCTCCAGGCCGCGGGCGGCTTTCGCGTCCAGACCGAGAATCCGCGCGAGCGGCTCGTTGATCTCCAGGATCCGGCCCTCGCCGTCCGCGATGCCGATGCCGAGCACCGCGCCGCGGAACACCGCGCGGAAGCGGGCCTCCCCGGTGCGGTGCGCGTCGAGCACCGCGATGCGGATCGATTCCTGCTCGCGGCGGGTGCGGTCGCGCAGCCCTTCGGCGTAGCCGGCGGCGAGGCCCGCGTAGAGCGCGGTGCGCACGGCCGGGTCGATCCCCGCGGGCAGATGATCGGACAGCACCGTGATCGACGCGGCGAGCGATTCGGGCTGGGTGTGGTGCGAGTCGACCAGCACCGCGCCGACCGCGCCGCCGGCCTTGCGCGCGGCGACCGGATCGGTGAGCGCGTCGCCGATCCACTCCGCGAGCACCGCGGCCAGCGCCCTGGTCTCGGCCGCGCTCATCGGTACCGAGCCCGCCGCGGCCAGGGCCGCCGCCCACGCGGACGGCAGGGCCCCGGCGCTCTCGCTCACTCGCGCCGCCCCACGGCGCCGTAACCCGAGTACCGCGTCACGTCGCCGCCGAGCGGGTCCGGCAACGCGTTCTCCTCGTCCGGCCGCCATCGGGTCATGTCGGTCAGTCCGGGTGATACGAGCTCGTATCCGCTCATCAGGGCGATGATCTCGGCGTGGCTGCGCATGGTCATCGTCGCGCTCGAGCGGGAGTAGACCTGTTCCAGGTCGCGGCTGCGCTCCGGCAGGTAGTCGCGGGTGGCGTGACTGACCGCCAGATACGAGCCCGGCGCGCTCGCCTCGCGATACGCGGCCACGATCGCGGCCGGATCGTCGAGGTCCGGCACGAAGTGCAGCACCGCGAACATCAGCACCGCGACCGGCCGGCCGAAGTCCAGGAAGCCTTCCAGCGCGGGATCGGCCAGCACCCGCGCCGGATCGCGCATGTCGGCGTGGACGAACCTGGCGTTCGGGGTGTCAGCGAGCAGCACGCGGCTGTGGGAGACCGCGACCGGATCGCTGTCCACATAGACGGTAGACGCCTGCGGGTTGAGCGCCGCGACGATCTCGTGCACGTTGCCCACGGTCGGGATGCCGGAGCCGAGGTCGAGGAACTGGGTGATCCCCTCGCGCGCCAGGAAGGTGACCGCCCGGCGCAGGAACGCCCGGTTCGCCCGGGTCACCTGAGGCAGCTCGGGCCAGGCGCCGAGGGCCTTGCGCGCCAGTTCCCGATCGGCGGCGAAATTGTGTGATCCACCCAGGTAGTAGTCGTACATTCGAGCGGGTGCCGGACGCTCCAGATCGATCTCGTCCGGGGCCCACGCGGGGCGATGCGACACGATGCTGCCCTTCTCACGGCGACGCGCCGCCGCCGGTTCGCGGACGGACCAGCGGCATTTCCTGCGAGCGAGCATACGACGACGGGAGACCCTGATATAAGACCCCGTCTTGGCGCGCGCAAAGGCGTACGAATCGGGCAGTCGTCCTACTTCTTGACGCAGCGCGCGCCAATCGGTTAAATCACAGCGCGAATTAACGGCTCCCAAGCTCCGCCTTCCTCAGACGCCGATAGCAGAACCCTTATTGCACGAGGAGGTCGCGCCATGTCCGTTTCGGGCGAGGTAAGCCCGCATCCCCGCAGACGCAGCAGAACCGTCGCCATCGCCACCGCCGCGGTGACGGCGGCCGGTGTCGCGGTACCCGTACTCATGAACAACTCCGCCGCAGGCTCGTCCGTCGCGCCGTGGCTGGACCAGAGCCGGCCGACGTCAGTGCGCGTCGACGCCCTGCTGCACGCCATGACGCTGCCGGAGAAGGTCGGCCAGATGGACCAGCAACTGGTCACCACGCTCACCGACTCCAACAGCGCCACCTGCGGGGACAACGGCTGGAACATGCCGAATCCCGCCTGCATGCAGAAGATCCTGGTCGGTGCCGACGTCGGCTCGATCCTGGCCGGCGGCACCAACAACCCGCCCGACACCACCGGCAAGGGCGGCGTCGGCAACACCGGCTACGACTGGGCCACCGAATACAACATCATCCAGCAGTACGCGATCAAGAACTCGCGGCTGCACCTCCCGCTGGTGTTCGGCGTGGACGCGGTGCACGGCTTCGGGCACCCGTATCAGGCCCCGCTGTTCCCGCAGTCGATCGGCATGGGCGCCACCTGGGACCCGGCGGCCGCGCAGGCCGGCGGCCAGGTCACCGCGAACGCGCTGCGGGCGACCGGCTGGAACTGGGACTTCGCCCCGGTGCAGGACCTCTCCCGGGACAACCGCTGGGGCCGCACCTATGAGACCTGGGCTGAGGAACCCGCGCTCTCGGCCGCGATGGGCGCCGCGAACATCAGGGGGCTGCAAGCGTCCGCGGCCGGCGGCGGGCTGAAGGTGAGCGCCACCGTCAAGCACTTCGCCGGGTATTCGCAGTCGGTCAACGGCCACGACCGCAACGAGGCGCTGCTGCCGCTGAGCTATCTGCAGGACACGATCCTGCCGTCGTACGAGGGCGGGATCGACGCCGGGGCCGGCTCCGTGATGGTCGACTCCGGTTCGATCAACGGCGTGCCCGCGACCGGTTCGCACTATCTGCTCACCGACATCCTGCGTAACCAGATGGGCTTCAAGGGCGTCGTGATCAGCGACTACCAGGACGTGCAGGCGTTGCAGAGCACGTACCACGTCGCCCCCGACCTGGCCGGCGCGATCGCCATCGCGGTGAACGCGGGCGTGGACATGGGCATGGTGGTCGACAACCCGGACCAGTGGCAGGCCGCGATCCTGCAAGACGTGCGCTCCGGCAAGATCTCGCAGGCGCGCATCGATCAGGCGGTGCGCCGGATCCTGACGATGAAGTTCGACCTCGGCCTGTTCAATCAGGCCTGCGTGGCCGACCCGAGCAAGCCCTGCGTGGACCCGAACGCCGCCGATGCCGCGGTGACCGCCGGACGCAGTCAGACGCTCACGGCGGCGCAGGAGTCGATGACGCTGCTGCGCAACCAGGGCAACGTGCTGCCACTCTCCCCCACCGGCAAGGTCGTGGTCACCGGGCCGAGTGCGGACTCGATGACCAACCAGCTGGGCGGCTGGAGCGTGAGCTGGCAGGGCGTCTTCGGCGCCGGACACGTATGCTGCATGGGGCCGCCGAACCAGATCCCGCCCGGCACCACGGTGCTGAAGGGTATCCAGGCCGCGGACCCCGCGGCGGTGTACGCGCCCGATCAAGCTACCGCGGTAGCCGACGCGGCGAGCGCGAGCGCGTACGTCGTCGCGGTCGGCGAGAAGGCTTACGCCGAAGGGCTCGGCGACAACCCGGCGCCCGCGCTCGCGCCCGACCAGCAGGCGCTCATCTCCGCGCTGGAAGCGACCGGAAAGCCGGTCGTGGTGGTCGTCATCGCGGGCCGTCCGATCGGGCTCGGTTCCGCCGAGAAGGCGAACGCGGTGCTGATGGCGTATCAGGGCAGCACCGAGGCGGGCCAGGCGGTCGCGGATGCGATCTTCGGGAAGATCGACCCCAGCGGAAGGCTGTCGGTCAGCTGGCCTTCCGACGCCTCGGGCGTCGGCGGCGACTTCAACGGCGGCGCGCCTTCACCACTCGGCGACCAGCCGAAGTTCTTCGACCAGCTACCGGGCACGGGCTCCGGTCCCGGCCATTCCTACAACCCGCTCTACCCGTTCGGGTACGGCCTTTCCTACACCACCTTCCAGAACAGCGCCCTGACAGTCACGCCGACCGTGCGGACGCGCGGCAACGTGACGGCGACGTTCACGGTCACCAACACCGGATCGCGGGCCGGCACCGACATCGTGCCGGTGTACGTGGCGCAGCCGGTCAGCGCCGTGGTCGTGCCGCCGCAGCGCCTCGTCGGGTTCGCGCGGGTCACGCTCGACCCGGGCGAGTCGAAGCAGGTGCACGTGACGTTCCCGGCTTCCGCGCTTGGCGTCAGCCAGGGCGACATCAACAGCGCGGCCCCGCCGAGCGTTGAGCCCGGCGGCTACATCGTCCAGCTCGACAAGGACGACACGACACCGTACGACGTCGACCAGTCGGCCAACTTCACCATCCGCTGACAGCACGCGAGCGGCGGCGCACCTGCCACGCCGGTGTGCCGCCGCTCATCCACACGTCCACACGTTAACGTGTCTACGTGTCCGAGACCTCAGTCGCCGCCCAGCCCGCCGAAACCGACCCGCAGCCGCCGGCGCGGCGCAGATCCCGTCGCCGCAGTGTCCTGATCTCGGCGGTGGTCATCGTCATCGGTGCGGCGCTGGTCGCCTCCGGGATCCTCGCGTACATCAACGAGCGCGACGACCGCCAGCACCTCAGCTACGTCGGCAACGCGGGTCAAGGCGCGAGGCTGCAACTGACGGTGCGGGTGCAATCGGTCAAGGTCGGCGGCGAGGAGATGACCCTCAGCGTTCTGCCGACACCGCGCGGCTCCCTCGCCGTGGACCAGAGCGACGGCGAACTGGCCGAGAACATCCGGCTCTACACACCCTCGCTCGCCGAGAGCAGCGTCACCTTGGCGAAGGGCACGATTCCGGCGCTTCAGCAGATCAACGTACCGCTCAGCAACGGCACGCCCACCGACTATCCCTTCGACAGCTACTTCGCCGACATCGTCTGGGCCGCCTCGACCGACGACGGCACCGCGATCCCGGTGGTGATGGACTTCGAGAACCGCGACCCGTTCTTCTCGGTCCGGCCGCACTCCGCGGTCGCGGCCACCCAGGGCATCCTGCTGGAAACGCAGATCAGCCGCTCGCGCGGCACCGCCATCCTGGCCTGGTTCATGATGGCCGCCATGTGGGCGCTCTCGCTCGCCGCGTTCGGCGGCGCCACGGTGCTGGTCCGCCGCCGGCTGGGCCTGGTGTGGCCCGCGATGGGCTGGATGGCGGCCACGGTGTTCGCGCTGGTCGGGTTGCGCAACGCCGCGCCCGGAAGCCCGCCGATCGGTTCGGTCATCGACTACGCCGCGTTCTTCTGGGCTGAGGCCGTCACCGTGGCCGGCGTCGTCTGGGTCACCGTGGTGGGCATGCACGTCGAACTACACCGCACCGAATGAACGCGGCAAATGAACGCACTGAATGAGCGCACCTAATGAACGCACTGCCCCGTCCGGACTCGGCGAGTGCGAGTGCCGGACGGGGCAGCAGCGGCTCAGGAGCAGGTGATCTGTGCGCCTGCCCAGTCGGAGTGGTCGCTGGCGTTGCCGTCGCCGCCGTCCCCGACCACCAGGTCAAGCACCTGAGCGCCGGTCAGATCGGCGGTCAGGTTCGCCGCCGCCTGATGCCCGCGCATGACCGGCGTCGTGGTCAGCGCCTTGCCGTCCGCGACGACGCTGAAGGTGACGCTGCCGGATCCGCCGACCTCGTTGTCCACGCCCACCGAGGCCGTGAAGCTGGTGCAGTGGCCGCCGAGGTAGATCTTCACGTCGCCGTTCGCATGTACGCCAAGGCCCTTGGTGAAGGTCACGCCGTTGATGGTGATGGTGTGGCCGTCGCCGGCCGCCTGTTCGCCGTTGCTCGTGTCGCGTTCGACCGGGCCCCAGCCGTTGGTGGCGGAGATGAACGGCAGGTCGCTGACGTAGTCGGAGCCCGCCTTCGGCGGCACGTAGTAGCCGACGATGCGCTCATCCTTCGCCGTCTGGTGCCTTCCGCGCTGCGTGTAGCCGACCGTCGCGGTGAGCGCCGCGGCGGCCGGTTGGCTGCCGGATGAAGGCTGAACCGTCCACGTGAACGTCGCCGACTTTCCGGATTCCAGCGCGCCGATCGACGCAGGACTCGGCGCGCTCGCCGTCCAGCCCGCCGGAAGGTTCAGCGACGGGATGAGCTTGGTCGCGCGTCCGTGTCCAGCCGGGACGGACACCGTCGCCGTCGCGGTGAACGAGGTCGCGGGCTGCGCGGTGTCAGGAACCTGAAGGTTGACGTGCACGCCGGGAGCCGCGGGCATCTCGTACTTCTCCTCGTCGTACCCGGGGCTGTTGACCGGCCGGACGCTGAGCGAGGACGCGTAGCTGCCGTAGTCGGTGAGCGACACCGTGCCGAGGCCGCCGGTGGTGCCGTCCAGGTTCCACACGGCGATCGCGATCGTGTTGCGCCCGTTCGTCTTCAGGATGCCGTTGGGCACCGGGAAGCTGTGCTGCGGGCCGAGGTAGTTGACGTAGTTGCCAACCATCCAGCCATTGACATAGAGCTCGGCGCGGTACTTCTTCGACGGGTCGTCGGTGATGGTTAGGCCGAGCGAGGTGTCCTGGCCCTTCGGCAGGTTCAGCTCGACCGTGGTGCGATACCACCCGACGCCCGGGGTCGTGTCGCTCGCCGGCAGGCTCACCGGCTTCCACTTCGCGTCGTTGAAGCCGGGCAGTTGCCAGCCGGAGCGCTCGCCGTACAGGCCGCCGGTCGAGAGCGGCCCGCGCACCGGGTCGATCTCCTGCTCGCCGCCGCGCACGCCCTGAAGCCGCCAGGTCACCGAGGTCAGCGGGGCGCCGAGGAGCGAAGCGCTGGTCAGGCCGCGGGCCGAGGTGCTGTTGTTGGTCGAGTTGTAGTCCTCTTCGTGGCCCATGTTGACGGTGAGCACGGACAGGATGTTGTCGCCGGTCTGGTTCAGCGATCCGGCCGGGAAGGTGAAGTCGCCGCTGCCGCTCGTGGAGCTGCCGAGGAAGGTTCCGTTGAGCCAGACCGAGAAGGCCTGCGCGCCGCCGCCGGAGTCGGAAACCAGGTGGATGCCGGTGGCCGCGGGCGAGTAGCGGAACCGGCCGCGGTACCAGGTGCTGCCGGTGTGGAAGCCGTAGTCGTCGGCGTACAGCACAGGCAGCGAGCCGGTCCCGGTGACGCTGTAGGTGCTGGTCTTGTCGGCGACCGGCCAGCTCGAGTCGTCGAAGCCGGGCTGCGCTTCGGGCGATTCGGCCTGGTACTTCCAATCGCTGAGCGCCGGCAGCGTCACCGCGGCCGCGGTCCGGACCGTGCCGACCTGGCTGCCGGTAGCGGAGGAAGCGGCGTGGATGCCGCGTCCGTTCCAGGTGACCGAGCGGGCCGAGGTGAACACCTCGATGGCCGGGTCCGTGCCGTTGTCGCCGGTCAGCGCCAGCTCCTTGCCGCCGTCGCGGCTCGTCGCCGTCCGCAGCAGGTGGGTGCCGCGCACGAGTACCGGACCGGACGCGGTGTTCAGGGTCCAGAAGGTCTGCGCGGTCGGCTTGTCGGCGAGCAGGAGCAGCAGCGCGCGTGAACCGCCGCCGCTGACGGTGACCCGGGTCAGTGCGTCGTGCTTGTAGTTGAGGCGCAGGTCGCCGGTCGTGGCATTCCAGGTCACCTTGACCGCGCCGCCGCTGCTCTGCACGGTCGGCTGGCTCGCGTAGTGCAGCACGGTCTCGCCGTCGGTGCCCTGGTCGCCGTAGAGCACTGCGACGTCGCGCGCGCCGATGGTCTCAGAGGTCATCAGCTGCGAGGTCGAGTACTGCAACTGCGAGTCGCCGAGCTTGGCGTCCGCGACCAGCAGGTCCGATTCGCGGCCGTTGAGCGTGATCGAGGTGCCCGGCTCCTGCGGGACGCTCGGGTACGTCGGGCCGCCGGCGGCTCCTGCCGGCGGAAGGTCGATCGCGTCGATGGACACGAAGTTGTCGGTCGAGCCGGAGGCGTGGTTACCGTCGACGACGATCTTGAGCGTGTGCGCGCCGTTCGTCAGCCCGCTGACCGAGTAGATCACCGCCTGGCTCTGGCTGCCGGAGTCGTCGACAGTGGTCTGCTTGACGCCGTCGAGGTAGACGTCGGCGTTGCCGTGGTTGTTCGTCTTCGAGCCGATCCAGCGGATCGCGGTCCCGGTGAACGGAACGGTCAGCGAGTCGCCGGCGGTGTTGGAGAAGGACTCGGTGTTCTTGTAGTCGCTGCCGGTGTAGTTCTGGTTCGCCACATGCGACCAGGCGCCGGTGTACTGCAGGACCGGATCATTGTCGTCGTAGGTGTATTGGCCGCCGGGGCGGGCGTTGAAGTCGATGGTGATGTGGGTGTTGTCGACCGCCGTCGAGGTCGAGTTCGCGTGTCGCAGCACGTGGAACTGCGCGCCGGTGTCGGGGTTGCGTCGCGCTGTGTCGACAACCGCCGGGTCGGAGGGCGCGGTGGTCAGGACGCGGTCGGTCTTGGTCAGGTCAGGCATCGCGGCCAGCGAATAGCCGATCAGCTTGTCCTCGTAGTACTTCGGGTCCAGCTGCCGGGTCTCCCGGATCGCGGCGCCGTAGTCGTAGGAGGTGTAGTTCTCCGGCATGCCCAGCCAGCCCCAGTTGGTGCCGCCGTAGGTCATGTAAAAGCTCTGCGCCGTGGCGCCGACCGCGATGTTGTTCTTGTAGAACACGTCGGCGAACTGATCGTTGATCAGCTGCGCGCACTTGTCGTAGCCGGGTCCGCCCCAGGGGTCGAAGGCGCCGCCCTGGAATTCCGGGGAGTACAGCGGCTTTCCGGCCGGGTGGTCGTAGCTGATGTCGGGAACGCCGTTCCACGAGCTCGGGTTCGAGCAGTTGAAGCCCTGCGGGTAGGAGTCGGGGCCGTCGACGTCGAGGGCGCCGGTACCGCTGTTGAACGTGCCGTTGTTGTTGCCGGTCAGCGGCACGGTGATGCCGTCGGCGCGGGCCTTGTCCTCAAGGTGCTGCATGTACGCGCGACCGGCGGCGTTGCCGTTGTAGTACTCGTTCTCCACCTGGTACGCGATGACCGTGCCGGTGCCGTTGGTCAGCTGGTGGCGAGCGAGGATCGCGTCGATCTTGGTGAGCCACTCGTCGGCGTAGGCCTCGAACGCCGGGTCGTCGGTGCGGTTCTTCACGTTCTTGGTGCCCAGCCAGGCCGGCAGGCCGCCGCCGTCGACTTCGGCGTTGATGTACGGCGCGGGCCGCGCGATGACGTAGAGGCCGGCCTGCTGCGCCATGTCGAGCAGCTCGTCCACGTTCCGCACGCCGGTGAAGTCGTACACCCCCGGCGCGGGCGAGTGGTAGCCCCAGTCGAAGTACAGGGAGGTCGCGTTGAACCCGGCCGCCTTCATCTTCTGGAAGATGTCCAGCCACAGGCTCGGGCTCGGCAGCCGGAAGTAGTGGAATTCGCCGGACCACAGGTAGGTGCGCTTGCCGTCGACGAGGAAGGAGTAGCCGTCGAAGGTGACCGTGTGGGCGGCCGCGGCGGGCGCGGTCCCCGCCGCCGTCTTCGTGCTCTGGCTCGGTGCGGGGCTCGCGTGCGCCCCGCCTATCGAACCGAGTATCAGGGCCATGGCCGCGCCCGACGCGGCCAGTATTCGGTGGCCGCGCCGAGAGCGCAGCGGTCTGTGCAAGCCGAGCACGCCGAGTCTCATCCTTGAGTTCCCGTTCGTGGATGTGGGTATTTGCGGAGGTAATTCCGACGAGAAGTGGTGATTTGTGTTGTCGCGTGTTCCCTTATGTGGAGACAAGGGTGATGTATAGCCGAGGCTTCACTTCGTGTCCATAGCCGGGAGGTCCAGCAGCGCGATCACGCGCTTGCCGCCGCCGGTGCGGCGGCGGATGAAGCAGGCGCGTGAGAGCAGATCGACCAGCGCGAGGGTGCGGCCGAAGGCCGAGGCGCGATCAAGGGTGCCGGTCTGGATCTCGGCGGTGTCGCGGTCGGCGCACGTGATGGTCAGCAGCCCGTCCTCGACGAGCAAGGTCAGCTCCGCCTCGCCGGGGGCCTGCCGCAGGACGCTGCTGAGCAGCTCGGAGACGATCAGCACGGCGTTGTCCACGGCTTCGTCCGGGACCTGCTGCTCGACGAGCTGGTCGTGGGCCCACTGCCGCGCGTCCCGGACGGCACGCGGGTACGTCGCCGGGGTCTGCCACACACACGCATTTGCCCGCACATACGTGACCCAGCGCTTCGATTCCCCGCTCACGATCACAAGTGTGGCGCAAGGCGGGGCGGCACGACCGCGTCTGGTCGCGCCGCCCCGCCGCTTGGCCGAAAGCGACCTGTCAGTACGTCAGGACAGGAAGCTCGCGTACGGGCCGGTCAGGATCGCGTTCTTCTGGGTCTGGTCGAAGGTGCAGTTCGGGTAGTCGTAGAGCGACGCGGACATGCAGGTGCCGTCGGTGGACGTGGCGTCCGGCAGCCCGAAGGCGTGGCCGAGCTCGTGCACCATGCCGCCGTACCAGCGGTCCATCGGGCCGTTCTTGCCGGCCGCGCCGTCGGCGTCATGCCCGCTGAGCAGCACCCAGCCGGGTCCGCCGCCGCCGCCGGACTTGTTCACTTCCTCGGCGCTGACCTCGCCGACGATCAGCCAGCGGCTGTCCGGATCGTTCAGGCCGAAGCGCTGTTCGAGCTCGGCCTGCATGTTGTAGACGACGCACCAGTAGTGGTCGCCGTTCGGGTCGCAGTTGTTGGTGATGTACCAGTTCGTGTCGTGCTGGCCGTTGACCACCTCGACGGCCGGGTTGTTGAGCGTGAAGGTCTTGCCGAGCTGCTGCTTGTAGAAGCGCTGCGCCTCCTGCATCACGCTCGTGATGCCGTTGGGGTAGGCCGAGTCGTAGGCGACGTCGGTCGGCTTGAGCCAGAACACGCGCACCGTGTGCGTCGGGGGCGGGCCACCCGGCGAGGTGCTCGGGGACGCGCTGGGTGACGTACTCGGGGAGGCGCTCGCGCTGGCGGAGCGGCTGGGCGTGCCGAGGCCGGTGGGCGAGGCGCTGGTGGAGCCGGTGACGCCGCCGGTGCACAGGGTGCCGTTGAGGGTGAAGCTGGTCGGCACCGGGTTGCTCGCGTTCCAGGATCCGTTGAAACCGAAGGAGGTGCCGCCTCCGGTGGCCAGGCTGCCGTTGTAGCTGGCGTTGACGGCCGTGACCGCCGCGCCGCTTTGGGTGACGGTGGCGTTCCAGGCCTGGGTCACGGCCTGTCCGGCGCCGAAACTCCAGCGCAGCGTCCAGCCGGTGACCGGGGCGCCGAGGTTGGTGACGGCGACGTTGGCGCCGAAGCCGCCGGTCCACTGCGAGCTGATGCTGTAACTGACCTGGCAGCCGACCGTGGCGGCGTGGCCGGTGACCGTGGTCGCGATGGTGGCGCCGACGAGGCTCACCGCCATGGCTGCGGCGAGGACCGCGCGCGTTCGTCGTTTGTGCACCTGGTACCTCCGTGTGGGGCGAGGTGGGTTGTGTGGGTGACTGCTCGTCCAGGTGCCCTTGGAGTTGAGCGAGCGCGGGAAAACCTTTGCGCAGGGAGCATGCGCGTGGGCGGCCACCGTGTCAATAAACGGCGATAGCTCCTCGCGCCGATACCGCGTCAGGGCGGTGACGTGCGGAAAGTTTCAGACCGTCAGCTGTGGCAGGTGCTTGCGGGCGCCGGAAGCACGCCGTCGGCGAGGTACCGATCGATGGCCGCCGCCGCGCAGGTGGAGTTGTCGAAGGCGCCGTGGCCGTCGAGTTCGGCGGTCAGCAGGCGGCTGCCGGTCAGTCGGCCGGCGACGCTCTGCGACCACTGATGAGGACTGATCGGATCGCCGGTAGTGGCGGTGATCAGAATCGCCGACGCGGGGTCGACGCGTCCGGGCAGGCTGAGCGCCGGTCGCGCGGACGGCCAGCCGACGCATCCGGCCATCGCCTCCCACGCCATCGTCACGCCGCCAGTGTGCGGGGCGGACCGCTCCACTTGCTCACTGACCCGGCGCAGCTGGGAAAACCCTTCAGGCGCAGGCGAATCGGAGCAGGTCTGCGCGCGGCTGGCGGTGTAGTCGGGGTCTGCGTAAGTCATCGCGGCGAACGCGGCGAGGCTCGAGCCGTCGCCTGCTGCCGCATCAGCGAGCGCAGCCGCCAAACCGGTCCAAGCGATGGGATAGCCGACCATGAACTGCCCGACCGCGATGCGAACCTCCGCACCGGTCAGCGGCCTCGGCCGCGAGGATCCATCGGACACGCCACCGGCGTCGGCTTTCGCGACGACCCGATCGAGGACTTTCCGCGCGTCCTGTCCGTGCAGCGCGCACGCCCCCGCATCGGCCGCGGCGCACCAGGCGGCGAAATGGTCGAATGCTGACTCCTCCGCCACGGCGGCGTCGCGCGCTCGGACGATCGCCGAGCGGTACGGGTCCACCGTCGAGTCGAGCACGATCCGCCCGGTGCGGGCCGGGAAAGCGGCGACGTAGGCGACACCGAGTTCGCTGCCGGTGACCTGGCCCATCCAGTCGAGCCGAGCCTCGCCAAGCGCCGAACGCAGAGCATCGATATCCCGGACCTGATCATGCAGGCCCATATGGGCGACCAGGCCCGGCGAGCCGTGGCAGCCCGCGAGCACCGCGGCGTTGTGCGCGAGCAGGCGGCCGTAGCTGACCGGCGATCGCGGGAAGCTGGAGACCTGCGGGTCGTGGCCCGGCACCGAGCAGGCCAGCGGCGCGCTGTCGCCCAGGCCGCGCGGGTCGAACACGACGATGTCCTTGGTCGCGTGGGTGCGCGCAAGACGCGAGAGGTAGTTCGCGCCGTGCCCGAGGAAGAACGAGATCTGCGATCCTCCGAAACCGGTGAGGTCTTCGGAGTCCGCGATGACGGTGCCGGTGGACTCCCCCGTTGCGGGAACCCGCAGCAGCGCCAACTCCATCGACGCTCCTGCGGGATCCGCCCAGTCCACCGGCACGTTCAAGGTGCCGCACCGCGCCCGGTAGGTCTCCGCAGCCGGTTGCGGGCATGGTCCCCACGCGATCGTGCGGTGTGCGGCCGCGGGCGCTGGGACCGCCAGTCCGATACAGCCGAGTGCTGCCGCCGCGAAGGCGGCCGAGAAGTGGTCCAGCATCCCGTACTCCCCGTGAATGTTTGATAGTCAAACAACCGCCACCCTAGTAGCATCATGTTTGACAGTCAAACACTCCGACGCGGGGAGCTCCGGATGGCGCAGGACCGGGCGGCGTTGACCGCGGCGATCGGTGCCGCGCTCGCCGACCTACAGGCCGCCTATGACGATCGCGATCGGGCGATGGCCGAAGCGCTCGGGATCAACCGCACCGACCTGCGCTGCCTGGATCTGATCGTGCGCGGCGGCCCGCGTACCGCCGCCGAACTGGGCGCCCGGATGCACTTGACCCGCGGATCGATGACCACGCTGGTCGATCGGCTCGAAGTGGCCGGTTACGT
Source organism: Actinocrinis sp. (assembly GCA_035763685.1). Taxonomy (GTDB): domain Bacteria; phylum Actinomycetota; class Actinomycetes; order Streptomycetales; family Catenulisporaceae; genus Actinocrinis. The sequence goes on along the minus strand of DASUAR010000188.1, from coordinate 18,558 downwards.
TGAGCGGCAGGATGATCCGCAGCACGGCCGCCGCAAGCTGATCACACCCACCCAGGCCCTCCTCGACGCGATCGCCCCGCTGCTGGAGCGCGCCATCGAGAACGGGCAAGCGCGGCTGGCGAAGTACACCGCGCCCGAACTGCGGCTGATCCTCGACTTTCTGCACTCCACCCACGACGGCCAGAGCGCCGTCACCGAGGCCGTCAGGGCTCGGCGACGGCGCTGAGACCGGGGGCCGGCCTACTTCTGGATCGCGGAGATGAGCACCAGGATCACGGTGGCCACCGCGAACAAGCCGTGCCCCAGCACGACCGCGATCGGGAAGTGCCGCTCCGGTGCCGCTTCGGCGGGGGCGGCCGGTGCGGGAGCGCTGGCCGCAGTGACCGCGTGGCGGGTGCGGACGCCGGGCAGCCAGCGGGCGAACATGACCAGCCCCAGCAGCGCGACCGGCACGAGCAGCCCGAACGCGGTCCAGGCCAGCGCCTTCTTGTCGGCGGCCAGATAGATGATCCAGACCACCAGCCCGGCCGCGGCCAGCAGGAAGTGGCCGAACAGCACCGGGGCGGGCAGCCGGGAGGAGCCGGGGGCGCGCAGCGCGCCGCGGGCGATCCAGGTGCCCAGCAGGTAGAACCCGCCCAGCGCGGTGATCAGCCAGGTGACCAGGGCGGCGATGTGCATGGTGCCCTACTTTCTCATCGTCGGAAGTGCAGCGGTTGGGGATGCGGTGGTCGGCGGGAGGCGGTTGGGCTGAGCCCTACCTAGGCGCGGGTCGCGGGTGAGCGCTCGAGTCCTTCGCGCTGCACCGTCTCGGCGGCCACGCGCACTCCGTAGCGGTAGGCGAGCTTTCCGCCGAGGAAGCCCGAGACCGCGAGCACGGCCAGGCTGACCGCCGACAGCGCGAGCTGCCCCGCGCCGACCGACGCGCTGTGGCCGTAGCCGCCGCGCCGCCAGGCGAAGCCGCCCGCGTATGCGGCCGTCACCGCCAAGTTCAGCGACATGTGCACCAAGCAGGTGCGGAAGGCCCGCGTACCGGTCGGGATGGCGAACAGATCCAGGAACCCGACGCTGGCGGCGGCCAGCGCGCCCAGCACGCCGACGGCGATCAGCCACAGCGAGCCGTCCGCGAGCATGCCGCCGCGTCCGGCCACGTGGGAGCCGATATCGAACACGAGGCTGGCCACCCACGCGCCGATCGGCACGGTCACCAGCAATGGGTGCAGCGGATGACCGTACGGACCCGCCAACAGCGGGGAAACCGGGTGCTTGCCGTCTTGCGGTTGGGTGCTCACGACTGCCTCCTTCAAACCCTATTTCGCCAACAAAGTTTGGTCTTATTCCGGCGATCAGTCAAGGACTAGGCATCTTTGGGGGACGGATCCGGGTCCAGATACCCCAATAGGCGTTACTCTGGAGTGGTGGATCAGCAGCAGCGGGACCCGGTAACCGCGGTCGGCGCGCTCGGTGACGAGCTGCGCCGCGGCATGTACGCCTTCATTCGCCGTGCCCATCGCCCGGTCACCCGCGACGAGGCGGCGGCCAGCGTCGGCATCTCGCGCAAGCTCGCCGCGTTCCATCTCGACAAGTTGGTGGACGTCGGCCTGCTACGTACGCGCACCGACGCTCCGGGGCGGGCGCGGACTGTCGGGCGCGCGCCCAAGCTCTACGAGCCGGTCCCCGACTTGATCCAGGTGAGCATTCCGCAACGACGGCATGAACTGCTCGCCGAGATCCTCGCCGACGCGGTCCTGACCGAGGACGGCGAGCACACAGCTCGCGACACCGCATTCGAAGCCGCCGATCGACGCGGCACCGCGCTGGGCAGCGCCGACCGGGACCGGCATCGCCCCGGCCGCTTGGGCACTGAACGCACCCTGACGCTCGCGGCCGAAACGCTCGAAGCCCTCGGATTCGAACCCGAACGCGCCACCCCGGCCTTGCTGCTGCTGCGCAACTGCCCGTTCCATCCGCTCGCGGCGAAGGCTCCGGACCTGGTGTGCGGCATCAACCACCGGTTCTTGGGCGGCTACTTGCAGGGCCTGGGCGCGGCTGACGCGGCGACCGCCGTGCTGCAACCCGAGTCAGGCTCCTGTTGCGTGCGGCTGTGCGCCCCCGAGGAAACGGGCCAGACCTAAGGTCTGTTCGCTAGCGCGGGCTGGTTCCCGGCACCACGAGCCCTGATTCGTAAGCCGCGACGACCGCCTGGGTCCGGTCCCGAAGCCCGAGTTTGCCCAGCACCCGGCTCACGTGCGTCTTGACCGTCTCCTCGGTCACGACGAGCCGGGCCGCGATCTCCGGGTTCGACAATCCCTCCGCGACCAACCGCAGCACCTGGGTCTCGCGCGGCGTGAGCGCCGACAACGCCGCCTTCGACGCACCATCCTGCTTCGGGCGCAGCTGTGCGAACTCGCTGATAAGGCGCCGGGTGACCGAGGGCGCAAGCAGCGCCTCGCCGGAGGCGACCACGCGCACGGCGTCGAAAAGCCGCTCGGCGGTGACGTCTTTGAGCAGGAAGCCGCTCGCACCCGCGCGAAGCGCGTCGTACACGTACTCGTCGAGGTCGAACGTCGTCAGCACGAGCACGCGCGGGGCGCCGCCGGCCGCGGCGACCTCGCCGTGGTCGCTCCCGAGCAGCCGTTTCGTCGCCTCGATGCCGTCCATCTCCGGCATCCGCACATCCATCAGGACCACGTCCGGGCGCGACTCGCGGCAGATCCGCACCGCCTCGGCTCCATCGCGCGCGGTGCCGACGACGTCGAAGTCCGGCTGCGTGTCCAACAGCGCGGCGTAGCCACTGCGCACGACCTGATGGTCGTCGGCCACCACCACACGGATCACGGCGGAGGCGGCGGTCATACGATCACCTCAACCTTCGCGGGGAGCGTGGCCTCGACGATGAAGCCGCCGACCGACGCGGGACCGGCCTTGAGCAGGCCGCCCACCGCCGCGGCCCGCTCCCGCATCCCAAGCAGCCCGTGTCCAGCTGTGCGGGACATCGCCGCCGCTCCTGTAGCTGCCACCGAAGTCATGCCCGGCCCATTGTCCCGCACGCGCAACCGCAGCGTCTCGTCGGTGTAGTGCAGCTCGACATCGACGGCGGCGCCAGGCGCGTGGCGGCGCGCGTTGGTGAGGGCTTCCTGGATGATGCGATAAGCGGCCAACTCCACGCCTGGGTCGAGGGTCGCGGGCGATCCGGACACGATGAGCCGCACGCCGGTCATGGACGCGTTCCTCGCTTCGTCCAGCAATTCGACGAGTTGCTGGAGCGTCGGCTGCGGCCGGCGTTCGGCTCGCGGCGGTTGTCCCGCTGAATTGGACAGGTCGGCAGCGCGCGCGTCGTCGCGCAAGACGCCGAGCAGCCGGCGCATCTCGGTCAGCGCGGCCCGCGCGGTGTCACCGATCTCCAGCAGTCTGCGGGCTCCGGCGGTGGGCATGCCCGGAGTCGCGAGACGGGCCGTTTCCGCCTGCACGGCGATCATCGAGATGTGGTGGGCGACCACGTCGTGCAGTTCGCGGGCGATCCGGGCGCGCTCGCCGCGGGCGGTGTGCTCCATCAGCGTGCTGGCAATCGCCTCCTCCGCCGCGCTGCGCGCCCGCGCCTCGCCGCGTTCACGCTGCGCCAGTCCGGCCAGCGCCGCCGCCGGAGCGAGCGAGGCCAACAGCACCGTGAGCACGACCGCCTCGGATCCGGCCGAGCCGAACCTGGCCAGCGCGAGCGCGAGGAACGGCGCCGCAAGAGCGGGAGCCAGAACCCGTGACCCGCATCGCCCCAGCCGAAAGAGAACGAGCACCTGCATGACCGCGCCCGCGACGGTCAGCGTCTGGAAGAGGCCGAACATCAATACGTTGGCCGCACAGACCGACACCGCCGCAACGGTCTGCCTCGAGAGCGCAGGCGAGAGCGTGGCGGCCAGCGCGAGCAGGTAGATCAACCCCACAGCTTGCCAACTGAGCCCATCGTGGCCGACGTACAGTGCCCGGGTCGGGGCGTCCGTCGGCGCACCGGCGCGGTTGGTGTCGGAGACCGTGGTGTGCAAGGCGAGTTCGAGGATCGCGGCCAGGCTCAGCAGCGCCGCGTCGGCAGCCGGAATCCGCGGAGCAGCCGCGAACCGCCGCCAGTTCCGCGCCCACCGCGCCCACCGCTCGCGCCGTTCCTCCGCCCCGGCCATCTGTCTCACCTCCACGCCGCTATTGTCGCCGCTGACGGGGCGCGGTGACGTCCCCGAGTGCGGGGACACGCCCGTCCCTCGTACGAGGGATATTCGGCGGTTTACCTCCCTCGGGCCAGCTACGGCGAGGATTGCTCTGCAGCGTGACGATCTGGAGGCCGCGCCACCCCTAGCCTGCCTGACATGGAAGCAGCCATCGAAGTAGCCGGCCTGCGCAAGCGGTTCGGGCCAGCTCAGGCACTGGACGGACTGTCGTTCGCGGTTCGGTCGGGGCAAGTCACCGGGTTCGTCGGCCCGAACGGCGCGGGCAAGTCGACCACGATGCGGGTGATCCTGGGCCTCGACGCACCGGACTCGGGCACCGCGCTGGTCAGCGGGCGGCCGTACCGCACGCTGCGACATCCGCTCAGCCATCTGGGATCGCTGCTGGACGCCGCCGCCCTTCAGCCGAGCCGTTCGGCCCGCAACCACCTGCTGTGGCTGGCGCATTCACAAGGGCTGGCGTCCCGGCGGGTCGACGAGGTGGTCGAGCAGGCCGGTCTCGGTTCGGCGATCCGCCGGAAGGCCGGCGGCTACTCGCTCGGCATGCGCCAGCGGCTCGGTATCGCGGCGGCGCTGCTCGGCGATCCTCCGGCGCTGATGCTGGACGAGCCGTTCAACGGCATGGATCCCGAGGGCATCGTGTGGATGCGCGGTTTCCTGCGCTCGCTGGCGGCGCAGGGCCGCGCCGTGCTGGTCTCCAGCCACTTGATGAGCGAACTGGAGGACGCCGCGGACCATCTGGTGGTGGTCGGCCGCGGCAAGGTCATCGCCGATACCAGCGTCGCCGAACTGATCGCGGCGGCATCCGGCGACCGGGTCGCGTTGCGCACCGCCGCGCGAACCCAGGCGATGACGGTGCTGGCGAACGCGGGCGCGACCGTGACGACCACCGGCCTGGACACGTTGACCATCAATGGGCTTACAGCCGAGCGGATCGTCGCGCTGCTCAACGCGAGCGCGGTGCCGTTCTCCGAGGTTTCGGCGCACCGCGCAACGCTGGAAGAGGCGTACATGGAGTTGACACGCGAAGCAGTCGAGTTCCGCGCCGCATCCGCGGATGACGAGGGGATCGCGCGATGACTACTACGACCAGTGTCACGCCGTACCGCACCGGGACGCTGACGCCGCACGACGGCTTCACCCAGCTGTTGCGCTCCGAGTGGACCAAGTTCCGCACGGTGCGCGGCTGGATCATCGGCATGGCAGTCGCAGTGCTGCTGACGATCGGGTTCGGCGTCCTCACGGCAACCGGAGGCACCGTCGGCTGCGGCGGTCCCAACCCCTCAGACCAGCGGACCGGAGCCGCCTGCCGGCGCACGCCGCCACTCGGGCCGGACGGCGAGGCGGTGTCAGACACCTTCCAATTCGTGCATCAGCCACTGACCGGAAACGGAACGATCACGGCGCGAGTGATTTCGCTGACCGGGCTGTATGCGCCCACGGGCGCGCTTCGTGTCGCGCCAGGCGTCCCGGTGACGCCGCAAACCAGCGGGATGGTTCCGGGCACGCAGCCCTGGTCCAAAGCGGGGATCATCATCAAACAGAGCGAGACCGCGGGCTCGGCGTACGCCGCGATGATGGTCACCGGCAGCAACGGCGTCCGGATGCAGCACGACTTCACGCACGACACGGCCGGCACGCCCGGCGCCGTCAGCGCTTCGTCTCCGCGCTGGTTGCGGCTCGTTCGCTCCGGAGACAAGATCACCGGCTACGACTCGGCCGACGGCACGCACTGGAGCACCGTCGATTCCGTGACGCTGCCGGGGTTGCCGGCAACCGTGCAGGTCGGACTGTTCGCGACCTCCCCCAACTACACGGTGGTCAATCAGGCTTTCGGCGGTTCGACGGCCGCGGGTGGCCCGACTCTCGCAACCGGCACCTTCGACGACGTCGCCGTTCAGGGCTCGTCTGGCGGCGGGTGGAAGAGCGACTACGTGGGGACATCGAGGGCCCGCGCCGGGGCACTGGAGGTGGCCTCACCGTTCACGCAGTCCGGCAATACCTTCACCGTGACCGGTAGCGGCGACATCGCACCGCTGGGTGGTCGAGGATCGGGGCAGGCCATCGAGCAAGGCCTGGTCGGCGTGTTCGCCGGGCTCGTCGCGATCGGCGTCGTGGCAGCCATGTTCATCACGGCCGAGTACCGGCGGGGCCTGATTCGGCTCACGCTGGCCGCGAGTCCGCGGCGCGGGCGGGTGCTGGCGGCCAAGGCGCTTGTGATCGGCGCGGCAGCGTTCCTGGTCGGGCTGATTGCCGCCGCGGTATCACTGCCACTCGCCAACCACATCTTCTACAACCACGGGGTGTACGTCCTGCCGGTGTCGTCTTTGACCGAACTGCGCGTCATCGTCGGCACCGCGGCGCTGTTCGCCGCAGTGGCGGTCTTCGCGCTCGCCGTGGGCACCCTGCTGCGTCGCAGCGCCGCGACGGTGACGGCCGTGATCGTCGCGGTCGTGTTGCCCTACATACTCGCGGTCGCATCGGTGTTGCCGGTCGGAGCCGCCGAGTGGCTGACTCGGGTCACGCCCGCCGCCGCCTTCGCGGTCGAGCAAAGCTTGGTGGCATATCCGCAGGTGACGGCCAGCTATACGCCGGATCAAGGGTACTTCCCGCTCTCGCCGTGGGCCGGCTTCGCGGTGCTGTGCGCCTACGCGGCGCTCTTCCTCGGCCTCGCCCACCTGCGGCTGAGCCGGAGGGATGCGTGAGCCGCGTCGTGGATCAGGCAGCGGAGGTCAACCGGGCACCGCAGTCGACGCCCGCGCCGCAGCAGGGGGCGGCGCGGGAGAGGCGGGAGGCGGCTCTGATAACGGGACGAGCCGGCTGGTCGGGCCTGCGGGCCGCGCTGCATGCGGAGTGGACCAAGCTGCGCACGGTTCAAGGCACGTACTGGCTGCTGCTGGCCATCGCGGTGCTGACGACCGCGGTAAGCGCGGCGGCTGAGGCCGCCGTTACCTGCCCCGCCGCCGGCTGCGGCCAGGACCCTGCGAAGGTCAGCCTCACCGGCGTCGAGGCCGGGCAGGCGGTCGTAGCGATCCTCGCCGTGGTGACCGTCTGCGGCGAGTACAGCACCGGCCTGGTCCGCCTCACCTTCGCCGCCATGCCCCGCCGATCAACCGTGCTGGCCGCGAGATCGCTGCTTGTCAGCGGCCTCACCTTGCTCGCCGGGACGATCTCCGTGCTCGGCTCGCTACTCATCGGCCGGCTGGTCATGCCGGGCAAGGGTTTCAGCTCGGCACACGGCTATCCGTCGCTGCTGTCCCTCACGGACACCTCGGTGCTGCGCGCGGCCGGCGGCTCAGTGCTCTACCTGGCTCTCATCGCGCTGCTCAGTCTCGGGATAGCAACCCTGATACGCGAGTCCGCCACGTCGATCGGAGTCGTGCTCGCGCTTCTCTACCTCTGGCCGATCATCGGCGCGGCGGTCACTGATCCCCACTGGCACAACCGCATCGAACGCTATGCGCCGATGAATGCCGGCTTGTCCATCCAAGCGACCAGGGACCTCGCCGGAATGCCGATCGGCCCGTGGGAGGGGCTGGGCGTGCTCGCCGCCTGGGCCGCCGGATCACTGCTCGTCGGCGGCTTGGCCCTGCGGCTGCGCGACGTCTGATGACTCTTTCCTCCGGCGCGACTTCAGAGGGCGTCGCTCAGCTCAACGCTTGAGCGAGGCGCTCGGCCGCGAACGCCACGGCTTCGCGGCCGAGCGTGAACGCGCCGAACATGCCGAAGAAGCCGTGCGCCATGCCCTCGTAGCGCCGCAGTTCGACCTTGGCGCCTTCCTCACGCAGCCGCTGTGCGTATTGCTCGCCCTGATCGCGTAAGGGGTCGTATTCGGCGGTGATCACGGTCGCGTCGGGCAGCCCGGCCAGGCTCGGCGCGCGCAGCGGCGAGGCCAGCGGATCGAGTCCGTCCTGCGCGTCGGTCAGATAGTGCGCCCAGTACCACTCGACCGACCACCGGTTGAACAGCAGCGGGTCCTCGTATGCGCGCAACGCCTCCGGATCCCAGCTGTAGTCAGTGTTCGGATACACCAGGAGCTGGTGGCGCAGTCTCGGCCCGCCGTGTTCGCGGGCCAGCAGGGTGACCGCCGCCGCGAGGTTGCCTCCGGCGCTGTCGCCGCCCACCGCGAGCCGGTCGGCGTCCACGCCCAACCGGGCCGCGTTGCGGGCCAGCCAGTCGAGCCCGGCATAGCTGTCCTCCACCGCTGCTGGGAAGGGGTACTCCGGGGCGAGCCGGTATTCGACGGATACCGTAACGCATCTGGCCGCATTGGTCAGCGTCCGGCAGATCGCGTCGCAGGTCTCGAGGTTGCCCAGCGTCCAGCCACCGCCGAAGTAGTACACCAGGGCCGGCCGGTCGCGCCTGTCATCGGGCTCGTATACCCGGATGCGCAGTTCGCCGCCGGGGCCGGTGGCGAGATGTTCCGTTACCGCGTGCACCGGCTCGCCGCTGCCGACGGCCGCTTGGATATCGGCCAGGTCCGCGGCTCTGGCCTGGGCCAGGGACAACGTGTAGAGCGGCGCGGCCCCAGCATCGGCCCGGCGCGCGCGCATCGCCTCGACTTCCGGATGTAGCGGCATCAGGTCCCCTCCATGCAGTCGGCGTCGGCATCGTAGAGCCGCCGATCGCCTTTCAGATAGAGCCGCTGCGCCAACTCGGCCGGGCGGGGCGACCCACCCGGCCGAGCGCCAAAAGCCGTCCGGCCTACAGGTCCATCGCGCGGACGATGATCTTGCCGGCGACCTCGGTGGTGACGTGCCGGCCGATGGTGCCGAGGACGGCGGCCGCGCCGCGCAGCCGCGACTTGATCTCCGGGTCCGACTCCCCGTCCGCGGCGCGCTCGAGCCCCAGGATCAGCTCGGCGACGAACTCGTCCGCCTGCACGGTGCCATCGGTGTCCAACGCCTCGTTCTCATTCATGAACCGACGTTATCCTGTGCCTTCGCCGACGTCGCGACCAGTCCGGCAAACCGGTGTCGAAGTACGCCGATCGTTGACCCGCCCGATAGCCGGAGTTTGTGTGATCACTGCGCCGGATCACTGCGCCGGGTCACAACGCTCCCAGCCCCGGCACCATGAACCGGCTCGGCGCCGGCCCGTCGACGGTGCGTTGAACGCGGACAGCCACTTGGCCGTGTGATGGACGTGACCCCTTCAACCTCCCGACGCGCGCGGCGCCCGGTGGCCACGGCGCTCGTCGCGGCCGCGACCGTGCTGGTACTGCTCACCGCGGCCTGTGGATCCTCAACGCCAGCCACGCCGACAGCCGTGGCGGGCGCGCCCGTGTCCAGCGGAGGCTCGGTCCCGGTGTGCACGCACGACGCGGTGGTGGCCACGTATCAGACCGCTTACGACGGTGCGCAGCCGTTGTGCCGCGGTTTCGCCGGGGACGCGAGCCATGCCGGAGAAGGCCTGACCGGGGCTCAGACCACCGCCCGGGTCGACACAGTGGTGCAGTGGATGCTGCTGCACGCCCGCGCGATCTACAGCTTCCAGCCGAGCGCCGCGTGGCTCGCTGCCAGCCCGCACCCGCGCGATGTCAACGGCTTCTTCCACCGGCAGGCAAACCCGGCGCCCGGCGACACCGCGATGCGTGCCTACAAGGACTTCCTCACCCCTGCGCCCGGACAGTCGGGCAACGAGCAGGACTACGCCCTGGTGTCCGTGATCGTATCGCCGACCGCGCATGCCGAGACCGCTTACGGGACCGCTGACGGCGGCGTCTGGCTGGTCGGTTGCCTCGTCTACCACTCCGACAACCACGAGTACCTTGAGCCGTGCCCGTCGTGGGTGTGGACCGTTTCGGTGGTCCCCGCCGTCAAACGGCGTCTCTAGCCCGGGTTCCGCCTGGCGTGTGCGCGGTCAGGTGATGAACCAGGAACGGGCGCAGTGGGCCGTCGAGCAGATCCCTGCGGAGAAGAAAGCCGTGCAGAAGTCCGCCGACGACCCACCTGCGTAAACGCTCGTCAGCGTTCGGCGTCGCGGCCGAAGATCGAACCGAGCGCGGACGCACCGCCTCGTTCGTCGTGGTCGCGGTCACGGTCGTGGTCTGCGTCCTCGCGCCCGGCTAGCAGCGTCCAGGCATCTACCGCGCTGAGGGCGATGCGCCACACGCCGAAAGACGCCTCGGCCCCGTCGCCGCGCAGGTGCACGAATCCGCCGGACGACTTCTCGAGGTCCTTGCCGCCAGAGCCGCCCACCGCTTCCGAGGCCAGCGCGCCGAGCAGCGCGCCGCCCGACGCCAAGTGCGCGAAATACGCTTCCTCGGATATCAATTCACCGCGCAGTCGCGTGCCCCGCACGCTGACCGCGACCGGCACTGTCGCCGCCGACGTCTGCTCCACCGCATGTAGGAGACGCTCCAGCACCGGATCCGCACGCCGCTTGGCCATATCGCACACTTCCAGAGTCCGCAGGTTGGCACCGCCGGTTCGCCGGTGGTCAAGAACGGGTGTCCGTTCCCGGCACCGGCAAACCGGCGGGTGCCCGCGTTCAGTCGGCGTTCGCGCCGGTCGAGTCAAGCGGTGAAGAGCAGACGCACACACCAGACGCCGAGGCTCAACGCCGCGCCCTGACCACGCAGTCCGATTACGCAGTCCGGCAAGGGCCGTCAACCTCTTGGAACGCAGCTGGAATCCGGATGGCGGCTCGGCGCCGGCCCGCTTAGTGAGCGGTTATTGATGGGATCTCTCGGCGGAGATGGGGCTTTGCGATGGGATCGCGCTGGTGTAACTTTCACGCGCAGTCGGCCGTGTACTGCGCGTGGTGAGGATCGTCGAACTCTGTCGAACTGCGCTCTTGGGCAGCGCAATCAGGGCGACTGCGCCCGCGCCGGCGCGCTGGCGCGAGCACCCTGGCTCTTGAGCTTTCGCGATGCGCTTGGCAGATTCACCCATCGATGCGGCACAACTCGGGCGGGCACATCCCATGACGCTTCTTGAGAAGCGGGGAGGCGCACAGACCGCCCCACGTGGTTTCGGCGAAGCATGGGTCGCCAGAACCGGGTGAGGCCGGCGGCCGCGTCAGTCAGCCGTCACTGACTGACGCGGCCGCCCTTGTGTCTCGACGTCGGAATCCTCGGCGTCAAGCTCGGCGCCGGTCGCGTCGGCCAGGGCGTCGGCCTCGGTGTCCTCGATCAGGTACTTGCGCAGCCACTTCTCGGTCGTACTCACGTGCACGAGCGCCGCGGCCTGCGCCAATGCGGCGTCGCCGGTAGCGAGCGCCTGGTAGATCGCCTCGTGCTCGGCCAGGGTGCGCTCCGCCGCGTTGCCGTCCACCATGCCGCGCCATACCCGGGCCCGCACGGTCCTGCTGGAGATGCCCTCCAGCAGGCTGGCCAGGGTGGCGTTGCCGGTCGCGGCGATGACCGTCCGGTGGAACGCGGCGTCGTGCCGGTTCAGCAGTTCCACGTCGTCCTGCGCCTCGCGCATCGCGGCGAGATGGCCCTCCACCTGCGCCAGTTCGCCGGCGCCGATGCGGCTCGCCGCCAGCCCGGTGGCCACCGGTTCGAAGAGCCGGCGCACCTCGTTCAGCTCGAGCAGCGTGTCGCCGCGCAGCAGCTCGATCGCGGATCCGAGCCCTTCGAGCAGGACGCCGGGTTCCAGGCTGGTCACGTAGGTTCCGTCGCCGCGCCGGATCTCCAGCACCCGGGCGAGCACCAGTGCCTTGACCGCCTCGCGGGTGAGGTTGCGGGAGATGCCCAGCTGCGCGGACAGCCGCGGCTCTGACGGCAACCTGGAGCCCGCCGGCAGCTCTCCCGACTGGATCAGTTCCCGAATACGGTCGATCGCCTTATCGGTCAGTGACATGTCTCGGCCTCATTCGGTGACCTGGTGCTGCGGCGCGGGCGTGGAAAACATCCTACGTCCGCGCACGGCGCGGCCGGGCACCCGCGGGAAAGTCGGCGGGTACCCGGCTCGGCGCGGGTCGGTCGGTCAGCCGGTCAGTTGCATGCGCTCCCGTTCAGGGTGAAGGCGGCGGGGCTGGTGTCGTTGCTCGTCCAGGTGCCTTGGAAGCCGAACTGGACGTTGCCGCCGGGGGCGATGGCGGCGTTGTAGCTGACATTCGTGGCGCTGACGGCTTGCCCGGACTGCGTGACGGTGGCGTTCCAGGCGTTGGTGACCTTCTGGTCGCCCGGGAAGCTCCACTTCAACGTCCAACCATTGATCCCGGCCGTGCCGGTGTTGCCGATCGTCACGTTCGCGGTGAAGCCGCCGCCCCACTCGTTCTTCACGTACGAGACCTGACACGCCCCGCCGCCGGTCGAGCCGCCGCTGATCGTCCAGGTGAACGATGCGGAACCGGCGACCGGGTAGGTGTCGGTCGCATTGACTGTCACGTTGAAGGCCCCCGCGGCTGTCGGCGTGCCTGAGATCAGGCCCGAGGGGGAGATCGACAGCCCCGCGGGCAGACCGGTCGCGCTGTACACCAGCGTCTGACCGGACGCCGAATCGGTGGCCTGAATCTGCAGCGGGCTGATGGCCGTGCCGACGGTGCCGGTCTGATCACCCGGGTTCGTCACCGTCACCGTGTGGCCGGTAGTCGAGCCGTTCGGCGTCAGGTAGACGGCGAACGCGTCGTGCGAGGCCTGGAAGGTCAACGGGATCGTGACCGAGCCGCTCGACGCGTTCATCGGCTGGTTGAAGACGACCTGCGGTGTGCTCAGCGGCGCCTGGTCCGGGATCCGCTCCACGGTCACGTTCACCGAGCTGTTCGTGCCGTCCAGCCACGCCTGCGTCGACACGCCGTTGAAGGTCACCGAAGCCGCGCCGGTGTACCCGTTCGAGTCGCCGATGATCGCCACCGCCCGCTTGTTCGCAGGGTCCTCGGCGGCGGAGATGGCCGTGCTGTTGACCTGACCCGAGGTGTTGACCAGCGTCCCGGTCATGTCGGCGTAGGCGCGGAAGGCCCACCAGTTGCCGGTCGGCTGCCAGCTGCCGCCGCTGTTGGTCAGCAGCCCGGTCAGGTTCGGCGTCTCACAGCAGATCCAGTTGCCGCGCATGGCGTTGGCGTAGCCGGACTGCGCGAAGCGGGCGAGATACCACGCCGACACGCCGGCGGTCTGCCGGTCGGAGGGCTGGAACTCGTTGGCTGACAAGGGAATGCGCGCGATGCCGTTGGAAGACAGCGCGTTATTGATGGACTGCGACACCGTGACCGGATCGTCGACGTCGCCCTCGTCGTGGTTGGTGATCATGTCGGGCAGCGTCGCGGCGGCCTTGGTGTGCGCCAGCCAGGTCTGCCACTCCCCCGGGTTGCCTTGCGGGGTGAAGGCGAGCGACGGGCCGACGATCTGCGCACCGGGGGCGATGCGCCGGATCTCCCGGTAGGCGGTGTCCCACATCTGGAAGTACTGCGTGGTGTTCATGCCACGGGTCCAGAACACGGAGATGTCCGGCTCGTTGTAGATGTCGTAGGCGAACTTCAGGCCGGACGCCTGCAACGCGCCCACGGTGGCGTCGATGAAGCTGACCCAGTTCGAACAGTTGCCGTTGTCACACGGATACGTCGTGTTCGAGGGCTGACCGCCGTCGTTGCCGTAGACGTCGCTGAGGATCACCTGGTACTGCGCGTGATACGGCGCCTGGGTGAACCGCTTCCCCTGCGTGATGATCTCGTTGACATCCGCCTTGGTGTTCGAGCCGTAGGTGTAGTTGTCACCGACCCAACCGCGGGACGCGTGCCCGCCGCCCCGGTAGGCCGTGATGCCCAAAGGGAGGATGTATTGGTCGGCCGGCAGCGAGGCGTCCTGATTGACGCCGTAGAGGAAGCCCTCCCCGACTCCGGTGGCCGTTCCGCGCGGCGAGCCCAGATCGACGGTGAGCGATTCCGTGCCGGCCGCGTGCCCTGGAGTGGCGGCGAGCAGTGGGAACAGCAGCGCCATCGCTCCGCCGGCCGCCAGCGCGAGGCGGGCGGCCCTGATTCTCGTCCTCATCGATTTTCCTTCTCGGTCAGACGCCGCGGCGCCCTGGGTGGGTAGGGATGTGCGGCAGCGTTGTCAGTCCGACATGGGATGACTACACTTCGGCGCGCACCAGTCGGCTGCAAGGGAGCCCGATGAACATCGGCGAGGTCGCCCGCTACTGCGGGGTGTCGCGCAGCACCGTCTCGTACGCGCTCAGCGGCAAGCGCACGATCTCCCCGGAGACCAGGGACCGCATCCTCGCCGCCATCGACGAGCTCGGATATCAGCCGGCCACCGCATCGCAGACGCTCAAGCGGTCGCGCACGGGCGCGGTCGGGCTGGTCATCCCGCCGGCCGGGGAGCAGTTGACCGCGATGCAGCTGGACTTCGTCGGCGCGGTCATGGAGGCCGCCGCGAGGGCGGACCTGGACGTGCTGCTCTCCCCCTCCGGAGACGACCATGGCAGCTCGTTCGAGCGGATCGTGACCGGGCAGCACCTTGACGGGGTCATCCTGACGGAGATCCGGCTCGATGACCCGCGCGTCGAACGACTGCGCCGGGCGCGAATACCGTTCGTGATGATCGGCCGCCCCACGCGACCGGACGCGATGTCCTGGGTCGACTTGGACACCGCCGCGCTGGTCAGCCGGTGCGTCGATCACCTTGTCGAGCTCGGGCACCGGCACATCGCACTGATCAATCGCTCGGTCAGCCTGGTGATGGCGGGCTACGGTCCGGCGCATCGCGCGCGCGAGGGTTTCGGCCGGGCGACTGCGCGGCACGGCGCCGAGGGCGTCGAGTTCTGCTGCGCTGACAACACGAGGGCCGGAGAGAGCTGCATCGAGACGATCCTGCGGGCGTATCCGCAGGTCACCGCGATCGTGACGGTCAACGAGGCGGCGCTGCCTGGGATCGAGCGGGCTCTGGAGCGCGCCGGGCTCGAGGTGCCGCGCAGCCTCTCGATCACCGGGATCGTGGCGCGCAAGTGGGCCGAGCAGTTCCATCCCAGCCTCACCGCGATCGACGTGCCGGCCACGGCCTTGGGTTCGACCGCGGTGGATTTCCTGCGGGAGCGCATCGCGAAGCCGGGGACCGCGCCCACGCACGTGCTGCTGGCGCCGCCGATCGATCTTCGGTGCAGCACCGGCCCGGTCGGCGTGCGCGAGCATTGACGTACGCGGCCCGCTGACGCCGGTCCATGAAATGGCGAGGCCTGAGATGATCCAGGTTGCGATGGCTGTCTTGAACACTTCGAACGCTGACAGTGCCCCACGGTGTGCTGAGTGTCAAGGCTCTGGAAAAGTATTCGCGAGTTGGCGGGGGCGCTGGATGTTGAGCCACCAATTGCGCACACGGCTGCTTCGCCGCGCGATGCGGCGCTGAAGTCATCACTTTTCTTTTGCGATCCGCGGGTCATTCGATATCCGCCGAGTGTTCGACGGCCCGGACCATTTTCGGACTGTATACGTGGCTTTCAATGCATCTTGACGAGCATTATTGCGGCGGGTTACGTACTCCTCTGACCCGTACGAAAGGTGCTTACATGTCTTCTTCGGATTCCTCGCCCTTCCAGATCAGCCGGCGCAAGCTGCTCGCGGCGGCCGGGGCGGCCACCGCCTTCGGCCTGGTGCGTTTCGCCCCCGACGCCGAGGCGAACTCCGGGCCGCAGAGCTACACCGCCGCCTGGTCCTCCGTCGACCAGCACCCGCCGGCACCGACCTGGTTCCAGGACGCCAAGTTCGGCATCTACTACCACTGGGGCGTCTTCAGCGTTCCCGCGTATGACAACGAGTGGTACCCGCGCAACATGTACATCAGCGGCTCGGCCGCGAACCAGCACCACATCGCCACCTACGGCGACCCGTCGGTGTGGCCGTACCAGAACTTCATCGACGGCGCACGGGACAAGGCCGGCAACTTCGTGCAGTTCGCGCCCAAGCTGACCAGCGCGGGCGGGAATTGGGATCCCAACGCGTGGGCGACGCTGTTCAAGAACGCCGGGGCGCGCTTCGCCGGTCCGGTCGCCGAGCACCACGACGGCTATTCGATGTGGAACAGTCAGGTCAACCCGTGGAACTCGGTGGCGCACGGCCCCAAGCTCGACCTGGTGGCGCAGCACGCGCAGGCGATCCGGGGCCAGGGCCTGAAGTTCATGGCCTCCCTGCACCACGCCTACCACTTCAACGGCTACTACGACCACGTGCCCGCCCAGTCCGACCCGAATCTCAAGATCCTGTTCGCGCAGCAGGGCACTGCCGCGGAGAACCTGCTCTGGTACAACAAGCTGATCGAGGTCATCGACGGATACCAGCCGGACCTGATCTGGCAGGACTTCGATCTCTCGCTCGTCGAGGAGAGCTACCGGCTGCAGTTCCTCGCGTACTACTACAACAAGGCCGTCGCGTGGAACAAGGACGTCGTCGCGACGTACAAGGACGGCCTGGATAACAAGGGCGAGGTGTTCGATTACGAACGGGGCGGACCCGGCGGGCTGCTCACGCCGTATTGGCTCACCGACGACGCGATCTCCTCGTCGTCCTGGTGCTACACGGTCGGCCTCGGCTACTACACCACGCAGGCGCTGTTGCACGCGCTGATCGACCGGGTCGCCAAGGGCGGCAACATGCTGCTGAACATCTCCCCGATGGCGGATGGGACGATCCCGTCGCAGCAGCAGACCATCCTGCTGGGCATCGGCGACTGGCTCGGCCGCTTCGGCGAGGCGATCTACTCCACGCGATCCTGGTCGTCATACGGCGAGGGCCCGACCGCGATGGGCGGCGGCTCCTTCACCGGGCCAAAGGCCGGTACGCCACAGGACGTTCGCTTCACCCGCAGCCAGGACAACACCATCCTGTACGCCACCGCGCTCGGCTGGCAGGGCGGCACGATGACGGTGACCAGCCTCAACTCCAACCAGTTCAACATCAGCAGCCTGGTTTCCGCGCAGCTGCTCGGCAACGCCGCGGGCAGCTACGTCAACCTGCCCAAGCCCACCCAGGACAGCGGCGGCCTGCACTTCGCGATGCCCTCCTCCAGCGCGCCGTACAGCGCGCTCGCGTACACGGTGAAGCTCACCTTCTCCGGCCAGATCCCCGCTCTGGGCAGCGGCGGCGGCACCGGCGGGATCCCGACCGGATGGGCCAGGGTTCTCAACGTGACCAGCGGTCTGGCTCTCGACAGCGGCGGGAACGTGGCGTCGGGCTCGAACCTGAAGCAGTGGGGCTACAACGGCAGCACCAACCTGCAGTGGCAGTTCGTCAGTCTCGGCAACGGCTACTACCGCATCGTCAACAACACCAACGGCATGGTCGCCGACAGCTGGGGCAACACCGCCAACGGCGCGCCGGCCCGGCAGACGACGTGGAACGGCGGCAACAACCAGCAGTGGTCGCTCAACAGCGTGGGCAACGGCCGCTACCAGATCATCAACCGCGGCACGGGTACCGCACTCGACGGCGCCGGCAGCACCACACAGGGCGCCACGACCATAATGTGGACGCCGAATTCCAGCACCAATAATGAGTGGACCATCACCGCGGCCTGATCACGGCGCCGGCTTCTGTTCAGCGGCCAGCGGCCCGGGGCGCATATCGTCCCGGGCCGCTGGAATCCTCGGCGACAACATCTCGGATCAGCGCCGCATTCGAACGTTCGACGGCAGCTGACATTTTCAAACATCGCGAAACCTTTCACCGGCCCGCTCACGCCATCGCCGGTGCTGCCGGACGGCGGCGATGCAGCTTCGTGAGAAAGTTTCGCGAATCGCTTCGCAACCGGCGGTGGCGCGTATCTTCGCCTTAACCGGTGAGACGCTGCTCAATGCCGGTGAGGCTCGCGGCGTTTACGCGCGACGCCGGTGAGCGCCGGGTTTTTCGGACCCCGCCATTGCGAGCGATCGGCAACGTCTGCAAACTGCGCCTGTCGTCGTCCTCGAAGACCGTGTCCGATCGCGGTCACCGCGCCGCGGCTTGCGGGCAACCCACTCGCTCCGATCCACGGCGGGCACCCGGCGACCCGAATGTTAGCGCTAACGCAGGAGGTTTAGATGCGCTCTCTCCGAAGGCGCGCGGCGGTCGCCACCGCCGTGGCCGCCGGATTGGTCACCGTCGGCGGCACCTTGGTCGCGGTGACCGCGCAGGCGGCCACGAACGGCTGTTCGGTGTCTTATACGATCAGCTCGCAATGGCCGGGTGGCTTCGGTGCGAACGTGGCCATCACCAATCTCGGCAGCCCGGTCAGCAGCTGGAGCGTGAGCTGGTCGTACACCGCCGGGCAGACGATCACGCAGCTGTGGAACGGCAGCTACACCCAGTCCGGCGCGAACGTCACCGTCACGAACGTGTCGTACAACGGATCGCTGGGCACCGGAGCGAGCACCAGCTTCGGGTTCAACGGCTCATGGAACAACAGCGCCAACCCGATCCCGGCCTCGTTCAGCCTGAA
>DASUAR010000187.1:0-7885 GCA_035763685.1 Actinocrinis sp. | reverse complement strand
CGGCCGACCGTTCACAGGGGGGTGACGCCGTTGTCCTGCGCAGAACCATCGCCGCGGGCCGTTACCGCTCACAGCGCGTGATGTTTCACTGACGTGACGGATTGCTCAAACTGGTTACGAGCGTGTGAACGCCTGGAGAGGAAGAGCCGCCACCGGGATCGGGAAGCCGCCGGCGGCTGAAGCAGGCTCGCGCAGCCGCTCGGTCAGCTCGCGCAGGCCGGGTTCCTGGGGGAAGCGCTGCCGGGCACGGGCCAGCACCTCGCGCAGCCGTTCCTCGGTTTGCCGCGACCGCAGCCGGACCGCGAGCAAGCACGCCGTGCGCAGGGCGTCTGCGGCTGCGGCGGCATCGGCGAGCAACGCGCGTGCGTCGGCGAACCCGACCAGCGCGGTCACATGGCCGCGCAGTTGAGCGGCCCCCTCGCGCTCGTAGAGCAGAACGGCTGCCTCGAACTCGGCCGAGGCCTCGGTGGCGGCGGCCGGGACGCGCTCGGCCAGATCGCGCAGGGCCTGGCCGAGTTCGGCGTGTAAGGCGGCGGCGGTGTAACCGGCGAGCCACTCGGGCGTGTGGTCCTGCGCACGGCCCAGTTCGTGCGAGGCGAGGGCCCGCGCGGCCGCGTCGCGGCACTGCTCGGCGCGGCCGAGCGCGCCGTGAGCCCGCGCCTCGACCGCGTCGATCAGCGCGCAGGCAAGCGGTTCGAGTTCGCCGCGGGCTCCGGCGCGGCCGACCGCCAGAAGGTCGAGAGCGTCCTGTGCGCGGTTGAGATGGATCAGCTGCCGCCCCATCGCGGCCAGGATCCCGGCGGCGAGCGAGCGGTCCCCCGCCTCCTTCGCGCAGTGCAGGCCGAGGATCTGGTAGCGCTGCGCGGTCGCCTGCAGGCCCGAGTCGAGCGCCATTTCACCGGCGAGCAGGGCCAATTGCGCGGCGATGCGGAACAGCCGCGGTTGCCCGCTCTCGCGCGCCGGTGCGCTTTCGCGCAGTTGGCGCAGCACCTCGGCGACTTCGTACAGCTGACCGACCACGGCCGCGCGGCGAATCCCGCCGCCGACCGCGGCGTCCCACTCGCGGAAGGTGCGCGCCGTCTCTTCCAACTGCTCGACGAGGATGGCCGTGCGGTTCAGCCGCGGCCGGCCGGTCAGACCGACCCCGACGCCGACTGCACTAGTTCTTCCGTTGAGGGCCGGCGCCGTTCCCGGTGCGGCTGTTCCCGCCCCGGGCGCTCCCAGGCCCGCTGCGCCCGCCGCACCCGACATCGCCAGCGCACCCATCGGAGCGAGCGCACCCACCCCGCCGGCCGGACCCATCGTGCGCACCATCGGCGCAGGCAGCAGCCAGCGCTTGACCGGCTCGACCAGCGCGGACCCGGCCGCCAGCGGCGGCGCGCCACCCGCCCCGCGGCGTCCCAGTATCAGGTCACTGCGACAAAACTCCGCGAGCAGCTCGGCGGTGCGCTCGGCCGACCAGGGCAGGTCGGTCAGCGTCCCGGCGATCGGGCTGGCCGGCTCGCGCAGCCCGAGGTCGCTGAGCGTCACCACGCAGCCGAAGCGCTCGCTGAACAACTCGGTCAGAATGCGCGGGATCGGGTCGCGTGGCTGCTCGCCGTCCAGCCAGCGGCGCACCCGCGAGGTGTCCGTGGCGACGTGTGTCGCGCCGAGGTCCCGCGCCCGCCGGTTCACCAGCCGGGCGACCTCGCCCTTCGACCACCCGCTGCGCAGGAACCACGAGGCGAACAGCTCGTTCGGCAGCCGCTCAGGCACCGGCCCGCCCCTCCCATGCATTACTCATGCGGCATCCACGCCGGAAGCCGCTTGTAACCGCTAGTGAACCCCAGGTGAGCTGAACGTAACCGCTCGACTGTGGCGTTCGCAGCGGAATCTGCAAATGCGCCAGGATTCGCCACCCGGCCCCCGGCGCGTCGTTTTCGCAGCCCGACTAAGGTCTATTGCGGGAAGCTGCTCGCCATCGCTCATTCCGGTGAGGGGACGGGACGGGAAGGCTCGCGACAGTAACCCGGATCGGGGCGTCACAGTTGAGAGAGGCGTGACGACGATGCGTGGCCAGCTCGGACTGAGCGCTCTACTACCGCGCCAGACCGCGCGCCGCCGCGCCGGCGGCCAGGGCGTGACAGCGACCGAAGAAACGGCGGCGCGTGCAAATGCAGCCGATACCGAGGCGACACCGCGTGCACGGACCGTGGCGGCGGCTGAGCGTGCACATACACGCGGCCGCGACGGTGCCGGAACCGGACCCGCAGCTGACGCCGAATCAGCTTCGGCTCGGGTGATCACGCCCCGTGCGGGCCTCGGTTTCGGAATCAGCGCAGTCGCGAGTCCACGTACGAGCGCCGCCTCTCGGGCGCACGCCATCGGCCGCCCACGCACGGACCCGAGCGCAAGTACCCCCCGCACCGCCGCGTTGCGTTACGCCGCCTGGAACTGGCCGATCACGCCAAACCCCGATAAAGCGCCGTCTACAGACCTCGAGCAGGTCTTCGCGACGTGGTCACGAATGCCCGAGGCACCCATCCTCGCCGCGTGCGGCCTGGCGTTCGACGTCATCGAGGCGGACGCGGTCTCCGGCCGCACGGCGCTGATCCGCTTGGACCGCCTGGGGGTGCAGCTCGGCCCGGTCCTGGTGACCCGGGGATGCGGCGCCCGGACGATCGGGGCACGCATCAACTTCCTGGTACGCGTCGGCACTGCGGCCGCGCTCAGCCCACTGATGGACCCGCACACCGGTCCCGCCCTGCTCGGCTCCGGCGCCCACGTCGAGCTGCCCAAGGCCCTAGAGCAGGCACAGTCACAGGCCCACATTCAGCTGCACCTTGCCCAGCGCGCCGCC
Organism: Actinocrinis sp.; assembly: GCA_035763685.1. Classification (GTDB taxonomy): domain Bacteria; phylum Actinomycetota; class Actinomycetes; order Streptomycetales; family Catenulisporaceae; genus Actinocrinis. The sequence continues at coordinate 5,046 of DASUAR010000187.1, read as the reverse complement.
GCTGCGGCATCCCCCGACGCATTCTGGCTGCGCGCCCCGAGCGTCGCCCGCCCCGCGCTGCCCGCCGCCCACGTGGTACTCGGCGCGCTCGCCCTCGCCCCCCGCCGCGCCCTCGCCGGTTCCCTCCCCGGCCGCTGAGCCAAGGGGTCACGTCTCAATCCCCAGCTGCGCCGGGACGCTGCGCTGCCCCGGCCCGCCGTCCCCTGCATTGCGTCTACTCTCTCCACTTCGAGAGAGAAGACGCAACAGCGGGCCAGCCACGGCGTCGGCGAGCAGCGGACTGCGGGCGAGCTGCGCGGCTACTGCCCGATCAGGGCGTCGACGAAGGCAGCGGGCTCGAAGGGGGCCAGGTCATCCGCGCCCTCGCCGAGGCCGACGAGCTTGACGGGAACGCCGAGCTCCCGCTGGACCGCCACGACGATGCCGCCCTTCGCGGTGCCGTCCAGCTTGGTCAGCACGATGCCGGTGATGTCCACGACCTCCCGGAACACGCGCGCCTGGACCATGCCGTTCTGGCCGGTGGTCGCGTCGAGGACCAGCAGCACCTCGTCCACCGGGCCATGCTTCTCGACCACCCGTTTGACCTTGCCGAGCTCGTCCATCAGGCCGACCTTGGTGTGCAACCGTCCGGCCGTGTCGATCAGCGCCGTGTCGACGCCGTTCTCCTTCGCCTGCTTGACCGCGTCGAACGCCACCGACGCCGGGTCCGCGCCTTCCGGGCCGCGCACGGTCGTCGCGCCGACGCGCTCGCCCCAGGTCTGAAGCTGGTCGGCGGCCGCGGCGCGGAACGTGTCCGCAGCGCCAAGGACCACCGTCCTGCCGTCGGCCACCAGGACGCGGGCGAGCTTGCCGGTGGTCGTGGTCTTGCCGACGCCGTTCACCCCGACGACCAAGACGACCGCCGGGCCTTCGCCGTCCGCGCGCAGAGATCGCACCGTACGGTCCGCGTCCGTGCCGATGAGCGCCAGAAGCTCCTCGCGCAGCAGGTCGCGCAGCTCGTCCGGGGTGCGGGAGCCGAGGACCCGGACCCGCGTGCGAAGACGCTCGACCAGCTCTTGGGTGGGCGCGACGCCGATGTCGCTGGTCAGCAGGAGATCCTCGATCTCCTCCCAGGTGTCCTCGTCGAGCTTGTCGCGCGAGAGCAGACTGAGCAGGCCCTTGCCGACTGCGCTGTTCGACCGCGCGAGGCGGCCGCGCAGCCGCACCAGGCGGCCGGCGGTGGGCTCGGGGATTTCGAGCGGAGGGGCGAGCGGGGCCGGTGCGGGGATCGGCGCGGGCGGGGCGACGAGGGTGGGCGCCTCAGCAGGCGGTGCTTCGGGGGCGAGGGTCGCGGTGGACGTGGTCCCGTTCGGGCGCTGCCCGGCCTGCGGAGTCGTCGGCTCGGCCGGCGGCGGCACTCGGCGGCGGGCACGGGTCCCGCTGACGAGGTAGTTGCCGAGCACTCCGATCACCGCCAAGGCGAGCACGACGGCGATGACGATGATCACAATCTCCATGGCCCTATTCTCTCAAGATTTGAGGGCTCCCGGTCTCGGGGGAGTTGACATTGCGTCAGGCGACGGCCGCCGCGTCGCGCAGCTTCTGCGAAATGACGGTCGTGATGCCGTCGCCCCGCATCGAGACGCCGTACAGCGCGTCCGCGACCTCCATCGTGCGCTTCTGGTGCGTGATCACGATCAGCTGCGAGGACTCGCGCAGTTCCTCGAAGATCCGGATCAGCCGCTGCAGGTTGGTGTCGTCGAGCGCTGCTTCGACCTCGTCCATCACGTAGAAGGGCGAGGGCCTGGCCTTGAAAATGGCCACCAGAAGGGCCACCGCGGTCAACGAGCGCTCGCCGCCGGAGAGCAGCGAGAGCCGCTTGACCTTCTTACCCGGCGGCCGCGCCTCGACCTCGATGCCGGTGGTGAGCATGTCCTCCGGGTCGGTCAGGTACAGCCGGCCCTCGCCGCCGGGGAACAGCCGGGAGAAGACGCCCTCGAACTCGCGCGCGGTGTCGGCGTAGGCCTCGGCGAAGACCTGCTGCACCCGCTCGTCGACCTCCTTGACCACCTGAAGCAGGTCAGTGCGGGTCTTCTTCAGGTCTTCCAGCTGCTCGTTGAGGAACTTGTAACGCTCCTCCAGCGCGGCGAACTCCTCCAGCGCGAGCGGGTTGACCTTGCCGAGCGCGGTGTAGTCCTTCTCGGCCTGCCGCAGCCGCTTCTCCTGTTCGGCCCGGACAAAGGGGACGGGGGCGTTGCGCGGGTCGTCCGGATTGTCGGCGTTGAGCAAAGCGGCGGGCGGCGGCACGAGCTTGTCCGGGCCGTACTCGTCGAGCAGGGCCTCGACGGTGACGCCGAACTCCTCCAACGCCCGCGCCTCCAACTGCTCGATGCGCATCCGCTTCTCGGCACGGGCCACCTCGTCGCGGTGTACCGAGTCGGTCAGCTTCTCCAGCTCACCGGCCAGTTCACGCACGCGGCCGCGCAGGATCTGCAGCGCTGCCTCACGCTCGGCCCGATCGCGCTCGGCGGCCTCGCGCTCGGCGCCGGCCCGGGTCAGCGAGACCTCGAGGCAAGCCAGCGTCTGCCGGGCGCCGGAGGCCACGGCCTGCGCGACCGAGGCCTGCCGGGAAGCGCGGTGCTGGCGTTCGGCGGCGCGGGCGCGGGCCTCGCGCTCCTGGCGGGCGTTGCGGTCCAGGACGTCAGCGCGGCCGGCCAGGGAACGTGCGCGCTCCTCGCCGGTGCGCACCGCGAGCCGCGCCTCCATCTCGGCGGCGCGCGCGGCGCTCGCCTCCGCGGCGAGTTCGTCGCGGGCGTCCGGCGTCAGGTCGAAGCCCTCTTCCAGGGCCTCGGCCGCGGCGATCGCCTCCTCGTGCTGAAGTTCGAGGTCCGCGAGGGTCTGCTGGTCCTTCTCGCGGGCGCCCTCGGCGGTCTCGATCGACTTGGCGAACCGCTCCACCTCGCTGAGCGCGGCGCGGGCCTGACCGCCGAGGCGGCCGAGCTGCTGCGCGACCGAGGCCTTCTGCGCGTCGGCGGCGCGGCGCTGGGCGAGCAGCGCGTCAAGGGTCTGCTTCGCGGTGCGCTGGCCGTCGGTGGCCTCTTCGAGTTCGGCACGCAGGCGCCGGGCCCGCTCGCCGGCCTCGAGCAGCTTCTCGGCTGCCTCGTCCACGGCGGCCTGGACTTCGAGCAGCGACGGCGCGGAGGAGGAGCCGCCGTGCGCGATGTGACGGCCCAACACATCGCCGTCCCGGGTGACCGCGACGAGATCAGGGTGCGCGGCGACCAGCGAGGAGGCCTCGCCGAGATCGTCCACTATGGCCATGCCGCGCAGCAGGCGGCGCAGCGAGGCGCGCATCTCGCCGGGGACGGTGACCAGGTCGACGAGGTACTTCGCGTACGGCGGCAGCGCCGGCCACTCGGCGAACCGGTCGTCGGCCGGAGCGCCGCCGACGATGATGGCCGCGCGCCCCTTGTCCTCGGTCTTCAGCAGCCTGATGGCGTTGACCGCGGCATCGGCGGAGGACACCGCGACCGCGTCGGCGGCCAGGCCGAGTGCCGCGGCGACGGCGGCCTCGGCGCCCTGCTCGACCGTCAGTATCGCGGCGACCGAGCCGAGCAAGCCCGAGAGCCGGTCGGTGGCCGCCAGCAGCGCGCCGGCGCCGTCCTTGCGGCTCAGACCCAGTTCCAGCGCCTCCTTGCGGGCGGCCATCGCGCCGCGTTCCCGCTCGGCGTCACGTTCGGCGGCGCGCAGCGCGGTCAGCTTGTCCTCTGCGGTGGCCACGGCCTCGGTGGCGGCCTCGACCTCGGCGTCCAGTCCGTCGCCGCCGTCGATCCCCTCGACCTCGGCCTTGAGCAGGTCGTACTCGCGCTGCACCGCGGCGGCCCGGCCGCGGGCCTCGTCGTGCGCCTCCTGCAGCCGGTCGATCTCGGCCTGCGCGGCTCCGGACCGGGATTTGACCGCACCGACCCGGCCGGCCAGCTTGGCCAGGTTCTCCCGCCGGTCGGCGGCCGAGCGCACGGCCGCGGCCAGGCGCTTCTCCTCCAGAGCCAGCGCGTTCTCGGACTCGCCGCGGCGGCGTACCGCGTCGGCCAGCACCCGCTGCGCCTCGGCGATCTCCTCGGCGATGGTCTCTTCCTGCTCCCGGATGCGCTGCGCCTCGCGCTCCATGTCCTCCGGGTCGCGGCCGCGTCGCTCGTTCGCGTCGGCGCCTTGGGCCAACTGGTTGAGGTTGCGTACTCGCTCCCCCGCCAGCGACGCGGTACCGCGCAGCCGCTCGCGGAGGGATGAGAGGCGGTACCAGGCCTCCTGCACGGCGGCCAAGTGCGGTACCAGCGCCTGGACCTCGTGCTCCAGCTCGGTCTCGCGGGCCTGGCTCTCGGCGTACTCGCGCTCCAGCTGCGCGCGCAGCTCGCGGATCGCCGTATCGTCCGCGGTTTCCTTCTCGTACGCGGTACGCAGCTCGGTCAGGTCGTCGGCGAGCAGGCGCAGCCGGGCGTCGCGCAGGTCGGCCTGGATCACCGCGGCGCGGCGAGCCACTTCGGCCTGCCGGCCCAGTGGCTTGAGCTGGCGGCGAAGTTCGGTGGTCAGGTCGGTGATTCGGGTGAGGTTGGCCTGCATCGCGTCGAGCTTGCGCAGCGCCTTCTCCTTGCGCTTGCGGTGCTTGAGAACGCCCGCGGCCTCCTCGATGAAGGCGCGGCGCTCCTCGGGGCCGGCCTGCAGCACCGCGTCGAGCTGGCCCTGCCCGACGATCACGTGCATCTCGCGGCCGATGCCGGAGTCGGAGAGCAGCTCCTGGATGTCCAGCAGACGGCAGTTGGAGCCGTTGATCGCGTACTCGGAGCCGCCGTTGCGGAACATGATCCGCGAGATGGTGACCTCGGTGTAGTCGATCGGCAGGGCGCCGTCGGTGTTGTCGATGGTGAGGGCGACCTCGGCCCGGCCGAGCGGCGGGCGCCCGGCGGTGCCCGCGAAGATCACGTCTTCCATCTTGCCGCCGCGCAGCGACTTGGCGCCCTGTTCGCCCATGACCCAGGCGAGCGCGTCGACCACGTTGGACTTGCCGGAGCC
>DASUAR010000186.1:0-13599 GCA_035763685.1 Actinocrinis sp. | reverse complement strand
GTAGCCGTTCAGGAGGGCGCCGCGGCCTATCTCGCCCGGCAGTTCCGCACCCTCGGCGGCTTCGCCTTCATCGCCTTCTTCCTGCTGCTGGCGCTGCCGGCGGACAACTGGAGCGTGCGGCTCGGCCGTTCGGGATTCTTCCTCCTCGGCGCTGGCTTCTCCGCGGTGACCGGCTACGTCGGCATGTGGCTCGCCGTGCGCTCGAACGTCCGCGTCGCCGCGGCCGCGAACGAGTCGGGAGCCAACCGGGCCACCCGGATCGCGTTCCGCACCGGCGGCGTGGTCGGCATGTTCACCGTCGGCCTCGGCCTGCTCGGCGCGTCCATCGTGGTGCTCGCCTACAAGGACGAAGCCCCGAAGGTGCTGGAAGGCTTCGGCTTCGGCGCGGCGCTGCTGGCCATGTTCATGCGTGTCGGCGGCGGCATCTTCACCAAGGCCGCTGACGTCGGCGCGGACCTGGTCGGCAAGGTCGAGAAGAACATCCCCGAGGACGACCCCCGCAACGCCGCGACCATCGCGGACAACGTGGGTGACAACGTCGGCGACTGCGCGGGCATGGCGGCCGACCTGTTCGAGTCCTACGCGGTGACCCTGGTCGCCGCGCTGATCCTCGGCCTTACCGCGTTCGGTGCCAAGGGCCTGGTCTTCCCGCTGATCGTGCCGATGATCGGCGTGCTGACCGCGGTGATCGGCATCTTCGCCGTCTCGCCGCGGCCCGGCGACCGCTCCGGCATGAACGCGATCAACCGCGGCTTCTTCATCTCGGCCGCCGTCTCGATCGTGCTGGTGGCCGTCGCGGCGTTCACGTACCTGCCCAGCTCCTTCACCGACCTGATCGCGCACGGCGCCCGGGCCGGCGCGAGCGGCGACCCGCGCGTGATCGCGCTGATCTCGGTGGTCATCGGCATCGTGGTCGCCGTCCTGATCCAGCAGCTGACCGGCTACTTCACCGACACGCACTTCCGTCCGGTCAAGGACGTCGGCAAGACCTCGCTGACCGGCCCGGCCACCGTCATCCTCTCCGGCATCTCGCTCGGCCTGGAGTCCGCGGTCTACTCCGCGGCGCTGATCGGCGCGGGCGTCTTCGGCGCGTACCTGCTCGGCGGCGGCTCGATCTGGCTCTCACTGTTCTGCGTCGCGATGGCCGGCACCGGTCTGCTGACCACGGTCGGCGTCATCGTCGCGATGGACACCTTCGGCCCGGTCTCCGACAACGCCCAGGGCATCGCCGAGATGTCCGGTGACGTCACCCCGGAGGGTGCGCAGGTGCTCACCTCGCTCGACGCGGTCGGCAACACCACCAAGGCCATCACCAAGGGCATCGCCATCGCCACCGCCGTGCTCGCGGCGACCGCTCTGTTCGGCTCGTTCCAGGACGCCGTGCAGCAGGCCGCGGCCAAGGCCGGCGGAGTGACCGGCAGCGCCGAGTCGCTGCTGCAGTACGTCGGCATCCTGAACGTCGCCGACCCGCGCAACCTCGTCGGCCTGCTGGCCGGCGCCGCGGTGGTGTTCCTGTTCTCCGGTCTCGCGATCAACGCGGTCTCCCGGGCGGCCGGCGCGGTCGTCTTCGAGGTGCGTCGCCAGTTCGCCGAGATCCCCGGGATCATGGAGGGCACCGGCCGGCCCGAGTACGGCCGCGTCGTGGACATCTGCACCCGCGACTCGCTGCGTGAGCTGGTCACCCCGGGTCTGCTCGCGGTGATGGCGCCGATCGCGATCGGCTTCTCCCTCGGCGTCGGCGCACTCGGCTCGTACCTGGCCGGCGCGATCGGCACGGGTACCCTGATGGCCGTGTTCCTGGCCAACTCCGGCGGTGCCTGGGACAACGCCAAGAAGCTGGTCGAGGACGGCCACCACGGCGGCAAGGGCTCCGACGCGCACGAGGCCACGATCATCGGCGACACGGTCGGCGACCCGTTCAAGGACACCGCGGGCCCGGCGATCAACCCGCTGATCAAGGTGATGAACCTGGTCTCGCTGCTGGTCGCCCCGGCCATCGTGTCGTGGTCCATCGGCAACAACGCGAACGCCGGCGCCCGCGCCGCCGTCGCGGCCGTCGCCTTCCTCGTGATCGTCGGCGCGGTGTGGAACTCGAAGCGCAAGTCGATCGCGGTCAAGGCCGAGGTGCCCGGCCAGAGCAACGCCGCGGACGAGTCAGACGGCGCCGTCGCGCACGTCTGACGCTCCGTCAGCGAGCCGCGCCACCGTACGGCGCACACGGCCCGCGCAGACGCCTCAGGGCGCCTGCGCGGGCCGTGTACTTGTTCTGCTACAAGCCAACCTCCGCGAAGGCTCGCTTGGCGCTCATGTCATAAGGTCTCGCTGGGTTTTGTGATCTATGCGCCTTACCGGTGGGGCGGCGCATGTCTTAGGGGCGGCGTCGAGTACGCCAAGAGGGGATTTCCATGCGCATTCACAGGCTTCCGGTGAGCGCTGCCGCCATCGCCTTCGCAGGAGTCGGACTCGTCGCCGCTGGGCCGGCGCCGATCGCTCACGCCGCTGCCTCGTGGGTGTTCGAAACCGCATCGCCGCTCCCGATCAGCTTCTACGGCGGCATGGTGGTCGACGACGCGGCGGGCCACATCTTCGTCTCCGGCGGCGCCTCAGGCATCGAGGTCGCCGGACTCAACGGCCAGGTACAAGGCGCGATCCCCGGTACTGCCGGCGCCACCGGAATAGCGCTCTCGTCCGACGGCGGCACCCTTTACACAGCGTTGAGCAGTCAGAACGAGCTGGCGGCGATCAACACCTCGACCCTGCAAGTCACCAAGACTTACCCCACGGGCACCAGCTCAGATCCGGAGTGGCTCACGGTCGCGGCCGGAAAAGTCTGGTTCACGACGACCGCAAGGGCCTTGAACCAGCTCGACCCCGCGACCGGAACCATCAGCTCGACCCCGGCCGACGCCTTCCTCGCGAGCGCGAAGCTGTTCTCCTCGTCTTCCGCGCCGGGCGTCCTCGTCTCGGCGTCGGTGAGTGAGCCCTCTGAGGTAGAGGTCTACAACATCTCCGGCACGACTCCGACGTTCGTACGCTCCGTGTTCGCCTCCAGCTTCTGCGCCGGAGCCAGTCAGAGCGTGGCATTCGCGCCCAACAGCGCCGACCTGTTGTTCGCCTGCGGCGCTCCCTACGTCGTCACCGAAGTGAAGCTGAGCGACTTCTCGACGGTCCGCTCCTTCTCGACCGGTCCGTACCCGGGGGCGGTAGCCGTTTCTCCGGACGGCCAAATAGCCATCGGCATCATGCACGGCACGGGCACCGCTGAGATCGACGTCGTCTCCTCCGGTGGGGCATTCAATCCACCGACCTACCCGGAGAACCACTTCGGAGTGCCAGGCGTCGCGTGGGGCTCCGGCAACACGCTGTACGCCGTCACCTCCGACCTGTCGACCGGCCCCGGCAGTGGATGGACCTACGCGTTGCACGCCTTCCTGCCCGCGATCGTGACGCTCAGCGGTCCGTCGAGCGCCTCCCACGGCAGCACCGTCACCTTCACCGGAAAAGTGATCACGACTACCGCGCTCGATGCCGATGCGACGGTTTCCGTGACCCGCGTCGATCCGGCTCACCCGACAGGCATCGCGGTGGGCACCTTGCCGGTCGGATCGGACGGCGCCTTCAGCTTCACCGACACGGCTGCGGTGCTAGGGACTTCCACTTACACAGTGACGGCCGGCGGAGCGACCGGGCCGAGCTTGGCTTCTGCGACCCTCTGGGTTCATCCGCCGGTCTACCCGTGGGGTCCAGGCCACCGCTCGCCCGCCCCGACCGGCTCGTCAAAGGTCTCCGGCACCGCCGTTCGCCACTGAACGCCGTAGGCGGCAACGGTTCATTGCATAGAGTGCTGCCTGTGACCGAGCTGATGACGGACCGGGACGCGATTCTGCGGCTGCGCGAGGCGCTGCTTAAGGCCCAGTACACGGTGGATGGCTGCCTAGAGGCGTTGGGTCCCACTGCGTACTCAGCCCTCTCCCGCAACGAGTCCGTAGCCGCATCGCACGCGGTGCGATCCGACGAGTCGGCGATCGCCTCGTTGATCAAGCTCTTCGTGCTTCAGGAGAGTGTGGACCGCGCCGCCGCAGCTCGGGCCATCCCGCTGGACGACGCGCTGGCCGGCGGCCTGCTCGCCGAGGACCGCGTGGACGGGACGGTGCGCGCGCTCGTCGACATCCGGCCCTACGGCGAGTCGGACGTGGACTGGTGGCTGGTCTCGGACCTCGGAGCGGGTCTGGTCACCGGCCACAGCGCGCCGATGCGGCCCGATTACGTGCTGGGGGTTGGCGGGGCATCAACCACGCTCGCGCAACTGACAGTGCGTCAACCGGTAGGCCGTGCGCTCGATGTCGGCACTGGCTGCGGCGTTCAGGCACTGCACCTATCGCGGCACGCCGGCCAGATCGTCGCGACCGACGTCAATCACCGCGCGCTGGACTTCGCCCGCCTCACCGCCGCACTCTCCCTCGACGAGGACGCCTCCCGGATCGAGCTGCGCGCGGGCAGTCTCTTCGAACCAGTCGCGGACGAGCGCTTCGACCTCGTCGTCTCCAATCCGCCGTTCGTGATCTCGCCGGAATCAGCGCGCGGCGCCGGGCGTTTCGTGTACCGGGACGCGAGCTTGCCCGGCGACGAGCTGGGCCGCCGCTTCCTCGAGCAGGTCCCCGGCTATCTGGCCGAGGACGGCTGGTGCCAGATCCTGGCGAACTGGCTGCATGTCGAGGGCGTCGACTGGCGCGAGCGGGTAGCGCCCTGGGTCCGCGCGACCGGCTGCGACGCCTGGGTCGTACAGCGCGAGGTGCAGGATCCCGCCGAGTACGCGGAGCTGTGGCTGCGAGACTCCGGGGACTACGGCAAGCCGCAGTACATCGAGCACTATCAGGCGTACCTCGACTACTTCGCCGCGCAGCGGATCGAGGCGGTCGGCTTCGGCTGGATCACCTTGCGGGCATCCGGCGCCGACCTGCCCGCCGTCCGTCTTGAGGAGCTGACCGGCCCCATCGATCAGCCGCTTGGCGCTCTGGTGCCGGACTGGTTCGATCGACAGGCGTTCGTCCGCGAGACTGACGACGCCGACCTGCTCGCCAGCAGCCCGACCCCCGCGTCGGGCCTGGTCCTCGAACAGGTGGCGCGGCCTGGCGAGGAAGGCTGGGAGTCGGTCTCCACGAAGCTGCGGCAGACCACTGGACTGCACCGGTCGGGGGACATCGATCCGGTCGGTATCGCACTTCTCGGCGCGCTCGACGGCCAGCGAACCCTCGGTGACGTGCTCGATCGCGTCGCGACCGACTACGGTCTTTCCTCAGACGCGCTGCGTTCCGGCGGTCTCGACGCGGTCCGTGCCCTGATCGAAGAGGGTTTTCTCACAGCAGGCTGAGCAGGGCTGGGCGGCGTTGAGCAAAGCGAACTCGCCGTTAAAGCAGCAGGAGATGAGCAGCTACGCATGTGTCACGCACAATGAACGGCGAGGGCTGAACGGCTGGGCCTGCTGACTCGTGAACGTAACCACGGTGTCTCTGGGCGTACTCTGGTCTCCGAGTCGCGCTCACGGGGCCGAAGGTATTACTTTCCAGTCGCCCGCGTCTCGCCCGCAGGGGCACTGTGACCGGGGCGGGTGATTTCGCTCATGCCGCGAGGGGTATCCCTTCGCGCGTGCGTGGCTTAGAAGAGGACAGGAAGGACGGACGACTGTGCCGCCGAGCAGCAAGGCCGGGACCGGGACCAACGCGCCCGCGCGCCGTCTCGTCATCGTCGAGTCCCCGGCCAAGGCCAAGACGATCAAGGGCTATCTCGGCCCGGGGTACACCGTCGAGGCCAGCGTCGGACACATCCGCGACCTGCCGACCACGGACACCAAGCACAAGATCCCGGCGAACATCGCCAACCAGCCGTGGGCCAAGCTCGGCGTCGACGTGGACCACGACTTCGAGACCGTTTACGTGGTCTCGGACGGCAAGGACGACCAGGTCCGCAAGCTGAAGCAACTGCTCAAGGAAGCCGACGAGCTCTACCTCGCCACTGATGAGGACCGCGAGGGCGAGGCCATCGCCTGGCATCTCGAGCAGGAGCTCAAGCCGAAGGTCCCGGTGCGCCGGATGGTCTTCCACGAGATCACCAAGGACGCCATCCAGCGGGCCGTGGCCAACCCGCGGCAGATCAACATGCAGTTGGTCAGCGCGCAGGAGACCCGTCGGGTGCTGGACCGGCTCTACGGCTACGAGGTCTCGCCGGTGCTCTGGCGCAAGATCACCAACGGCACTTCGGCCGGTCGCGTGCAGTCCGTGGCCACCCGCCTGGTGGTCGAGCGCGAGCGGGAGCGGATGGCGTTCGTCCCGGCCGCGTACTGGGATCTGACCGCGCTCTTCGACACGCAGCGTGCGGGCGACGACCCTCGCACGATGAACGCCAGGCTCGCCTCCGTCGGCGGCGTCCGCGTCGCGCAGGGCCGCGACTTCGGCCCCGACGGCGCGCTCAAGTCCCGTGGCGAGGTCGTCCATCTGGATGAACAGGCCGCCCACGCGCTGGCCGCCGCCCTTGCGGACACCGACTTCGCGGTCACGTCCGTCGAGAGCAAGCCCTACCGTCGCGCGCCGTATGCACCGTTCCGCACCACAACGCTCCAGCAGGAGGCCGGACGCAAGCTCGGCTTCGGAGCGCAGCGCACTATGCAGGTGGCGCAGCGGCTGTACGAGAACGGCTTCATCACCTATATGCGTACGGACTCGATCACGCTGTCCGAGACGGCGATCACGGCCGCGCGCACCCAGGTCCGCGAACTGTACGGCGCCAATTACCTGCCCGACGCGCCGCGCCGGTACGAGTCGAAGGTCAAGAACGCGCAGGAGGCGCACGAGGCGATCCGCCCCTCCGGTGACAGCTTCCGCACTCCGGCGCAGACCCGCCTGACCGGCGACGAGTTCCGGCTCTACGAGCTGATCTGGATGCGTACCGTCGCCTCCCAGATGAAGGACGCGACCGGAAGCTCGGTCACCGTGCGGGTCGGCGGCGACGCCTCGGACGGCCGCGCGGTCGAGTTCACCGCCTCCGGCAAGATCATCTCGTTCCACGGCTTCCTGAAGGCATACGTCGAGGGCTCCGACGACCCCGACGCCGAACTGGACGACCGCGAGCGCCGGCTGCCCTCCCTCGCGGAAGGCGACGCGCTGGCCGCCACCGAGATCGACGCCGAGGGGCACTCGACCAAGGCGCCTGCGCGGTACACCGAGGCCTCGCTGATCAAGGAGCTGGAGGAGCGCGAGATCGGCCGCCCCTCCACATACGCGTCGATCATCAACACCATCCAGCAGCGCGACTACGTGTTCAAGAAGGGCACCGCGCTGGTCCCGTCCTTCCTGGCGTTCTCAGTCGTCGGCCTGCTGGAGAAGCACTTCGGCTCGCTGGTGGACTACGAGTTCACCGCGCGGATGGAACAGGACCTGGACCGGATCGCCCGCGGCGAGGCCGAGCCGGTGCCGTGGCTCAAGCGGTTCTACTTCGGCGACGGCGACGCGCTGGAAGGGCTCAAGGCGCTGGTCACCGACCTCGGCGGGATCGACGCGCGCGAGGTGAACACCTTCCCGATCGGCGACGGCATTGTGCTGCGCGTCGGCAAGTACGGGCCGTATGTCGAGAAGCTTGGCCCTGACGGCGCACCGCTCGCTCGTGCCAATGTCCCGGAGGACACCGCGCCCGACGAGCTGACTGCGGAGTTGGCCGAGGAACTGTTCTCCCGGCCTACCGGCGACCGGGAACTCGGCGTCGACCCCGCGACAGGGCACACGATCGTGGCTAAGGACGGCCGATACGGCCCCTACGTCACCGAGATACTCCCTGAAGGCACGCCCAAGACGGGTAAGAACGCCGTCAAGCCGCGCACCGGCTCGCTGTTCAAGGACATGTCACTTGATGACGTGGACCTCGGTACGGCGCTCAAGCTGATGTCGCTACCGCGCGTCGTGGGCGTAGACCCGAACACCAGCGAGGAGATCACTGCGCAGAACGGCCGCTACGGCCCTTACCTCAAGCGCGGCGCGGACTCACGATCGCTGGAGAATGAAGATCAGATCTTCTCGGTGACGATGGACGAGGCGCTGGCGATCTACGCGCAGCCGAAGGCCCGTGGCGGGCGCGGCACCGCGAAGCCGCCGTTGCGCCAGTTCGGCGCCGACCCGGTGTCCGGCAAGCCGATCGCGGTGAAGGACGGCCGTTTCGGCCCGTACATCACGGATGGCGAAACCAACATCACCGTGCCGCGCGGTACCTCGGTCGAGGAACTGACCGAGGAGCGGGCGATCGAGCTGCTCGCGGAGAAGCGGGCGAAGGGTCCGGCGCCGAAGAAGCGCGTGGCCAAGAAGAGCGCTCCCGCGAAGAAGACCGCGTCCACGGCGAAGAAGACCACTGCCGCGAAGAAGAGCGCGAGCACGCAGAAGGCCGCCTCGTCTTCCTGATTTATGCTGCGTCGTCTGAACTACGCTGTGCCTTCGTAAACAACACGGCGTCTTCCTGAACTACGCTGTCCGAGCACCGCCGTCGCACGCCGGCCGTGGTCCGTTCACCGGCCGGTTGTCCCTGCTGGGAAGTACCCTGTTAGCGCAGGGAGAGCGCCAGAATACGGACCCGGAACGAGAACGGAGAGCGGGGTCGGCATGCGGGCCAGGCTGAGCCGAATCACAGCCGCGGCGACCGGACGGCGACCGCCGGACGCACAGTCCCCCGCGCACGCGCTACCCGGCTGGTTCATCGCGGTCGAGGGCGGAGACGGCGCGGGCAAGACCACCCAGATCGACGCGCTCGCTCGCTGGCTGCGTCGGCGCGGCTTCGACGTGGTCACCACCCGCGAGCCCGGCGCCACCGTGCTCGGCGCGAAGCTGCGCGAGATCCTGCTGCATACGAAGGACCGCGAACCGGTCGGGTCCCGAGCCGAGGCGCTGCTGTTCGCCGCGGACCGCGCTGATCATATGGAGAAAGTGGTGCGCCCGGCCCTGGAACGCGGCGCGATCGTGATCACCGACCGGCACGTGGACTCGTCGATCGCCTACCAGAGCGGCGGCCGCGGCCTGCCCTCCGACGAGATCGCCGCACTGTCCGCGTTCGCGACCGAGGGGCTGCGGCCGAATCTGGTCGTGCTGCTGGACATCGACCCCGCGGTCGCCTGGGAACGGGCGCAAGCGCGCAGCGAGGGACCGGACCGGGTGGAGGCGGAGCCGGCCGAGTTCCATCGGCGGGTGCGCGAGGTGTTCCGGTCCCGCGCTGCCGCGGAGCCGACGCGTTACCTGGTGGTGGACGCCACCGAGCCGGCCGGCGTGATCACCGCGATCGTGCAGGACCGCTTGGAGAAGTTGTTGCCGCTCACGGCCAAGGAGACGGCGGAGGTCAAAGCCCGCGAGAAGGCGCTTCGCGAGGCGAAGGAGGCCGAGCAACGCGAGCGGGAGACACGGCTCGCGGCGGAGCGTGCGACGGCCGAGAAGGCGCGACAGCGCCGGCAGGCCGAGGAGGCGGCCGCCCGGGAGGCCGAGGAGAAGCGCCGCGAGGAGGCCAGGCAGGCGCAGGCCAGGCGGGCCGCCGAGGAGCGGGCGCGTTATGAGCTGCAGAAGGCGGAGGAGCGGCGTCGGGAGGAAGAGGACCGCCGCGCCACCGAACTGCGCGCCGCCCAGCGCCGCGAGCAGGAGCAGGCGGACGCCGAGCATCGGCGCCAGATCGAGCTGACCGTCCGTCAGGTGGAAGCTCGGGCCAAGGGGGAGGCCCGCGAGCGAGCCGAGCGTGAACTGCGTTCGCGCGCGGTCGCGGCGCAGACGCAGCAGAAGTCCGAGCCGAAGCCTGAGAGCGCCGCGGAGCGGGTCGGCGAGGATGTCGTGGCGGAGACCGTGTCTGTGGAGAAGGCTCCTACGCAGAGGCCGCCGACACAGAACATCGCGGTGCAGCAGCCAGTTGCTCCGCAGCGCGCCGAAGCCGGACGCAAAGGGAAAGAGAAAAGGGCGGTGGACAAGACCGCAGTGCTGCATCTCGACCTTGAGCCGACCCAGGTGCTTCGCGCCACCGCCGGCGACCCCCGAGCCGACCTTGACGACGACTACGACGATGACGACGACACGCCGCGCAGCCGGTGGCGGCTCGGTCTGGGCAAGAGGAAGTCGTGACGCAGCCCGGCGGCGCGTGGAGCGCTCTGATCGGACAACCCGATGCTGTCGGGCGACTGCACGACGCCGCGGACGCGGCACGAGCCGTGCTGGCGGGAGAGACCGGCGCGGCTGTGGCCGCAATGACGCACGCCTGGCTGTTCACCGGCCCGCCCGGATCCGGCAGGTCCACCGCCGCCCGGGCGTTCGCGGCCGCATTGCAGTGCACTGATGCACACGCGCCCGGCTGCGGCCAGTGTCAGGATTGTCATACCGCGATCACCGGGACGCACCAAGACGTCACACTCGTCGCGACCGATCAGCTGACCATTGGTGTGGACCAGACCCGCGGGCTCGTGCTCGGCGCCGCCATGTCGCCCTCCCGCCGCCGCTGGCAGGTCATCGTGGTCGAAGACGCCGACCGAATGACAGAAGGCGCGGCCAACGTGCTGCTCAAGGCCATTGAGGAGCCCGCGCCGCGCACCGTCTGGATCCTTTGTGCGCCGTCAACCGCGGACATGCTGCCCACGATCCTGTCGCGTTGTCGGCACCTCGCGCTGCGTACGCCGTCCCCGGACGCGATCGCCGATGCCCTTAGCGCAACCGAAGGACTGGATCGCGAGCGTGCCCTTGCTGCGGCTCAGGCGGCCCAAGGACACATCGGCCGCACACGCGCTCTGCTGCTCGATAACGCAGCGGCGGCCGGACGTATGGAAGCGCTCAAGCTGCCGAGCGAGGTTGGCGACGTCGGCCGGGCGCTGAAAGCCGCGCAAAGCCTCGTCGACGCCGCGGCCGCCGAGGCCAAGGCGCTCAGCGAAGTCCTCGACGCCAAGGAGACCGAGGAGCTGAAGGTCGCCCTTGGCTATGGCCAGGGCAAGGGCTCGGGCAGCGCGCGCGGAGTCGCCGGCTCCGCAGGCATCCTCAAGGAGTTGGAAACCAAGCAGAAGCGCCGCGCCACCCGCACTCAGCGCGACGCCCTCGATCGTGCCCTGATCGACATCGCGGCGTTCTACCGCGACGTGCTGGCGCAGCAGTTCGACCCGTCCGGCGAGGCGACCCTTGGACTCGTGCATGCAGACCACGTGCAGCAGACCCGCGCTATTGCCGCGGGCTCAAGCCCGGCGACCACCCTGCGCCGGATCGAAGCGGTGCTTGAGGCGCGTAAAGCGATCGCGGCCAATGTCGCGCCGCTGCTCGCCGTCGAGGCTATGGCACTGACCCTGCGTACCGGCTGACCGCGTCCGGCCACGTCGTCGCGTAATGCACAGAGCCAACCTGGTGCACACGCTGCGGTTCCGCCGTACCTATCCGCAGGTTCGCCCCCTGTTCGGCGTAGCCTAAGTGTCGCGACCCCGGGAAGTTCAGCGACCAACGGGACATGTACGGACAACTGAAGGGGCCGTCGATGGCGCACCGGCTTGGCGTAGAGCGACCGAAAGGTAAGGGCCGGTCGCCCTTGACTCGACGCGCGGGCCGGGTGGCGCTCGCGGTCACGGCATTCACGATCACCCTCGCTTCGTGCACCAATGCCAGCGGTCACTCGCTGCCGGTCGCCAGCATCCGCAACTCGACCCCGAATCCGTCGGGCGCGCCCACCGCGCTGGTCAACTACTACAAGCAGACCATCGGCTGGTCGAACTGTGGCGGCGGGTTCCAGTGCGGCGACATCAACGTGCCGCTGGACTACAGCAAGCCGACCGGCACCACGATCCGTATCGCGGTCGTGCGCAAGCAGGCCACCGACGAGGCGCACCGGATCGGCTCACTCCTGCTCAACCCCGGTGGCCCGGGTGGCTCCGGCATCGACTACGCGCGCTCACCCGGTGTCGTCAGCGCCGCCGTCGCAGCCCGCTTCGACCTCATCGGCTTCGACCCCCGCGGCGTCGGCCAGTCCACCGGTGTGCACTGCCTGAATGACAGTCAGATGGACACATTCCTCAACGTGCCGCCGGACCCGAGCAGCGGCGCCGAGGTCACCCAAGAGGCCGACCAGGCGAAGTTCTTCGCGACGCAATGCCAAAAGAACTCCGCGGCGCTGCTGCCCTACGTCGGCACGGTCAACGCCGCCCGCGACATGGACGTGCTGCGTGGCGC
This sequence comes from Actinocrinis sp., assembly GCA_035763685.1. GTDB lineage: Bacteria > Actinomycetota > Actinomycetes > Streptomycetales > Catenulisporaceae > Actinocrinis. Next base: position 1,396 of record DASUAR010000186.1, on the reverse strand, counting down.
ACTCGGCGACTCGAAGCTCTACTACCTCGGCAAGTCGTACGGTACGTACCTCGGCGCGATCTACGCCGACGAATTCCCGCAGAACGTCGGCAGGCTGGTGCTCGACGGCGCGATCGATCCGTCCCTGGCGGCCAATCAGCTCAACCTGACCCAGGCCGCCTCCTTCGACGCCGCGCTGCACCAGTTCGCCCAGGACTGCACGCCGCGCTCGGACTGCCCGCTCGGCACCGATCCGACCGCCGGCCTGACCAAGCTCAAGGGCTGGGTCGACGGCCTCGACGCGCATCCGATCTCCGGGGACTCGACCCGCAAGCTGACCGAGTCGCTGGCGATGACCGGCATCGCGGTGGCCATGTACGACCAGTCCTGGTGGCCAGAGCTGCGCGCGGCCCTCACCAAGGCCTACGCGGGCGACGGCTCCGCGCTGCTGACCATGGCCGACGTCTACAACAACCGGGTCGGCGGCCACTTCCAAAGCAACGAGACCGAAGCCAACTTCGCGGTCAACTGCGTGGACCACCCCGACGAGGCCACCGGCGTCGACGGCGTCCAGCAAGAGCTGCCCGCCTACGAGAAGGCGGCGCCCTTCTTCGGCAGCATGGTCGCCTGGTCGAGCCTGCCGTGCGCCTACTGGCCGGCGACGCCCGACACCACCCCGCACAAGGTCCAGGCCAAGGGCGCAGCCCCAATCCTCGTCGTCGGCACCACCCGCGACCCGGCGACCCCATACAGCTGGGCGCAAGGCCTCGCCGCGCAGCTGACCAGCGGCACCCTGCTCACCATGAACGGCGACGGCCACACGGCCTACCTCCGCGGCTCGACCTGCATCGACAACGCCGTGGACGCCTACCTCCTCGGCGGCACCGTCCCCTCCGCAGGAACTGTGTGCGAGCAAGGCCACTAGAGCGGCTACACTGGTGCACCGGTCGGTGATCGCCGCGCGGCGTCACCGTACCCGCACCGCCCCCTTAGCTCAGTCGGCCAGAGCGACGCACTCGTAATGCGTAGGTCATCGGTTCAATTCCGATAGGGGGCTCACGCGGCAAGGCCAGGTCAGGACAGCTCTGACCTGGCCTTACGTGTGCTAGACGACCTGCGGCGGCGCTTCCTCCGGGCGGCCGGGGAGGGGCCAGTCTCAGTTGTGCGCTTCTCGCCCTTCTCCGGCCTGGTCCCACAGGGCGTCACCCATGCGCCGCATGCCCTCCTGCGCAATGGGTGTGGGCACGTGTAATGGCGGAGTCGGGCATTGGGACCAGCTGAATACCCCACCTGGGGAGAGTTGCCCGTGTCAGCGGTCGTGGTTGGTGAAGTCTGCTCCAGGTACGCGCCGAACGGGTATGGCGACCCGGTGACCGCGCGGGTCATGAAACGTTGTCGACAAGGGGTAGCATGCGGC
>DASUAR010000185.1:0-6069 GCA_035763685.1 Actinocrinis sp. | reverse complement strand
GCTCCGTTCCGTCGATCCTGGCCGCCTCCTCGCGGAACCGGGCCGGCAGGATCAGCCGGCCCTTGTCGTCCAGGCGCGGGACGAAGGTGCCGAGGAACATCGGCGCCTCCTACCGGCCGGGACGGACCACTCGGCCTCGGAGTTCTCCTCGGCCGCGGCGGTCAGCGGACGTTGCGCACAGGACCCGGCAGGGCGCGCTACGAGTAACCACGCCTTGACGTCATCCCACACGGCCTCCACTTCCCTCCACTCTACTCCACAAACCGCCCCCTACGCCGTCCGAGTACTCCACTTCGTCGCAGATTCCGGGTTTCCGGACGACTTAGGAAAAGGGCAGGGGGGCACGGATTGGATCAGGGTTCGGTTCACTGGTCCGCGGAAAACGAAAGCGCCGTCCCACCTCTTGCACATACACGGTCGGCATCGGGCAAGATGACCCCAACGGCCGACCAATAAAGAGTGGCCGTGAACGAGGGGAGGGTCCGGTGCCGGGCAGCACTCAGGCGCAGGACGGCGAGCAGTACGATCAGCGCCAGGACCAGCGCGCCGCGTCCGGATTCCAACGGGCGGACCGGATTTCCGCGGTCACCGAGCGGATCCACCGGCGGGTCGAGTCGGTCATCGAGGGCAAGGGCGAGGCGGTGCGCCTCGCGCTGACGGTGCTGCTGGCCGAAGGGCACCTGCTGATCGAGGACGTCCCCGGCGTCGGCAAGACCATGCTGGCCAAGGCCCTGGCCAAGTCGATCGACTGCACCGTGCGGCGCATCCAGTTCACCCCGGACCTGCTGCCCTCGGACGTGACCGGCGTGACGATCTTCGATCCGCAGCGGCGCGAGTTCGAGTTCAAGCCCGGCGCGGTGTTCGCGCACATCGTGCTCGGCGACGAGATCAACCGCGCCTCGCCGAAAACCCAATCCGCGCTGCTGGAGTGCATGGGCGAGCGGCAGGTGACCGTGGACGGGGTCAGCTATCCGCTGGAAACCCCGTTCATGGTGATCGCGACGCAGAACCCGGTGGAGATGGAAGGCACGTATCCACTCCCCGAAGCTCAGCGCGACCGTTTCATGGCCCGCATCGCGATGGGTTATCCGGCGGCGGCCGCCGAACTGCGGATGCTCGACGGGCACAGCGCCGCCAATCCGCTCGACGAACTGATACCGGTCGCCGGGACGCACGACATCATCAAGCTGATCGACACGGTACGAACCGTTCATGTGTCTGAGGACGTTAAGCGGTATGTGATCGACCTCGTTACGGCCACACGCTCGGTCGGCGATCTGCGCCTCGGTGCGTCGCCGCGCGCCGCGCTGCACCTGGTGCGGGCCGCCCGCGCCAAGGCCGCGCTGGAGGACCGCGATTTCGTTCTCCCGGACGATGTGAAGGCGCTGGCAGTACCGGTACTCGCACACCGGCTCATCCCCACTGCGGAGGCGAGGGTCGCCCGCCGCTCCCCCGAGCAGATCGTGCTGGACCTGCTCGACCAAGTCCCGATCGACGGCCAAACCACACGGCGCCCACGCGCCTGACAGGCAGTCAGCGATGAACACGCGCCCGCAGTCAGTCGTCCGGACCACGTTCCGGACCTTCTCGGCCGGGCTGACCACGCGGGGGCGTGCGTTCCTCTCCGCGGGGCTGGCCTCGGCCGCCTGCGCGATCCTGCTCGGCTACGGTCCGCTGCTGCGCGTGGCGATCCTGCTCGTCGCGCTGCCGTTGGCGGCAGCCGGGATCACGTCGGCTTCGCGTTACCGCATCGCATGTCGGCGCAGCCTGGAACCGGCGCGGGTACCGGTCGGTTCTCCGGCGCGCGTACATCTGCGGTTGGAAAACGCGGCGCGGCTGCCCAGCACGCCGTTGCTCGTCGAGGATCAGGTGCCTTATACGCTTGGTTCGCGGCCGCGCTTCATCCTGCGCCGGATCGAGCCTGGGGGCAGCCGTCGCGTCGCGTACCGGGTGCGTTCCGACAGCCGTGGCCGGTACCAGCTCGGTCCGCTCTCCTTACGCAGCGCGGATCCGCTTGGACTGTTCGAGCTAACGCGCTCGTTCAGCGCCCAGCACACCCTGACGGTCGCGCCCAAGGTCGAGTCGCTGCCCGCGATCACGCTCGGCACCGTGTGGGCCGGACACGGCGACGGCCACGCCGCGCACGCGGCGGCGGCCGGCGAGGACGACGTCGGCGTACGCGAATACCGCTACGGCGACGAGCTGCGGCGCATCCACTGGCGGGCCACCGCGCACCACGGCGAGATGATGGTGCGCCGCGAGGAGCAGACCTGGCACAGCCGCTGCACCATCCTGTTGGACAATCGCGCGGGCGCGCACCGGGGCACCGGCCCGACGGCTTCACTGGAGTGGGCCGTCTCGGCCGCCGCGAGCAGCGCGATACACCTGCTGAACAACGGCTACACCGTGCATCTGAGCACCGGTAACGGCGGCGGCTCGATCCTTACCGACTCCGAAGACGCGGTACTCGACACGCTCGCCGTGCTCCGGCCGGTGCACGCGGTCGGTCTGAGTCTCAGTCAGGCCGCCGCCGATGACCGCGCCGACAGTCTGATCATCGCGTTTCTCGGTACCTTGACCGGCACCGACGCGGCCGACCTCGCCCGCGCCAAGCCGGCCACGGCCAGCGCCGTCGCATTCCTGCTGGACGCACAGACGTGGGCGGGCGGCTCGGCGCCGGTCGCCGCCTTTCCCGCCGGGTTCGACGACGACCAGCAGCACGCGGCGGCCGTGCTGGAGGCAGGCGGCTGGCAGGTCGTCACCGCGCGCGCCGGGGACCGATTCCCGGACCTGTGGCGGGTCGCGTCCCGGCACACCGCCGCACGCGTCGGCGTCGGAGTCGGCGACGATTCGTTGACCATGGGCACACCCACGGCGGCCGTCGTGAGCACGACGACGGCCGACCCGGGCGAGGTCGCGGGAGTCAGCGCCGGGGGAACCAGCGCTGCTGGAAACGGCGCCATGGGAAGCGGCACGTCGGAGGCCGGCCCGAGAGCAGGAGGCTCGCGATGACTCAGCCAGGCCGCGCGCCGCTGCGGCTGACGGTCGCCGCCGGTGTCGCCACCGCCACCGCCGCGGTAGGCCTTGAGCGGCTGGTGCAGGCCGGCCCCTGGCTGACCATCTGCCTCGCGCTGATCTTGGTCATCGGTGCGGCGGGCCACCTGGCCCGCACCGCCCGCCTGCCGCGCCCACTGGTCGTGCTCGCCCAAATCCTCGCCGCGTTGCTCGCGCTGACGCTGCTGCGGGCCGCGGACAACGCGATCGCCTTGATCATTCCGGGGCCCGGCGCGCTGCGCGAGCTGGCCGACCAGGTCGCCGCGGGCCGCGCCGACATCACCCACGAGGCGCCGCCGGCCGCCGCGACCCCCGGCATCACCACGATCGTCGCGATCATCTGCGCCGCCTTCGCGATCCTCATCGACGCCATCGCGGTCACCTACCGCCGCGCCGTGCTGGCCGGGCTGCCGCTGCTCGCGGTGTACCTCATCCCGGCGACGCGCCGCCCCGGCGGCATGAGCTGGCTGGCGTTCGCGGTATCAGCCATCGGCTACCTCTCCCTGGTCAGCGCCGAAGGCCACGACCGGCTCAACCGCTGGGGCCGCGCGCTCGGCGGACCGGCGCGGGTACCGGGCGAGCTGTCCGGCCCGGTGAGCAATCCGCACAGTTCGCTCTCCCGGCGGATCACCAGCACCGCGCTGGCGGCCGCGCTCGTGCTGCCCTGGTTCATCCCGACGCTGCCCGGCGTGTTCAAGACCGGCGGGAACGGCGGGGTGGGCGACGGCAGCGGGACGATCAGCATCGACCAGAGCGTCACCATCCAGAAGTCGCTGACCTCGCAGAGCCCGGTGCCGCTGCTGCGTTACACCACCGACTCCGGGCAGGTGCGCTCGGACTATCTCGAGATGTCGGTGCTGGACAAGTTCGACGGCAACAGGTGGGTCTCGGGCTCCCTCCCGCAAAGCCCGCTGGACAACAGCGCGTCCTTGACGATTCCGGGCCTGACCACCTCCGGCATCAAGCAGACCTCTGTGGTCACCCGGATCTCCGTGATCGGGAACTTCGCGTTCAACGCGGTCCCCACCCCATACGCGCCGAGCAACGTCACCGGCATCAACCAGCCGCTCTACGACCCGAGCACCCTGGAGATCGTGCCCGGAGACGCCGCCAACCGGTCCCGTGAGGGACTGCGTTACACGGTCACCAGCACTGACGTCGTCCCCACCTCCGAACAAGCGGATTCGGCGACCGGACCGCTCGACCCGGGCCTTAGCCGCTACCTGCAGCTGCCCTCGAACTTCCCGGCGGACGTGCGGGCCAAGGCGCAGCAGATCACCGCCGCGGGCCAGACGCCGTACGAGAAGGCGCTTGATCTGCAGGACTGGTTCCTGGCGAACTTCACCTACAGCCTCAACGTACCGGCCGGCGACGGGAACAGCGCGATCGAGGCGTTCCTGAAGGACCGCAAGGGCTTCTGCCAGCAGTTCGCCGGCACGATGGCGGCGATGGCCCGGTCGCTGGGCATCCCGGCCGTCGTCGACGTGGGCTTCACCCCGGGCACTGCGCAGACGGACGGGACGTACGTCGTCACCACGCACGACGCGCACGCGTGGCCGATGCTCTACTTCTACGGCCTCGGCTGGCTGCGGTTCGAGCCGACGGTCAGCATCCAGACCTCCGGCCGCGGCAGCTCGCCGAGCTGGACCCACATCACGCCGGGCCAGCTGCACTCGAGCGGCGGGGCGACGCAGTCCTCGCAGAAGCCGACGGCGAACCCGAGCGCGACGGCGAGCAACTGCCCCGCGCAGATCCGGCGCATCTCAGGCGGCTGCGAGAGCTCGGGCAACGACGGCACGCTGGCGGCGAGCAGGCCGTTCGCCTCGTGGGGGCCGTTCGGCGTCATCCCGCGCTGGTTCGAGCACTGGTTCCTGACCGGCAGCGCGGCGCAGATCGGCGGGAAGCTGGCGGTCCTGGTGCTTCTGCTGCTGGCGGCGGTGCCCGCGCTCGGCCGACTCGGCCGCCGGCGCAAGCGCCGGGTGCTGGTCAAGCAGGCCGAGCGGTACCTGGCGCGGGCGGCGCGCGGCGAGGTACCGGAGGTGTCGCGGTCAGGGTCCGCGATCGGCGGCCACTGGCGGCAGGACGCGCAGAGGTCGCCGATGGCCACGATCGCGCTCGCGGCCTGGGCCGAACTGCGCGAGTGCGCGGACGACCTCGGCTACGAGTGGGTGGACAGCGACACCCCGCGCCAAGCGGCCTCGAGGCTCACGGCAGCCGCGCGCATGGACGACGAGGCGCGAGAGGCATTCGGCCGGGTGACCACACTCACCGAGCGGGCCAGGTACGCGCCGACCGAGCAGTACGACCAGCCGACGCTGCGCGCCCTGCCGAGGGATCTGCGCACGTTGCGCGGGGCGCTCGCCGAGCATGCCAGCCGAGCGAACCGGATCAGGGCCGCGATCCTGCCCTCCTCCTCGCTCACTCGGTTGCGTGAGCGGCGCGAGCGCGTCTCGGCGTCGATCTACCGCGGCGGCCGCAGACCGCGGGACTGAGAGCGGACCGGGGTGAAGAGGCTCCCGGAAGGCGCGGCCGGGTGCGTCGCGGCTGCTTGCCGACTGGGAGATGAACCGCGGCCTGTTTGCCTAGAACCCGTCGCGCTCGCGGCGGTGCTGCCAACGCAGCTCCATCCGCTGGCCGAAGGATCCGGCCCGCGCTGAGCGGCGCGGCCGCAGCTTGAAAGCCGGCACGATCTGCCCGGGCGCGGGAACCCTGCGCCAGACGATCCAGGCCAGCCACGCGCACGCGACGACCACCGCGCCGCCGGCCGCGTCGAGCGCGACGCGTCTGGCGACGATTCCGTAGCCGATCATCGCCCCGCCCGCGAGCACACCAATGACAGAGAGCGCGACGCGACGCCGCAGCCTGCGGCGCAGTTTGTCGCCCTGGAGCGCAGACGCGAACTTCGGGTCTTCGGCGTGCAACGCCCGCTCCATCTGCTCGAGCAGCCGTTGCTCATGCTCGGACAGCGGCACGGGTTCCTCCTCGCTGGACGTGACGCAAGGGCGAGATGCGGTC